>PMIL01000195.1 GCA_003157075.1 Bacteroidales bacterium | reverse complement strand
AAAAATTATAATCATGGGTAAACTAATTTCTAAGATACCGGAGGGTCCGTTAGCAACAAAATGGACGAATTACAAGGCTTTTGTTAAACTTGTTAACCCCGCAAATAAGAAGAAACTTGAAATCATAGTTATTGGAACGGGATTGTCCGGAGCGGGAGCTTCTTCAGCACTTGGAGAACTCGGATACAGCGTAAAAACCTTTTGTTACCAGGACTCACCACGACGGGCACATTCTGTTGCTGCTCAGGGGGGAATAAATGCTGCAAAAAACTATCAGAACGACAATGACAGTACCTACAGACTTTTTTATGATATGATTAAAGGGGGCGACTTCAGAGCCCGTGAGGCAAATGTTTACAGGGCTGCCGAAGTAAGTAACCAGGTAATTGACCATTATACTGCATTGGGAGTACCATTTGCCCGTGATTACGGAGGAACTCTTGATACCAGGTCCTTTGGGGGAGTGCAGGTCTCCAGAACCTTTTACTCAAGCGGACAGACAGGACAACAATGTCTGCTGGGAGCATATTCTTCTCTAAACAGGCAGATAAAAAAAGGCAATGTTACCATGTATCCGCGCCGTGAAATGCTGGATCTGGTATTAATTGACGGAAAAGCCCGTGGAATTATAGCCAGAAATCTTATTACTGGTGAATTAGAAAGACATTCTGCTCACGCGGTGGTACTAGCCACCGGTGGCTATGGCACAATTTATTTTTTGTCTACCCTGGCTGTAAATTCAAATGCCTCAGCTGCCTGGAAAGCTCATAAAAAAGGAGCCTTCTTTGCCAATCCCAGTTTTGTGCAGATTCACCCAACTTCTGTTCCGCAACTAAATGAATTTCAGTCGAAACTTACACTCATGTCGGAATCTCTCCGGAATGACGGACGTATCTGGGTTCCGAAAACAAAAGGAGACATTCGGCCTGCAAATTCTATTCCTGAAGAAGAAAGAGACTACTACCTCGAACGAAGGTATCCTACTTTCGGCAATCTTGTCCCAAGAGATGTCGCATCCAGGGCTGCCAAAGAAAGATGCGATGCCGGTTATGGTGTCGGAGAAACGGGGCTTGCTGTCAATCTTGACTTCAGGGACGCCATAAAAAAACTTGGGAGAGCGGTCATAGAAAGCCGGTATGGTAATCTGTTTGACATGTACAAAACAATAACAGGGATCGATTCATATGAAGAACCGATGCGAATTTATCCGGCCGGCCATTACACAATGGGCGGATTATGGGTTGACTACGAACTTATGACCACAATTCCCGGACTATATTCGATTGGGGAATCCAATTTTTCTGATCATGGAGCAAACCGCCTGGGAGCCAGTTCTCTTATGCAGGCATCAGGCGATGGTTATTTTATTCTGCCAAACACTATTAATAATTATCTGGCAGATGAGATCCGTGTTCCTAAAATTTCAACTGAACGACCAGAATTTGAAGAGACTGAAAAAGCAGTTATTGAAAGACTTAATAAATTTATTTCAATAAAAGGAAAACAAAATGCCTCATCTTTTCATAAACGTTTGGGCAAGATTATGTGGGACCACTGCGGAATGGTACGGAATGAAGAAGGACTGAAGAAAGCGCTCACTCTGATAAAAGAACTAAAAGATGAATTCTGGAGAGATCTTAATGTTCCCGGCGGATCGGATGAGGTTAACCAGGAACTTGAAAAGGCAGGCAGGGTAGCTGACTTTTTTGAACTAAGCGAACTGTTGGTTAATGATGCCCTTGCAAGAAAAGAATCTTGCGGAGCGCATTTCAGGGAAGAATATCAGACACCTGAAGGGGAAGCTCTCAGAAATGATGATGAGTTCGCCTATGTTGCTGCATGGGAATTTGCCGGGGAAGGGAAACCTGCTATACTGCACAAGGAAGAACTTAAGTTTGAGGAGGTGGAGATGAAAGTAAGGAGCTACAAATAATGGCAAGCGGTACGCGGTTTGCGGTAAGCGGCAAAAAGAGGATATACATTTCCCGTATACCGCATACCACATACCTCACACCGCATACCCATATTAAAAAGACAAAAGATTCTTCTGAGTATTAACTTTTTTGAAAATCGGGAAGCATATGAAGCTTACACTAAAAATATGGCGCCAGAAAAATGCAAAATCCAAGGGTGGGTTTGAGACTTATCAGATGGATGACGTATCTCCTAAAATGGCATTCCTTGAGATGCTTGATGCTCTCAACAAAAAGCTTGTTGAAGAAGACAGAGATCCGGTAGCGTTTGATCATGACTGTCGCGAAGGAATCTGCGGGTCATGCGGAATGTACATTAATGGTCATCCACACGGACCAGTACCTGCAATAACAACATGTCACCTTTCCATGAGATATTTTAAGGAAAATGAGACCATCTGGATAGAACCCTGGCGGGCAAAACCCTTTCCGGTTATAAAAGACCTCATTGTCGACAGATCAGCTTTTGACAAGATCCAGATTGCCGGTGGATTTATCTCAGTAAATACCGGGGCCGCTCCCGAAGCCAATTCAATTCTTGTGCAAAAGGGAAAATCTGATGAGGCCTTTGAATCAGCTATTTGTATAGGGTGCGGTGCATGTGTGGCAGCCTGCAAAAATGCATCTGCAATGTTATTTGTTTCGGCAAAGATCTCACAGTTTGCTCTTTTGCCGCAGGGACGCATTGAGGCCAGGGAAAGAGTAAGAGCTATGGTTGATATGATGGATAAAGTCGGATTTGGTAACTGCTCAAATACAGGAGCTTGTGAAGCTCAGTGCCCTAAGGAGATCAAACTTGCAAATATCGCCAGAATGAACAGAGAATTCTATAAAGCATTCTGAAATATTACCCTTACTGAATAAATACATGGAATGAACCGGAAAAAATTTGTTAAACTTTTATCAGTTTCAGGCGGAGCACTTGCAGTTACATCCTTTCGCGGCTTTCCAGAGTTTATCAGTTCTCCAGAAAAGACTAAATATACTCCTGAAAAAAACAAAGAACTTTCAGCAGACGTGGTGATCTGTGGTGGTGGATTGGGTGGTTGCGCCGCTGCTATGGCTGCATTGAGAAATAATTTAAGTGTTATTCTGACAGAGGAGACAGACTGGATAGGAGGGCAGATAACTCAACAGGGTGTACCTCCTGATGAACATCAATGGATAGAGACTCATGGGTCAACAAAACTTTACCGCGATTTCCGAAACTCAATCCGGCAGTATTATAGTCGTAATTACCCTCTTACAGAAACAGCAAGAGCTAACAAATACCTGAATCCTGGCGATGGTTCAGTATCCCGACTGTGTCATGAACCCCGTGTGGCGCTGGCAGTACTTCGCGATATGCTTGCTCCATATATAAGTTCAAAAAAACTAGTATTACTGACTGATTATAAAATCTTTAGCGCTGATGTTACAGGTAATCAGGTTAACTCTTTAAAAGCAATTAACCAGATTTATGGAAATAGCATTGTTCTTTCAGCCCCATATTTTATTGATGCTACAGAACTAGGTGATCTGCTTCCACTAACAACAACTGAGTTTATTACAGGCACAGAATCCAAAAAGGATACCGGAGAGTTGCATGCACCTGAAAAAGCCAATCCTGAAAATAACCAGGCCTTTACTGTCTGTTTTGCCATGGACTATATTCCCGGTGAAAACCATGTAATTGACAAACCTGCCGACTATGAATTCTGGCAGAGTTATAAACCGAAACTGAATCCCGGGTGGCCTGGAAAACTTCTTGATCTATGCTATACAGATCCTATAACACTGAAACCAGTAGTAGTTGGGTGCAATCCTGAGGAGATTAATCCCACATCTTTATTTAATATCTGGACTTACCGCAGGATAATAAATAAAAATAATTTCGTTCCAAATACTTATCAAAGTGATATTACAATTGTNNCTTTTATACTGGCTGCAGACTGAAGCTCCACGCCCTGACAAAGGTTATGGGTGGCCAGGAATAAGGCTTCGCGGTGACATTTTAGGTACAGAAGACGGCTTGGCCAAGTATCCATATATCCGCGAATCACGACGTATAAAAGCATTATTCACAGTCCGGGAGGAGCATGTCGGTCTTGAAAACAGATCTTTGATAACAGGCAAAACAAAAGATATTACTGCTGCTGATTTTTACGATAGTGTCGGGGTTGGTTATTACCGGATAGATCTCCATCCATCAACGGCAGGAACAAACTACATTGATGTTGACTCCCTCCCATTTCAGATTCCGTTGGGCGCGCTTATTCCGGAACGCATTGAAAATCTGATTCCTGCAAATAAAAATATTGGTACAACACATATTACAAATGGCTGCTACAGGCTACACCCGGTAGAGTGGAATATCGGAGAAGCTGCCGGCTCACTTGTTGCCCATTCCCTGAACAGGAGAGTAATTCCAAGAGTTGTGCGAGAAAATAAAGAATTGCTTGGGGAATTTCAAAATCTTATTCATTCCCAGGGAATCGAAACACAATGGCCTGAAAGATAATATTGCTTATCGCAGTTAACTTTGATGTTTCCAGCCTTGATTAAATTTAAGATATTGTATATTTGTCTTCGACTGACAATAATTACCTGTAAAACCACCTCTTTGTAAATACTTCTCAAAAAGAGGATTATTCATTAAATCATATAATAGATGAAAGCTGAACATTCACGCCGTGATTTCCTGACAAAATCAGCCCTGGCCGGAATGGCTACTCTGGCAGTTCCGTTAACAGCCTGTGCGAGCAATGAAAATACTCCGGCTCCTGTTAATTATCCTGAATCGAAATTAATAGTACCAAAGGGGAATGCTCTGACGATAACCGGAACGTTTCTGGATGAAATATCGCATGATATACCTCATCAGAACTGGGGAGAAAAAGAATGGGATATTGAGTTCGGCCATATGAAAGCAATAGGCATTGACACTGTAATCATGATCCGTTCCGGTTACAGAAAATTCATAACATTTCCTTCCGAATATCTTCTTAAGAAAGGTTGTTATATGCCCTCAGTTGACTTGCTTGATATGTATTTACGTCTCGCTGAAAAATACGGTCTGAAATTCTATTTCGGATTATATGATTCCGGGAGATACTGGGATACCGGTGATATGTCGTGGGAGATAGAAGACAATAAATATGTGATCGATGAGGTGTGGAAAAACTATGGCAGCAAATACAAGAGCTTTCAGGGATGGTATATCAGCGGCGAGATCAGCAGGAAAACGAAGGGAGCAATAGGAGCATTTCATGCTATGGGTAAGCAGTGCAAAGATGTTTCAGGTGGTCTTCCCACTTTCATTTCACCCTGGATTGATGGTTCAAAAGCGGTAGAGGCAGCTTCAGGAGATCTCACAAAAGCAAAATCTGTATCTGTTCAGGAACATGAAAAAGAGTGGGGAGAAATCTTCGATGGGATTCATGATGTAGTGGATGCATGTGCATTTCAGGATGGTCATATCGATTATGATGAACTCGATGCATTTTTCTCGGTAAATAAAAAACTGGCAGATAAGTATAAAATGAAATGCTGGACAAATGCGGAGACCTTCGACCGGGATATGCCGATAAGATTTTTTCCTATCAAGTTCGATAAACTCAGGTTAAAACTCGAGGCTGCCAAACGTGCAGGCTATGACAAAGGTATTACATTTGAATTTTCCCATTTCATGAGTCCCCAATCAGCTTATATTCAGGCAGGTCATCTGTACGACCGGTACAAAGAATACTTTAATATTAAATAATTATGAAGGAACATTCGAATCAGATAATATATGTTGTCTGGCTGTCAATAGTTGCTTCCCTGGGGGGATTTCTTTTCGGATATGATACGGCAGTAATATCCGGAACAGTGGATCAGGTTTCATTACAGTTTCACCTCAATAACATTACCAAAGGATGGTACGTCGGATGTGCTCTCGCAGGTTCTATCGCTGGTGTTATGGTTGCAGGTTCTCTGAGCGATAAATTCGGACGAAAAATAGTACTTCTCCTATCTGCGGTGTTATTTTCCGTATCGGGGATAGGGTGTATGGTTGCAGGAAATGAGGTACAACTGGTCATTGCCAGAATTCTGGGCGGAATAGGCATAGGTGTGGCATCAGTTATTTCTCCGCTTTACATCGCTGAAATTTCTGTTCCCAGCTTTCGGGGAAGGCTTGTTTCAATGTACCAGCTTGCAATTACCGTAGGCTTCCTTGGAGCTTATCTTGCTAATTATGGTTTGCATCAGTATTCAGTTTCTCTTCTTGAGAAAGGTGCAACAACAGGGTTATACAATAAAATTTTCGGCAGTGAGGTCTGGCGGGGAATGTTGGGAATGGAATCTCTTCCTGCACTTTTATTTTTTATAGTACTCTTTCTGATCCCGGAAAGCCCCAGATGGCTGATAGTAAAGGGACAGGAATTAAAAGCAGCTATAATACTGAAGAAAATCTATGGGGAAAAGGAAGCAGGAAACCAGATCAATAATGTAAAAAACCTGGTTGCTTCTGAAACAAATACTAATTGGCGGATGCTTTTCCAGCCAGGTTTCCGGCTGGCTCTGTTTATCGGAGTGGCTCTCGCAATGCTTGGACAGTTCATGGGTGTAAATGCCGTGCTCTATTATGGGCCAACGATTTTCAAGGAGAGTGGTTTGTCAAGCGGCGATTCATTATTTTATCAGTCGCTGGTTGGTCTGGTTAATATGTTAACTACCATTCTGGCCCTTATTATTATCGATAAAGTGGGTCGGAAACAACTCGTTTATTGGGGAGTATCAGGTATGATAATCGCTTTGGTTTTAATTGGTGTATTTTTTGCCTTTGGCACAAATCTGGGTATCCCTTCAGTTTTTCTGCTGATATTCTTCCTTTTTTATATTTTCTGCTGCGCTATTTCTATCTGTGCGGTAATATTTGTTCTCCTTTCGGAAATGTATCCGGTGAAAGTGAGAGGTGCTGCAATGTCTATTGCCGGATTGTCACTATGGATAGGTACTTATCTCATTGGACAGCTCACGCCTCTGATGCTATCTGCGCTCTCACCTGCAGGAACATTCTGGCTGTTCGCCGTGATGTGCATTCCATATATGCTTATTGTATGGAAATTATTGCCTGAAACTACCGGAAAATCACTTGAAGAAATTGAAGAAATGTGGATTCAGAAAGGGAAGAAATAGCTTGAAGTCGGAAGTCGGAAGCTATATATCTTATTTCGGACTTCGGTCTCCGGACTTCTGGCCAATTAATTACATAATTATCATTTACAATTTAATACCTAATTTCCATGGACTTTCAACAGTTATCAAAACTTTACAAGGATGAGTTGCTGAATAATGTCATGCCGTTCTGGCTGAACAGGTCACAAGACACTAAATACGGAGGATATTTCACCTGTCTCGACAGGGCAGGAAATGTTTTCGACACGGACAAATTTGTCTGGCTTCAGGGCCGTGAAGTATGGCAGTTCTCAGTGCTTTACAACAACCTGGAGAAGAATCCGGAATGGTTGAAATGTGCCCTGCAGGGCGGGGAATTCCTGAAGAAATACGGCCACGATGGTAATTATAACTGGTATTTTTCTCTCACACAGGAAGGAAAACCTATCATTGAGCCTTATAATATTTTTTCGTATACATTCGCAACAATGGCATTCGGTCAGTTAAGCAAAGCCAGCGGAAACCAGGAATATGCCGATATTGCACGTAAGACTTTCGACATTATTCTCTCAAAAGTGAATAATCCCAAAGGGAAATGGGATAAATCACATCCCGGGACAAGGAGTCTTAAGAATTTCGCTTTACCAATGATCCTGTGTAACCTGGCACTTGAGATTGAACATCTGCTTGAAAAAGATTTTTTAAACACAACCATCGATACATGCATTCATGAGGTGATGGATGTCTTTTATCGTCCCGAACTCGGCCTTGTTGTAGAAAACCTGACTCTCGACAATGAACTTTCAGATACATTCGAAGGACGTCTTCTGAATCCGGGACATGCAATAGAAGCCATGTGGTTTATCATGGATCTTGGAGAAAGACTCAACAGGCCCGATCTGATAAAAACTGCTGCCGGAATTGCAGTACAAATGGTTGAATACGGATGGGATAAAAAATACGGTGGAATTTTCTATTTTCTCGATAGAAAGGGGCATCCTGCACAACAGCTTGAGTGGGATCAGAAATTGTGGTGGGTTCATGTTGAAACGCTTATCTCTATGATCAAAGGATATCAGCTCACAGGATCAAAAGACTGTCTTAAATGGTTTGAGATCATGCATGAATACACCTGGGAACATTTCAAGGATAAGGAATATCCTGAATGGTTTGGTTATCTGAACCGCCAGGGGGAGGTGCTGCTTCCACTTAAAGGAGGAAAATGGAAAGGTTGTTTTCACGTACCCCGTGGATTATATCAGTGTTATAAAACGCTTGAAAAGATAAAATAGCATTTTGAAATACTAGTCTCTGCGTAACTCTGTGCTTCTCCGTGTAACTCCGTGTTAGTACTTATTTTAGTTACACTGAGGGTCACAGAACAGACATTCAGAAGTTAGCAACGGAATAGAGAGTCATGCTGTTTAATTCAAGTGCAGAAAGAAAACCGTAACCAGTTTCCTTTGCATATACACAACCGGTATCAATCGGAATAACAGGCGATTGATCGCTAAGCAGCCTTGTTACATAGGAGATTGTTTTTGGACGGTGGCCATGAATTATAGTTTTCCCGGATAACAGAGGATTCTGATAGGAAATGCTGCATTCCCAAACCATACCTTGTTTATCCGAAAAAGGATCCGGTGCAAGATCATTAAATCCTGCATGAACATAGATCATATTGCCCAGAATCAGATAATAACCAAGTGAATTAAAAAATTCCAGATAGTTTTTATCAATTTCTCTGATATTTCCCACGCCGAAGCTCTGTAACGTCAGGAGTCCTCCATTCATCGACCATAAGGGCATGCGATCAGGATCATACCAGGAGTCGATAAGCATTAGTTCATGATTCCCCATAAGAGCTTTTACGTCGAACCCAGCTTTTTGAAGATCAATAATGAAATCTATAACTTCCTTGCTTTGTTCTCCGCGATCAATATAATCTCCAAGTAATATTAGCCTGTCCGATTTTTTCAGATCAATGACATTTACTATCAGTTCATAAAATGGTCTGAAACATCCATGAATATCACTTATTGCAAAAAGTCGATTCATAAATATAAGGGTAATCTTTCTTTGTGGTTCTCTGTTGATCCTCCGTGGATCTCTGTGTAATAAAATTAAGAACTTACACAGAGATTCACTGAGAAGCACAGAGTTGCACAGAGGTAATACTTTCAGGAGCAGACTGATTCTACTTCTTTAACGGTTTTTGGTATTGGTTTACCGAGAAGCTTATGCCCCTTTTCGGTAATCAGGACATTATCCTCAATACGAATACCTCCAATTGACATATAGCCTTCTATCTTGCTATAATTGATAAAGTCTGTAAGTTTCCTGTCAGCTTTCCACTTTTCTATAAGTTCAGGAATGAAATAACATCCGGGTTCAACAGTAAAAACATGACCAGGTTTGTATGGCAATGCAAACCGCAGGAAGGAAGTACCAAACTGGTCACTTCTTTTTACCTCTTCGTTATACCCGATATAATTTTCGCCAAGAGCTTCCATATCATGAACATCCAGGCCCATCATATGACCAAGACCATGAGGCATGAAAAGAGCATGTGCACCTTCAGCAACAGCTTCGTCAGCATCACCTTTCATCAGCCCCAGGTTTTTCATCTCAGTCACTAAAATCTTACAGGCCATAAAATGCAGATCACGATTTGAAATACCTGGACGGGTTGCCTTTATGGCTTCAGTGTTGGCTTTCAGTACAATTTCATAAATATCTTTTTGCTTCTGGTTGAATTTACCTCCGACAGGAGTTGTACGGGTTATGTCAGAGGCATAATGCAGGTTTGTTTCGGCACCTGCATCTGTGACCATCATCTTTCCTTTGCTGAGGAGATTGCCATGCGAATGGTTGTGCAGAGTCTGTCCGTTTATGCTCAGGATTATAGGGAACGAGGTACCTCCCCCTTTTGAAAGGGCAATACCTTCAATGGTTCCGAATATGTCCTGTTCTCTTACCCCATGCTTACACATCTTCATAGCAGTAACATGCATTTCATATGCTATATCAACAGCCTTTTCAATTTCGTCGATTTCAACTTTTTCTTTCAGGGATCTCATAGAGATAACAGCCTTTATAAGATCAGTTGATGCCAGTGTTTTCATCTGGCAGGGGTTTTCCTTCAGCAGAATTCCCAGTTTCATTTTCGTTTCGCCGCGATAAGGCGGAAGAAAATGGATTTTTCTCTTTTTTGAAAGAGTATCCTTAACTATTTCTTCCAGCTTTTTAGTTGGTGCTGTATCGGAGATACCGCATCGGAGAGCCAGCTCTTTTACAGTAGGCTGAGGGCCCATCCAGATGATATCATCCATATCATAATCGTTGCCGAATATCCGGTCATTTCCTGAATCGAAATCCATAAGCCCGATGAATCCAGGAAGATCGAGTCCGAAAAAGTATAAAAAATCACTATCCTGTCTGAAATGATACGTATTGTCAGGATAATTCATCGGAGCTTCAGAATTGCCTGTAAAAAGTGCTATTCCTGATTTAACTTTTTTATGGAGTTCCTCTCTCCTTCTGGTATATACTTCACTTTTAAACATATCTCAATGTATTTATGATTAGAGACCACTAAGTTAGCATGCCCATCACGATAAAGCAAAAGAAAAGTATGGAGTGTCTAAAGTTTGGCGCCAACCGTGATAACTTTCCCGTCATTTTATGTAACCTAAAGTGTTGTTTTTCGTTAAACTGATTGCAAAACACTGAAACCTGAAACTGGCAAGTTGATATTTTTAATAATCAGATAAATATGCTGCGAAGAGAGATTATAATTAACAAATCTTGGTTATATTCGTACTTCTTATAATCATATTACTATCAATCCAACCCGAATATGCCTTACAGAAGATTGCCCAACACTGACACTGCCCGCATAAAGGCGATGAAAATTGCCCTTGAAAAGGGGAAAGAGCTTCCGCCAAATAAGCTGGCTTATTCATCGAAAACAATTGTCCGGCTCCAGAAATTTCTGCCACAATTCGATCACAACCTGCAGTTATACAGACATGCATTGACTTCACAGAATAAAAAAAGCAGGGATTATAACGAAATTGTAAGAAAAGCAAGGGTCTATCTGACACACTTTATCAGAGTTATGAATATGGCAATATTCCGTGGTGAATTACCTGCAGAAACAAGGGCCTTTTTCGGACTTGCGACAGATGAATCAACTGTTCCATCTTTTAATACGGAGCATGATTTAATGAATTGGGGAAGAAGGATAATAGAGGGGGAAGAGTTCAGAATAAAAAAAGGAGGGAGCCCGATCACTAACCCTACCATAGCTGTTGTAAAAGTAAGATTTGAAAATTTTATTGAAGCCTGGACCTATCATAACACACTTGCCAAAAGGACCATCGATTACACCGAAAAGAATCAGAGCCTCAGAAAGGAAGCTGATGAAATAATACTTAAATTATGGAATGAAGTTGAAAATACCCACAATTCACTTCCTGAAGAAATCAGAAAAAATTTGTGTGAAGAATATGGGCTTGTATATTTTTACAGGAGAGGAGAGCGTGATAAACCTCATGCTGCTGAATGACAGCCGCCTGAATGATCTTCACTCCCTTTGAGATTATCGATAAGTTTTCTTATTCCTGAAATAGAACAAAATCATAAGACTGAATGCTATGGGCAAAGGCAAATAAATTGCCTGGTGCCACAGGGGAAAATTAATAGGTGCATTTAGATTGTCCCACAACACCCCCAACTCCCAGAATAATTAATATTGAAACAAGAAGCTGATAAAGAGGCGATTCCCTGTTCAGATTGAAATTTCTCCTATTATCGTTCGTTTTAGTAATTTTGCAGCACTTAAA
Organism: Bacteroidales bacterium; assembly: GCA_003157075.1. Classification (GTDB taxonomy): domain Bacteria; phylum Bacteroidota; class Bacteroidia; order Bacteroidales; family VadinHA17; genus LD21. The sequence continues at coordinate 25,341 of PMIL01000195.1, read as the reverse complement.
TATAAACAAATATGCACTTGTAGGTACGTTGCATGCAACGTACTTACCATAACGCATTCAAATTTAATATTTTCATAATTTGAAAATAGGCAACACAATATTAGGCGAATATCCATTATTCCTGGCGCCAATGGAAGACATTACAGATCCTTCTTTCAGAATGATCTGTAAAATGAATGGTGCTGATTTTATGTATACTGAATTTGTCTCATCTGACGGTCTTATCCGGGACGGCCAGAAAAGTATCAAAAAACTTGATATATACGATTTTGAAAGACCGATCGGAATTCAGTTATATGGTCATCTGATCGATTCGATGGTAGAGGCAGCTCTTATTGCTGAACAGGCAAAACCTGAACTGATTGATATCAATTTTGGCTGTCCGGTTAAAAAAATTGCCAACCGGGGAGCCGGTGCCGGGATGCTTCGTAACATACCTTTGATGATTGAAATGACTGAAGCCATTGTTAAAGCAGTGAAGCTGCCGGTGACGGTCAAGACCAGGTTGGGATGGGATGAAGAAAACAAATCGGTTGTTGATATTGCTGAAAAGCTCCAGGATGTTGGTATTCAGGCATTGACAATTCACGGGAGAACCAGAGCCCAAATGTATAAAGGAAGTGCTGACTGGACACTCATTGGTGAGGTAAAAAACAATCCCAAAATCAAAATACCTATAATAGGAAACGGAGATATTGATGGTCCTGAGAGAGCAAAAGAAGTGTTTGACAGGTACGGAGTCGATGGCATAATGATAGGTCGTGCAACAGTAGGAAGACCATGGATCTTTCGCGATATAAAGCATTATCTGAAAACTGGTGAATTTTTACCTGAACCATCCATTAACGAGAAAGCCGATCTCGCTATTCAGCATCTCGACAAATCGCTGGAATACAAGGAGGGCAAGAGAGCTATATTTGAAATGCGCCGTCATCTTTCCAATTACTTTAAAGGATTGCCTCATTTTAAGGAAACACGCCTGAAACTTCTTACTGCAACAGACGTCGACGATATCAAGGTCATCATAAATGAGATCAGAGAAAAGTGGGGTGATTTCAGAAGCGAGGATAAGACTTCAATATACAATATTTAGCTTCTTCAAGTATCGCCCCATTCCTCAAAGTAGGCTAGTTTGATTATGCTCAATATTTCCGGAGACGTCACAGTACGATTCCCCCTTTAGGGGGATCCCGCGAAGCGGGAGGGGGTATTAAGTCCAACCCGGATTTTCTTAAACAGAAGAGGAAATGTATCCCATTTGAAAATAAATTTCAGGACCGAGATAAAAATAATCCCAGTAACCAGAAGGGCAGTGAATTCAATCCACGGATGAATATTGTATTGTGCATAAATAGCTGGAGTCTGCAAAGCTGAAGATTCACTTGTTACCATAATACACAGGAAGATATTATTAGCGGCATGCGCCCCCATTGCCGCCTCAATACCATCGTCAAGAATTGTTATAATACCAAATATCAGTCCAAAAACAATATATTGAGGCATCATAGTAAAGAATCCAAATTCCTTTACTTCCGGATTCAATCCATGCAGGAGACCGAAAAGGATTGATGTCATTATTACAGGAAACCATCTGTTTTTAACCAGGGCAGCAAAACCCTGCATAAGATAGCCTCTGAAAAGAATTTCTTCCAGTGCTGCCTGAAATGGTATGAAAAGTATTGAAATTATTGAAAGAATGATAAGTGAATCTGTTTTGTTATTTAGAGTGAAATTAGCGGGATCAATTTTGAGATTAAAGAAGAGGTAAAGACCTGATAGTATAATCCAGACCGCGGCGGATATAAAAAACCTGTTCCATCTGATTTTTTTAGTTCCGTTTATTGTCGTCTTAAGTGTGCGATGATTCAGAGGCTTAACGAGAATGATAAACGCTATTAAACCGGCAATAAACGGGAAAAGTATAATTAAGAATCCTGCGTTTGGACTAAGCCCGATTATGCTGTAATCATTCGGATTTGCAGCATACTTTGAAAACACTGCAGCATCTGAACCGGATCTTACCAGCAAGGAAAGTATCAATGGTATGGCTCCTAATGTGTTGGCTGCAATAAGTATTAACGCAAACATAAGAAGATATCGCCAGAAAGCGTTTTTGACGTTAAATGCAGATTCCAGATGATTCATATGAAAAGATGTTTTTAAAATTCGGAGCTCGTTCTCCTTGGATAATCAATTGAATAATGCAGTCCGACACTTTCATGTCTGTTCTGCGCCATTTTTATTATTATATAGCCGACATTTATAAGGTTCCTTAATTCGCATATTTTCTTTGATATAAGAGATTTTTTATAAAGTCTTTCGGTCTCTTCATATAGAATATCCAGACGGATCATAGCTCTCTCCAGCCTGATATCCGACCTGACAATACCAACGTAATTACTCATTATCATCTGCACTTCTTTGCAGCTTTGGGTAATGAGAACCATTTCCTCGAGGTGGGTTGTCCCTTTATAATCCCATAAAGGTATTTGCTCCTCAAATGTCAGTTCGCCCAGCCTGGGTCCCGAATGAATTGCTGCCCTGTGAGCATATACCGCAGCCTCAATTAATGAGTTGGATGCCAACCTGTTTGCACCATGCAACCCTGTAGAAGATGCTTCCCCTAAAGCATAAAGCCTGTCAATATTACTTTGTCCGTTGATATCTACTTTTATGCCACCGCAGGAATAATGCGCACATGGCACAACAGGTATCATATCTTTGGTTATATCGATACCTCTTTCAAGACAATGTTCATAAACATTAGGGAAGTGGTCAATAAGACCTTGCTTGCTAAGATGTCTGCAATCGAGCCATACATGGTCATCTCCCCATATTTTCAGTTCATTATCGATTGCTCTGGCAACAATATCACGTGGTGCAAGAGACCCTCTGCTGTCATACCTGTTCATGAACTTCTCCCCCGAAAGATTCTTCAGCACTGCTCCATAACCGCGTAAAGCCTCTGTAATAAGAAATGAAGGTTTTCTTTCAGGATCGTATAGTGAAGTAGGATGAAACTGGACGAACTCCATATTCTCAATTGTGCCCTTTGCCCTGTAAACCATTGCTACTCCATCGCCGGTGGCAATTTCAGGATTTGTAGTGGTAAGGTAAACATTTCCGATTCCACCTGTAGCAACTATGGTCACTTTCGAAAGCAGGGTAATCACTTTCTGGTTAATGAGATCGGCAACATATGCACCGTAGCATTTAATATCCGGATAATTTCTTTTTACAATTTCGCCGAGATGATGCTGTGTAAGTATCTCAATTGCAAAATGATGTTCAAGTATCTCTATGTTTGGCTCATTTCTGACCCTATCAGTTAAAGTTTTCTGGATGTTTTCTCCGGTTTTATCTTTATGATGAAGTATCCGATACTCAGTATGTCCACCCTCCTTAGCCAGATCGTANNTCCTGAACTACCATTCTTACAACTTCCTCATTACAGATTCCGCCGCCGGCAATAAGAGTATCGCTTATATGTTTCTCAAAATTATCTGGTTCACTGAATACGGCAGCAATACCTCCCTGTGCAAACTTTGTGTTTGTATCTTCAATATTTGCCTTGGTAACAACCGTAACTTTACCATATTTTGAAGCCTTCAGGGCGAAGGAGAGTCCTGCAATACCTGAACCTATTACCAGAAAATCAGTTTTCTTTTTCATTTCAATTTAAAAAAACACCGGGCAAAGATACAAATAGATTTTTTGAATAAGCTTCTAATGACCCCCTTTGTCCCTCGCCTTGTAAAACACAAGATTTTGAATTACTTTTGTCTCCCGCTAAAGTAAAATAAATCGATTATGGCTCAGGAAGATAATTTTAAAAAACTCGTAGCACACTGCAAGGAATACGGATATGTTTTCCCATCAAGTGAGATCTACGACGGATTGAGTGCAGTTTATGATTATGGTCAGTATGGAGTTGAACTGAAGAATAATATCAAGAAATACTGGTGGGATAGTATGGTCCTTCTCAATGATAATATTGTGGGTCTCGACTCAGCCATATTCATGCATCCGACAATCTGGAAAGCTTCGGGTCATGTTGATGCTTTTAATGATCCTCTGATAGACAATAAAGATTCGAAAAAAAGATACAGGGCAGATGTTCTTATAGAAGAGCACCTCGCAAAAATTGAGGACAAGATCACCAAAGAAGTAGACAAAGCAAAGGAACGGTTTGGGGAAGCATTTGATGAAAATAAATTCAGGGAGACAAATCCAAGGGTCCTGGCTAACCAGGTGAAAATAGATGAACTGAATGCCAGGTTTTCAAAAGCTCTTAATGAATCCAATCTGGTTGAATTAAGGCAGATTATTATCGATAATGAAATTGTTTGTCCTATATCAGGTACCCGTAACTGGACAGAAGTCAGACAGTTTAACCTGATGTTTTCTACCGAGATGGGCTCAACGGCAGAAGGTGCCAACAAAATCTATCTTCGTCCCGAAACCGCCCAGGGGATATTTGTGAATTTTCTCAATGTCCAGAAGACAGGCAGGATGAAGATCCCATTTGGAATTGCTCAGATTGGAAAGGCATTCCGCAATGAGATTGTTGCCCGGCAGTTCATTTTCAGGATGAGAGAGTTTGAACAGATGGAGATGCAATTCTTCGTCCAGCCCGGAAGTGAACTGGGATGGTTCAAAAAATGGAAAGAAGTCAGGATGAAATGGCATCAGGCGCTGGGTTTCGGAAGTGAGAATTACCGGTTCCATGATCATGTTAAACTGGCTCATTATGCTAATGCTGCGACGGATATCGAGTTTAAATTTCCGTTCGGATTTAAAGAGGTAGAGGGAATACATTCAAGAACTGACTATGACCTAAAACAGCATCAGGAATACAGTGGGAAAAAACTGCAATATTTCGATCCTGAAAAGGGTGAATCGTACGTGCCTTTTGTGATAGAAACTTCAATTGGCGTTGACAGGATGTTTCTTCAGGTAATCTCTGCCGCATATCAGGAGGAGGAACTGAAAAAAGAGGATGGCAGCACCGATACACGTGTGGTATTAAGACTTCCTTCGTTTCTGGCTCCTGTCAAACTTGCAGTTATGCCTCTCGTGAAGAAAGACGGGCTGCCTGAAATAGCTGAAAAAATTGTGCATGATCTTAAATTTGACTTTAACTGTCAGTATGATGATAAAGATTCTATCGGCAGAAGATACAGACGTCAGGATGCAATCGGTACTCCATATTGTATAACCATTGATCACCAGACTCTTGAAGATAAGAGCGTNNAAGTCTATTGAAATTGTTGTAGAGGTTGTAGAGGTTGTAAAAGTTGTATAACCTTTACAGGTTGTGGTAATTGAATTTCAGTAGTATATAATTGTAACATCATTTATATTTTGAAATTTAGCAAATGGCACAACATCACTGGAAGGATTTAATGGTTTGGAAGAAATCACATCAATTGGCTATTGACATCTACTCCATAACAAATTCCTTCCCGGAAACTGAAAGATTTAATCTGATCAGTCAGATCAGAAGAGCAGGTACTTCTATACCGACAAATATTGTTGAAGGTCATGATCGTAGCTCAACTAATGATTTTTTACGATTTCTTTACATTTCACGTGGATCACTTGAAGAAGTCAGATACTTATTCTTGTTAAGCAAGGATCTTCAATTCATTGAAGATAAATTGTATCAGGATATTGAAAACAAATGCATCGAAGTAAGTATCCTTCTTAATAAACTCATTAATTCATTGAAGTAAATTAATGTATAATAAAACCTTTACAACTTTTACAACTTTTACAANNTGATAATCACTTACTACTGGCCTCCAAGCGGAGGAGCCGGCGTGCAACGCTGGCTTAAATTCTCGAAATATCTCCCTTTATATGGATGGCAGCCGGTAATACTTACAGTTGATCCTGAATATGCTGCATATCCTGTTACTGACAATTCACTTTTGAAGAATCTGTCTTCTGAACTGGAAATTCACCTAACCCGCGCTACAGATTATTTTGCTATTTATAAAAAAGACAAGACCAGAATTCCTGCTGCGGGCTTTGCTTATAATATAGACAACACACTAAAAGGAAGGATTCTTCGATTCATCAGAGGCAACTTTTTCCTTCCNNGGAAATATCACACACGTCATAACAACAAGCCCCCCTCATTCGACTCAGCTTATTGGATTAAAGATCAAAAAGAAATATCCGGGGATAAATTGGATTGCCGACCTGCGCGATCCATGGACTGATATATATTATTATAATCTGTTCTATCCGACATTTATCTCAAAATTGATAGATTCGGCTTATGAGAAAAAAGTTCTCAATAAGGCAGACAAAATAGTAACTGTGGGAAGTTCATTGAAAGCCCTGTTTTCTTCAAAGCTTTGTGGTGCAGAAAACAAAATCACAGTTATTACAAACGGTTTTGATGATGATGATTTTGCAGGACTTGACTCTTCTTCTCCTGAAATTTTTACAATTTCTTACACCGGCACTCTCTCTGATACCTATCCTGTTACAGTGTTTCTCGATGCCCTTGATTTTATAAGAGAAGAAGGGTACAATTACAGGTTAAAATTTATCGGGACTGTCACTCCAAAACAAAAAGATCTGATCCTATCCCGATCGGGAGCAGCGCCTGTTGAGTTTATTAGTTATGTTGATCATCCCACTGCTATAAAGTATATGCTCGAAACTTCAGTTCTTTTACTGATCATTCCTGTTCATAAGAGTAACAGAAGCATTATTACCGGGAAAATATTTGAGTATATCGCATCCGGCAAGCCAATAGTTTGTGTTGGACCGCCGGATGGTGATGCTGCTGAAATCCTGAAAGAAACAGGTCATGGCAGAATGTTTTCCTATTCAGATTCCAAAGGGATCCAGGAGTATATGACAACATTGATCCTTGGGAATTCATATGATTCAAGGACAGGCTCAAAAGTTTACAGTGCAAGCGAATTGACTAAACAGATCACATCCCTTTTCTAAAAACCGGCTAAAACTTAGAATTTGATGAAGCTACCTCCCCTGTTTTTTCTATCTTTAATAAACATTTAAGCTCTTAATATTCCATTAGAGGAATTACATGATGAGATGTGGCATAGTTGTCGATAATGAATTAAACAGTGACGTACGTGTACTTCGGGAAATAGGGATTCTCAAAGAACAGGGATTCGAAATTTTTGTACTCTGCTTTGGGTTCCGGAAATCCTCTGATAATCATCTGCCGGGTGTAAATATCACAAGAATCAAAATCCCTAAAAAAATAAAGGATTTCTTATTTTTCCTGTTAAATACCATTCCTGTTTACGAATGGTTCTGGGCTTCCCGGATTAAAAAATTTATTTTAAGTAATAAAATTGAAGTACTGCATGTTCATGATCTATATATGGCCCGGGCTTCATTTAACGGAATTAAAAATTCAGAAAGACCCATTCCCTTAATTCTTGATCTGCATGAAAATTATCCTTTTACTGTAACAACCTACAACTGGACAAAAGGAGTATTAAGAGGTCTGATCTCCCGGCCGCAACAATGGAAGAAAAAGGAAAGAAAGTATCTTGAATTTGCAGACACGATCATTGTTCTGAGTTCAGATTTCAGGGATCTCCTCATATTACGTTATCCAGAACTGTCTGTCTCGAGATTCGTTGTATTACCAAATGTGCCCGATCTTACACAGGTATCATTAAATTCCAAAAATGCCATTGGAAACCCTTTCCTGAACAATTTTCCTGTAATTTTTTATTATGGAGTGATTGCCGAAAGAAGAGGTGTGTTTGATTCCCTCGAAGTGTTTAAAAACCTATTAATGGAAAACTATCAGGTTAACTTTCTTCTTATCGGGCCTGTTGACAAAAAAGACAAACCATATTTTTTAAAACTTATTAATAATGAATTATTTGCCGGTAAAGTACATTATATTCCATGGATAAACGCCAGCGAATTGTTCGACTATCTTAATATGATTGATATCTGTATCGCACCTTTTCACAAGAATCCGCAGCATGAATCAGGAGTAGCAAATAAAATATATGAATACATGCTGGGAAGTAAACCCATTATAGCATCTGATTGCATTCCGCAACAAAAACTGATTGAAAAACATAATTGCGGATTCATTTTCACAAACATGGCGGAGTTTAAGAATAGTATTATAAAGCTCTTGGAAGACAAAGATTTAAGAGTTAATCTCGGGAAAAACGGGTTTGACGCAATTATGAAGGAGTACCATGTAGGGATTGTTAAGGAGAATTTAATATCTGCATATAAAACAATGGGCTTCTGAGCAGAGGCTGTCAGCTTATGAGGACTCTCGTTTTTATAACATCTCAATTTCCCTACTCAGCTGGGGAAGCATTTATAGAAGCTGAATTCCCTTTTTTAAGCCGGGAATTTGATAAAATATTTATCATATCACAAAATATATCGGGGAAGCAGACCAGGGCTCTTCCTGAGAATGTAACAATTTACAGATACAATACATCAACCTCACTGTCCGGATTCCTTCTTCTGCCATTTCTCTCACTTTTTAATTTTGGTATTATTTCCAAAATGGTAAAAGATGAATTAATATTCAGAAAAAGTGCAGGCAACCCGCTGACAATAAAAAACAGACTAATCCTAGTTAAAAAAATCATCAAAGCTATTCAGTTAAGGGATTTTATCCGCGGTAAACTCCTGGATGAGAAGATAAATGGCAATATAGTATTCTATTCATACTGGTTTAAAACAGGAGCTCATGCAATCGCATTGCTTAATTATCCTGACAGCATTAAAGTTGCCCGCGCACATGGGAGTGACATCTATGAAGAAAAAACCAGCCAGGGCTATCTGCCTTTGTTAAAATTTACAGCAAAAAACCTGGACGCAATATTCTTTATTTCAGAAAATGGCAGGCAATACTTCTCTTCGAAAACTAAAACCATAAGTCCTTCATTTATTATATCCCGTCTTGGGATAGCAAAACCTTACACCGGAGAAGTTAAAATACCAAAGTCAGATAAATATGTTATTGTGTCCTGTTCTAATATGATCCCGCTCAAAAGGATCGATCTTATTATCGCTTCACTGGAACTGGTCGTTTCAGACAAAAAAATATCATGGTTTCATTTCGGAGGTGGCATATTAAGTGATGACCTCGAAAAACTGGCTGTAGAAAAATTAGGNNTTTTATAGTTCAAATAAAATTGATCTTTTTATAAATACGAGTTCCACTGAAGGAATACCTGTCAGCATAATGGAGGCACAATCATTTGGCATTCCTGCAATTGCAACAGATGTGGGCGGTGTAAATGAAGTGGTCAGGGAAGGAACCGGATCACTTCTCCCGCCTGATTTTAAACCTTCAGATCTTGCGAAGCTGATTCAGCATTATGCAGCTTTACCGGAAGAGGAACAGAAGATACTCAGGAATAATGCCCTAAATAACTGGGAAAGCAATTTCAAAGCTTCTGACAATTACTACGATTTTATGTTGAAGCTAAATAGTATCTTCGCCTCATCAAAAAAAGAGATTCATCAATAAACTATGAAGATAGAACCGGAAGTTTTAAAGTATCTGAATGGTGAAAATTTCCAGAAAAGCCTTACTGTCGAAATCGGGAAATCAAAGCACAGGATTATTTCGCGTGAAGCTGCCATTACGGAAATAATCAGGAATAAAAATGTCATTCACATTGGGTGCTCAGATCACATTCAAATAATCAATGAAAAAATTAAGAACAATACCTGGCTTCATAAATTAATAACTGACAATGCAAACAGATGTATTGGAATTGATATTGACAAAGAGAGCATTGAGTTCATTAAGAAAGATTTAGGCTATCAGAATGTGTATCACGGAAACATAGTTACTGATGATTTTACAATTATAAATGAAGATCATTGGGACTATGCTGTTTTTGGTGAGATAATCGAACATCTTGATAATCCCGGGAATTTTCTGAAAGTTTTTAAAGAGAAGTATGGGAAAAATGTCACCGGATTCATAATTACAGTTCCGACTATTTATAACAGGACTCAATTCAGGAATATGATGCATTATAAGGAGATAATAAATTCTGATCACAGGTTCTGGTTCACACCCTATACAATTTCCAAAGTTTTGTCATCGGCAGGCTATAAACCTGAAAAGATAGCTTATTCAAATCTTCAGAATCTATCTGTTCCGGAACTTATTATAAGAAAAATAAAACGGCTGGCAGGCATTACCGTGAAATACCCGTTTTACTATTTTAAAACAATAATTATCTCCGGAAATATAAACTGATGATTTATCTATGACGTGTCTGTAAATGCTGAAATCCATCAAAATATCATTAAAAGATACCTTAGTCTACGGCCTTGGCAATATGGCAATTAAGTTTGTCGGTTTGTTGTTGATACCGGTATATCTTGATCAGAAATTTTTTACTGTTGACGATTTCGGAAGAATTGGATTGCTGGAAATTTCAGCGCTGGTACTGACTGCTTTTCTGGCCTCAGGTCTGCCTCAGAGCTTAACCAGATGGTTTTGGGATAAAGAGCATAAAAGCAATCAGAAGGGGATTTTCTTTATGTCTCTTTCCACACAAGTAGTTGTTTCTTTAGCTTTTTGCGTGCTACTGATTCCATTATCAGCTAGGCTTTCAGAAGTGATATTTTCAAAACCCGATTGGGGGCGCGTAATTTCACTGGTAATCATTTCATCTGCAATTCAGGCTGTAAATAATATAATCAATACTCTGATGAGACTCCAGTCAAAATCAGTGTTATATACTGTTACAAATCTGTTTAAACTGGTTCTTGTCCTGTCTCTGACTCTCTATTTTATCATCTCCAGGAAGATGGGGCTGGAGGGGATTTATCTGGCACAAGTCATAGGCAACAGCATTTCAGTCCTTATTCTCATGGGCTATATCATTAAAAACACCAGGCTATTTTTCGATAAAACGATTTTTAAGTCGATGAGCCGATATGGATTCCCATTGCTGATTGCAAATATTTCTGCCGTCTTGCTGAATGTTATCGACAGGTTTTCGCTCAATTCTCTTGCTCTCCTGAAATATGTTGCACTCTATACTCTGGCCTTCAAAATTACAAGCGTCCTGAAGCTTGCAATTGTAGATTCCATAAAACTTGCACTTGGGCCTATGATGATAAAACGCATCGATACTGCCAACAATAAAAGATTCTATTCAAAAGTTCTCCTGTATTCATCATTTGCCCTGATGTGTGCTATTGTTGCGGTATCCATGTTTTCCTACGAATTAATAAAGGTAATGGCAGGTTCAAAAGAGTTCTGGGGTGCGGTTGTAATAATTCCTATTTTGTCAATCTCTATATTCTTTATAAATATGAAGGAGGTTACGGTTTATGGTCTGCATATCGCAAAAAAAACCGGAATAATCGGAGGTATTGTTGTGTTCTCAACGGTTATAAGCCTTGCTCTGAATATATTATTAATACCGGTCTGGAGCATTACAGGATCTGCAATAGCCACGTTACTGTCTCAGTTTATTTACTGGTATGCCTGCTACTACTTTTCACAGAAAGCTTTTTATGTACCCTATGAAATGAAGAAGATAGGAATGTTACTGATCGTAGGGTCAGCCATAGCTTTTTCCAGCTTATTGATTAATGGTATGCATCTGCTTCCACGATTGATAATCAAATCAGGATGTGTAGTGAGCTTTCCCTTTATACTTTATTTGTTAAATTTTTACGAACCTGTTGAATTACAGTCTATAAGAGGATTCATACACAAATGGTCAAAAATACGCAACTTTAGAAGCAATCTGAATTCTTTAAAAGGAATTACAGATGAGTCATAAAAATTAAATTTATAATTTTGTTTTTCTGCAGGTAAGAAACCTTAATAAAATTGAGATGGAAATAAAAGATAAAATAAAACCCGCTCTGCCACATCTGATTGCAATTTTAATATTCACAGTTGTATCTTTTTTATATTTCTATCCTGTATTGGAAGGCAAGGTGCTGAAGGCTAATGACTCAACCGTATCTAAAATCAACTCCAAAGAGATCCAGGATTTTCGCGAGAAAAACGGACGTGAGCCGCTATGGACCAATTCTATCTTCAGTGGTATGCCTGCTTATCTGATATCCACCCGATACCCGGGCAACCTTATTAAATACGCCGATACATTCCTCAGGATGTTTAAAATGCCGGTTTCTGTCCTCTTTCTCTCAATGCTGGGATTTTATGTTATGCTTCTGATTTTTGGAGTTGACTCCTGGCTGGCCATTGCAGGAGCAATAGCGTACGGTTTCTCCTCATTTTTCTTTCAGATTCTCGGTGCGGGGCATAATACTCAGGCAATAGCTCTGGCATATATGGCACCTATGATCGGAGGAATATATTACACTTATCGGGTTAATGCTTTGAAGGGAGCATTATTCACAGCCTTTATTCTTGCTCTTGAGATTCAGGCCAATCATCCGCAGATAACATATTATAGTCTGATCATTCTGATTGTATTCGTAATTGTTGAATTTATTTATTCCCTGAAAAACAAAACAATAATTGAATTCTTTAAAACATCTGCCCTATTGATTATACCATTTGTAATTGCTGTCGGAATTAACTTTGCCAGCCTCTACACCACCTATGAATACGGAAAATATTCAATCAGGGGAAAATCAGATCTGGTGACTGAAAATAAAAATGTTACATCAGGTTTGACTAAAGACTATATTACTTATTGGAGTTATGGTGTTGATGAAACATTCAATTTATTGATCCCAAATTATAAAGGAGGTTCAAGTCACCCTTTTGACCGTAATTCGGAAACTTATAAAGTATTAAGTCAGAATAATAACCAGGCAGCTGCCAGTCAGATTCAGAAATACTGGGGCCCACAGGCAGGTGGTACTGAAGGGCCTCATTATGTAGGAGCCATTGTTTTTTTCCTGTTTGTGCTGGGGCTGATTCTAATAAAAGGACCTGAAAAATGGTGGCTGCTTGCAGCAACCGTTTTGTCAATAATGCTCTCCTGGGGGAAAAATTTCATGCCTTTTACAAATCTTTTTATTAATTATTTCCCGGGCTATAATAAGTTCAGGGCAGTTACAATGACACTTGTTATTGCTGAATTTTGTATTCCGCTGCTTGGATTTCTGGCCCTAAGAGATATTTTCAATGGCAGTATAACAAAAAAGGAGATATTAAAAGGATTAAAAATCGCTGCCGGAATAACAGGGGGTTTTCTTTTGCTCGCTATCATACTCCCCGGTATTGCCGGCTCCTTCATCGGACAAAATGAATTTGATCTTCCCGGATGGCTCAAAACCGCACTTGAAACAGACAGAAAAGCGCTACTGAGAAGTGATGCTGTCAGATCACTGGTGTTTATTTTACTTTCTTCAGCGGTAATCCTTGCCTTTATAAATGAAAAGATAAGGAAGGAATATTCAATACTTATAATTGCTCTTCTGGTTATTATTGATCTCTGGACTGTGGATAAAAGATATCTTGATGCTGACCGGTTTGAAAAACCCTCCACCATACAAAAGTCATTTATGCCAACTGCAGCAGATGCTTTTATCCTGAAAGATCATGATCAGTCGCGGGTTCTCAATCTTGCCGGTTCTCCATTTAATGATAACTCTCCGAATTCATATTTTCATAAGTCTATAGGAGGTTATCATGGTGCGAAAATGGAGAGATACCAGGAGTTAATCGATTCCTGCATTTATCCTGAACTCGGGACCTTTGGCAGTGCTGCACAGAAGGCTCAGTCATTAGAAGAACTTCAGGAAGCTTTAAATAACACTCCTGTGCCTGCCCTTAATATGCTGAATACCAAATATGTAATCTTCAATTCCGCATCACTCCCACTAATAAATAAGAATGCTCTGGGAAATGCATGGTTTGTAGAAAATCCGGTCATAGCGGAAAATGCCAACAAAGAGATTTCATTGGTCAAATCATTTAATCCTTTAAAAGATGCAACTATCGATAAATCCTTTAAAGATCAGATAGCCAAAACATCCTATCCCGTACTGGAAAATGAAAAGATAACACTTGTGTCTTACCAGCCTGATGAATTACTTTATAAATACTCTGCCAAAGAGGACAAATTGGTTGTCTTCTCAGAAATTTATTACCCGGCCGGCTGGAAGTGTTTTATTGACGGAAAGGAGAGCAGATATTTTCGTGCTGACTGGGTTCTTAGAGGGATGGTCGTTCCTGCCGGAGATCATGAAATAAAATTTATTTTCAAGCCTGCTTCTTATTATTTCGGGAATAAAGTATCGCTGGCCAGTTCTGTTTTGCTGATTCTGCTCTGCGCAGGCTATTTCTTCAAAGGATTTATCCGGAAGTCAAAGTCTGAATAGTATGGTACATCATACAGTATGTCCGCTTTGCTCTTCTGAAAAGATAGGGCTGCAATTCACTTGCACTGACTATTTTGTCAGTATGGCAAATTTTGATATATACAAATGTTCAGAATGTGATTTCCGGTTTACGCAGGACTATCCGGAAGAAGTTGATATTGCGGAGTTTTACGAATCTGATGATTATATATCACACAGCGACACTTCCGAAGGATTTTCAAATAAGCTGTACAGAATTGCAAGGAGAATAATGCTCGCAAAAAAGAGGAATCTTATCAGGAAAGTTACCGGTCTTAAAACCGGTAGTATAGTTGATATCGGCAGTGGAACCGGCTATTTTGCGCATGTCATGAAGAAGGCAGGGTGGCATTCCGAAGGAATAGAAATAAATGAAAAAGCAAGGAATTTCTCAAAGTCCAATTTCGGCCTCGAAGTTAATATCCCGGATTATGTGTCAGCTCTTAAGGCAGAAAGCTTTGATTGTATAACCCTCTGGCATGTACTTGAACACTTCCATGATCCTTATTATTACATCTCGGAAATTTATAGATTGCTAAAACCGGGCGCCGTTTGTATTATTGCCTTACCGAATTGCAGCTCTTATGATGCAGAATACTACAAAGGTTTCTGGGCTGCCTGGGATGTCCCAAGGCATTTATGGCATTTTAGTCCGTCAACATTCAGATTTTTTTCCGAAAAAACAGGATTCAGATTAGAAAGTATCAGGGTACTTCCTTTCGATGTTTTTTATATTTCATTTCTCAGTGAAAAATACAAGGGGAGCAGATCCCCCTTTATTATAGGAATTTCAAAAGCAGTGAAATTTGCATTTTTATCGGCGTTTATTAAGGGCAGAAGCAGTTCAGTTATCTATATCCTGCATAAGGACATCATTTAATATCTGTCAAGCCAGCGATATCTTCTTGAATTGTCTCCGAATTTAAGAGCAACAGTTATTTCATGGGTGCCATAAGTTATTCTCTGAATTTCCTGCATTGTGAAATCGAAGGCATATCCAAAAAACATATTCTGATATTTCATGCCTACATTAGCTATCAAAGCGCCGCTAGTCCGATATGCCAATCCGGCCCAAAAATCCTGGTTGTAAATATAAGTCGCTCCTATATCAACCTGTGGTTTTACCTGTTCAGACATTTTAAAAAGGAACGAAGGCTGAATAATTGTTGAAGTTCCAAAACTAAAATCATAAGAGCCGAAAAGATAATACTGCCTGCTCATTGAGAAGTTTTTATAAGCTGGACCTCCGATCTTTGCAGAAGCCTCGGAAAGCTGGTCAGCAGAAAAACCAACGCAGTATCTTGGATTAAGCAGGTAAGCTCCAAAACCCAGATCAGGCACAAAAATGCCGCGCCGAAGATTATTATTAAGCCATGGTTCATTAGGGTCTTCGAAATTGATTTGCTTATCATCAATTTTATAATAATAACCGGTAAAAGCAAGTCCGAAGGATAATTGAGTGCTGTTTTGCAGCCACGTATGATACGAATACGCAACCTGAAAACCAGTTCTTTGAATAAGCCCGTTTTTATCACTGAAGACATATCCTCCAAGCCCGACTTTCCCGTCAGTTTTTGGTCTGAAAGTTGCATGTTTTAATTTTGTTTGCTTCATAATGAAGCTCTTTTTAAGAACCCTTGTCTGCCAGCTGAATGAAAAGGTCCTCGGGGCACCGGAATAACCAACCCATTGTTCTCTGGCAGTCAGGCTGATACTTGTATAACCATCACTTCCTGCAACTGCCGGATTAATAAGAAATTTATTATAAAGATACTGGCTATATAGTGGTAGCTGTTGTCCGTAGGCCAGAGTACCTGACAGAAACAATAACAATATAAATGCAGATCTTCTCACAACCGTTTAAATATTTTATTTACCGT
The DNA here is from genome assembly GCA_003157075.1 of Bacteroidales bacterium. GTDB lineage: Bacteria > Bacteroidota > Bacteroidia > Bacteroidales > VadinHA17 > LD21. The sequence continues at coordinate 9,121 of PMIL01000195.1, read as the reverse complement.
ACAATAGTTACATTACCAATTATTGGTCTCGACCCGTTATGCAGATCAATTACATAGTGATAAGAGTCAATTGGAAGCTGAGCTCCGTTGCTTTTCCCATCCCATGGTATAGGATATCCCTTCTCCGATCTCCAGACAGACTCACCCCATCTGTTAAAGATCTTAACTTCCATTTTTGGATATAGTTCTTTCATTCCGATATTCCAGACATCATTAATCAGGTCTCCATTGGGAGAAAAAGCCTTTGGAAGTACAAGACAGGTTTCGTTAATAGGATCTACCTTTACAGAGTCTTTTGCTATACATCCATTCAGGTCGGTAACAGTGATTTTATAAAAACCCCTGGTGACATTTGAGAGGTTCCTGTTGGTTGAGTTATCTGCCCATCGATAGAAATAATCTGCACCTTTTACGCCACCGCTAACACTTGTCAGTATCACACCATCAGGTTTATCGGGACAGAATGGCGGTGTAATATCAAACACGATTTTCAATGAATCAGGCTGAGTAAGTGTGACTACCGCACTTGCGTGGCAATTATTTGCATCTGTAATGATTATGCTGTAATTACCAGCCAGAAGATTCGTTCTGGTTTTACCAAAAATACCATCTGCCCAGAGGTAGTCTACTGTACTCACCTGATTTACCGGTTCAATATCAATATATCCTGTATTATCACCTGCACAATTAATATTAAATCCGCCTGCGGTGCTTGATGGTAAACTGAATGTCATCCCAAGTTTTCCTGGTTCGGTAAGATTAAAAATTTCTGAAGCCTTGCATTGATTACTATCGACCAACTGTAATTGATACTGACCCGCAATAAGGTCCGAAATATTTTTCACAGAACTGGTAAATCCGTTTGGCCCTGTCCATGAATAAACAAATGGAGCCACTCCTGTAGTCGGATCTATACTGATAAACCCGTTTGCCATTCCATTACAGCTTATATTGAAACCGTTAAAATTTGAGATATTCCTGGTATAAGTTAAAGCAGGAGGCAGGTCAATTCTTGTAGAAACCTTTTTAATGCATCCGTTGAAGTCAGTAACCGTTACTTCATAATCGCCAGGTATCAGACCAATAAGATCCTCCGTTATTTCACCGTTTGACCATAAATATGAATATGGGGCAATCCCACCCGTAACTGTCAGATTTATCGAACCATTATTAAATCCCGGTGACTGACAAGTTATATTGGTCCTGGTAAGTTTTGCAACGAAATCAGGCGGCTGTGTCAGTGAAATATCGGCTGATGTTACGCAGTTGTTCAAATCGGACACAACAAGATGGTATGTGCCGGCTGTAAGAGAGGTTTGATCTTTCTGTCCGTTTATAATTCCGGAACCGTTAGTCGTACTCCATACATATTTATAGTTTCCTATGCTTCCTCCTGATACTGCAATATTTATTGTCCCGGTATTTGCGCCATAACAATTGATATTATAAGCTCCGTCGTTTGAGATTGATTTTATTGGTGGGTTTATTACAAGCGGTAACGGTTCGGTTAAAGTATATGTTGGTGATGGGACTAAAGTACATCCATTAAGATCCTTTACGAGACATGTGTATGTTCCTGTTTTCAAACCTGTTATATCTTTTGTATTTGCAGCATATCCTGATGGTCCTGTCCAGCTGAACAGATAATTTCCTGATCCGCCGGCAATAGTCATGCTGATTGATCCATCAACGCTACCATTACATGAAATATTGTAGTTCCCGTCAGGGGATTTAGATAACACTGAACCTGACAGATTCATCCCGTCAGGCTGAGTTATTGTTATGCTGTCAATCTTAACACAGGTTGGATAATAGCTGTCACTGGTCTCGAGGTAATATTTACCTGCTGTTATATTATCTATCCTGTTTGTATTGTCAGGTCCGGGAATATTTCCATCGAAAGTAAACCACCGGTAGAGATAACTTCCTCTTGCACCTGTAATACTCTGAACCCATACAGATCCGTCATTATAACCTTTACAGGAGATATTATAACCTCCTGCATAAGTAGATTTATTAAAGACAGGAACAATAACCGGAGGCACTCTGAAAACTATCCTGGTAAAATTCTCACACCCGTTAACATCTCTGGTCACGAGGGTATAACTGCCTGCTCCAAGATTAGTATAATACCTGTATGTGGTAGGATCAGCAAAACTCAGGTTATTGGTAAAAATGCCGTTATATAAAGTATCAATGTCATTTTTAATAACCCAATAATTATATGGAGGAGTAATACCTCCGGTTACAGAGACAAGAATTTCACCATCAGTTGCATTAATACAGCTAACATGATAATTACCGGGATTTAACTGGGTTGGTGAAATATAGGGCCTTGCAGTAACAGGTACAATACTTAACGAATCACTCCGGTTACAGCCCAGATTGTCTATAACTGTTATAACATATTTCCCGCTTGACAGATTTGCAATATCCAATGAATCAACTTTATGATATCCAACGGGGCCTCTCCAATCAACATGATATGGATCTGCTCCCTGAGAAATTACAGCCCTTAATGCCGCAAGTCCAGCTCCTCCCGTACATGTCAGCGGTTTCGTAACAATGATATTCTGAAGAGGTTGTGCATGTACCTTTACTTCACTTTTAACAGTCCTCCCCGGAACGCAAATGGCATTATCAACCTTTGGTGTAATTGAATAGTAAACTGATTGTAGAACAGCCGAATTATTCTGATAAGCTAAATTAATAGTATAACCTGTACTAAGATTAGATGCAGGTGCTGTGTTTCCGACAATAACTCCGGGACCGCCGGTAACAGTAACAGTATAATCAAACTTAATTGTTCCTGAAGTCATGACTGTCGGGGAATTAAGGACAATCTGTGTATTTACAGGAGCACCGTTAAGTGTTCCGATATAACAGATAGCCGGAAAATTGTTGGAAGGAATGACTTTGGGGGTCGGATTGACAATAACTGAAATATCCCTTGCTACGCCGTCAATACAACCGGCAGGACTAACTGGAACAATCCTGTACGTAACTGTCTGATAATGATCTGTATTATTAATTAATTTGTCACCAATGATCTGGTTATTGCCCATTCCGCTTACCGGGGTAGTATATCCTGAAACCGAACCAGTCGTCGTAACAGTATATTTAAATGTAACCAATCCAGCAGTAAACACACTTGGACTTTGCAATCGAATATTAGTGGTCAGGCTATCACATTGAGTGCTGTTAGATGGAATTGGAAATATTCTTGGCGTCGGATTAATTGTTACGATAACAACTTTAGCAGGTCCCGCAGTGCATAATGTCGGACTAACAGGCACAATAGTATATGTTGCAGTCTGTGGTGAATCAGTTGGGTTATGAAGTATATCTGAGATAACAAAATCTTTTGGCAATCCTGTAACCGGGGTGACAAACCCGGTAACGCCTCCGGTAGCAATAACAGTGTAATTAAACTTGATTGGTCCGTTGCTGAATATACTTGGACTGGCAAGAGTAATACTTGTAGTACCATCATTACAAATCGTCTGAGCCAGCGTGCTTGGATTTACCTGAGGTGTCGGATTGACTGTTATGACAACTGTTTTTATGGGTCCTGATGCGCATCCGGTGGGACTTACAGGAACTATTGTATAGGTAACAGTCTGAGGCACATTGGTCGGATTATGAAGAACATTAGATATAATGAAATTTCTGGGTAATCCTGTAACGGGCGTTGTAAAACCGGTTACTCCGCCAGTAGCTGTAACAGTATAATTAAATGTTATCAAACCCGATGTAAAGATGCTTGGGCTGGCCAGAGTAATGCTAGTTGCTGCATCATTACAAATCGTTTGGTTCAGTGTACTTGGAATTACCTGTGGTGTAGGGTTGACAGTAATGACCACGATTTTGACCGGCCCGGCAGGACAACCGGTAGGACTTAAAGGGACAATTGTATAAGTTACTGTTTGCGGTGAGTCAGTCGGGTTATGAAGAACATCAGTAATAACATGACCCTTTGGCAATCCTGTAACAGGGGTTGTAAATCCTGTAACTCCACCGGTAGCNNGTAGAACCATCATTGCAGATTGTCTGTGCAAGAGTACCTGGAACCACCTGCGGAGTGGGGTTTATGGTAATGACGACAACCTTGGCGGGTCCTGCCGGACATCCAGTCGGACTTATTGGTACTATTATGTAAGTTACGGTTTGGGGTGAATCGGTCGGATTATGCAGGACATCAGCTATTACATGATCCTTAAGCAAACCGGTCAGAGGTGTGGTAAATCCTGTCACTCCACCGGTAGCTGTGACAGTATAATTAAAAGTGATAACCCCTGTCGTAAATGTACTCGGACTTCCAAGAATAACATTCACAGTGCCATCATTACAGATGGTCTGTGCTGGGGTGCCGGGAATTACCTGGGGAGTTGGATTGACTGTTATGACTATAGTTTTGATTGGTCCTGCTGCACAACCGGTCGGGCTTATCGGAACAACTGTATAGGTAACTGTTTGAGGCGAATCGGTCGGATTATGCAGTATATCCGCAATGATATGATCTTTTGGTAAACCTGTAACAGGGCTGGTATATCCGGTTACTCCACCGGTAGCAACCACAGTATAGTTAAAAGTGATCAGACCACTGGTAAAGGTACTTGCACTTCCCAAAATTATATTTGTGGTCCCATCATTGCAGATGGTCTGGGTGAGCGTACTTGGGATCACCTGAGGTGTCGGGTTGACAGTGATGATTATTACCTTGGCCGGTCCTGATGCACAACCCGAAGGACTTTCCGGCACAATTGTATAGGTTACAGTTTGCGGCGAATCGGTAGGGTTATGAAGAATATCAGAAATGACATAGTCCTTTGGCAATCCGGTTACAGGTGTTATAAATCCAGTTACTCCGCCCGTAGCTGTAACGGTATAATTAAACGTGATTAATCCATTGTTAAAGGTCGATGGACTTTCCAGGGTAATATTCAATGCAACATCATTACAGATTGTCTCTGCCAGTATACTCGGGACAACCTGTGGAGTCGGATTTACAGTTATGATAACTACTTTGGTAGGACCATCGGGACATCCGGTTGGACTTACAGGAGTAATGNNGACTGGCAAAACCCGTAACTCCTCCTGTAGCAACCGCAGTATAATTAAAAGTGATCACTCCGCTTGTAAAAGTGCTTTGACTGGCAAGAATGACATTGGTTGTACCATCATTACAAATAGTCTGTGTCAAAGTACTTGGGATTACCTGTGGTGTGGGATTGACGATTATAGTTACTATCTTGATCGGATCGGATGCACTACACTCAGGACTTATTGGTACAATAGTGTAGATAACCGATTGGGGCACATCAGTTGGATTATGGAGCAGATCAGATATAACATGGTTATTAGGTAATCCGATAACAGGAGTGGTATAACCTGTAACTCCTCCTGTGGCTACAACAGTATAATTAAACGTGATAACACCATTGGTAAAGGTACTGGGACTTGTCAATAAAATATTTGTTGTTGCATCATTACAGATAATCTGAGACAATGTACTTGGCACCACCTGAGGTGTAGGTTCAACAGTGACAACAACAATCTTCACCGGACCAGCTGCGCAACCTGAAGGACTTACCGGAATAATTGTATATGTAACCGTTTGTGGATCATTTGTAGGATTAGTCAGAACATCTGAAATAACATAATTTATGGGTAATCCTGCAACAGGAGTTGTGAATCCGCTTACTCCGCCGGTAGCTACAACAGTATAATCAAAAGTAATAGCACCATTGGAAAATGTACTCGGACTGGTTAAAACAATACTGGTAGTACCATTGTTACAAACTTTCTGTGTAAACGCGCTGGGAACTACCTGTGGAGTTGGATTTACAGTAACAACTACTGTCTTAGCCGGACCTGCTGCGCAACCTGTTGGACTTAACGGAACAATGATATAGGTAACGGTTTGTGGCGAATCAGTAGGATTATTTAGTACATCGGAAATGATATGATCTTTTGGCAACCCTGTCGCTGATGCAGTAAATCCTGTTATCCCTCCGGTTGCAGTAGCTGTAAAATTAAATGTGATTACACCACTTGTAAATATACTTTGGCTGCCTAGCGTAATATTTGTAGTACCGCTATTGCAGATTGTCTGGGTCAATGTACCCGGGAGTACCTGAGGTGTTGGATTAACCGTAACGACAACCACTTTGGAAGGTCCTGATGCGCATCCTGTAGGGCTTAGCGGCACAATTGTATAAGTCACAGTTTGAGGAACGTCTGACGGATTACTTAATACATCAGAAATAACATGATCCTTTGTCAAACCTGTTACCGGAGTATTAAATCCTGTAACTCCTCCTGTAGCTGTAACAGTATAGTCAAAAGTTATTACGCCTGAAGCAAATATACTTGGACTTCCTAAAGAAATGTTTGTTGATGCTTCATTGCAAATTGTTTGAGCCAATGTTCCGGGAACTACCTGTGGAGTCGGATCGACTGTTATAATAACCGTTTTGGCGGGTCCGGCAGCACATCCGGTAGGACTTACAGGAACTATTGTATAAGTTACTGTTTGAGGTTCATCGGTCGGATTATGAAGAATATCTGAAATGATACTATTAAGTGGCAATCCTGAAAGTGGCGTAATAAACCCTGTGACGCCTCCGGAAGAAGTGACAGTATAATCGAACGTTATAAGACCGCTTGTAAATGTACTCGGACTTCCTAATGTTACATTTGTTGTTCCATCATTACAGATAGTCTGCACGAATTTATCCGGAAGCACCTGAGGTGTTGGATTCACGATAATTGTCGCAGTCTGTGCCGATCCATTACTGCATCCGCTTAATTCAGGTGTTACAGTGTACGTAACGGTTATAGGTGCATCACTGCTGTTAATAAGGGTCCCCGTAAAAGTGAATGGCAAGTCAGATTTAACCACTGTGAATCCCAGTGATGCTGTACCACCCAAATGAGCAGGATCCGAACTGGTAACAGATACTACATAACTCAACATTGAAGGTGTAATGCTAACAGTCGGACTATTTATAACCAGGTTTACAGTTCCGCCATCACAGATAACCGGTGAGTTATTTATCACGGTAACAGCAGGGGTCGGTTCAACCTGGATTGTCTGTACTTTTACTGTTGTATTTCCTGCTATATCCGTCAGTGACCATGTTCTTAAAATGAATCCATGATTATTGCAATCTATCAAACCTGAAAGATCATCGGTGAATGTCGCATTAAGAACACTGCTCGGTGCACAATTATCTGACTCATCTGTTACATCACCTGTTACAGAAGTGCTTATATCGTAAGTACAATCGGAAGCTCTGCAGATTGTAATTGCAGCAGGAACAGTAAATGCAGGGGCAGTAATGTCATGTACGGTAATAGTCTGGACGCATTCAATGAAATTTCCAGATACATCAGTTGCTCTCCATGTCCTCAGTATGGTATAATTATAATGAAGAATATTCGTTGGATCAGCTATAAATGTACTATTATCAACATGGGAGAAAGTCAGATTGGCAGAAGGTGCGCAGTTATCTGTTGCGGTCGGTATTCCGGTTCCAGCCGGAGAATGATCTGCTTCACAACTGACCGTTATATCAATGGGACAGTTGATAACTGGTTTAGTGATATCATGAACCGTAATGATCTGTATACACTCCCTGAAGTTGCCAGCTACATCCGTCGCTCTCCAGGTTCTTGTTATGGTATAATTATAATGAAGCAGATTTGCCGGATCAATATTGTAGGTACTCATGTCACTGTGAGAAATAATTATATTCGCCGAAGGCGCACAGTTATCGGTGGCAGATGCTGTACCTGTTCCTGCCGGGGTATTGTTGTCTTCACAACTTATTGTAACATTACCCGGACAGCTGATAACAGGATTAGTGATATCATGCACTGCAATAGTTTGTGTGCATGAACTTTGATTACCTGCCACATCCATGGCGCGCCAGGTCCTGATAATTGTATAATTATAGTGTAGTATGCTTGCAGGATCTGGACTGTAGGTGCCAGCATCGCTGTGCGTGATGATAATATTCGCTGATGGGGTACAAATATCCGTAGCGGTTGCGGTTCCGGTTCCAGTGGGTGTATTATCAGCGTCACAACCTATTGTAACATTAATAGGACAACTTATTACCGGATTCGCGATATCATGTACAGTAATAGTCTGCAAACACTCGTTGAAGTTGCCAGATATATCTGTTGCACGCCAGGTTCTGACTATTGTATAATTATAGTGGAGAACGCTAGCCGGATCGGAATTATAAGTGCTAAAATCACTGAATCCGACAGTTAGGTTTGCTACCGGAGTGCAGTTATCTGTTGCCGTCGCAATCCCTGTTCCGGCAGGTGTATTATCGGCTTCACAATGTATAGTAACATTTGGAGGACATATAATAACCGGTTTGGTGATATCGTGTACATTAATTGTCTGTATACACTCATTGAAGTTGCCTGAAATATCTGTTGCATGCCATGTTCTGGCTATTGTATAATTATAGTGGGACCCGCTTGCCGGATCGGAATCATACGTGCTGAGATCACTGAATACGACCGTTACATTTGCAACTGGAGAGCAATTATCAGTTACCGTTGCCGTTCCAGTTACTGCAGGTGAATTGTCAGCTTCACAATTGATAGTTATATCAACAGGACAAGTTATTACAGGCTTAGTGACATCCTGAACTGTAATTGTCTGTATACAATTACTGGAATTTCCAGCCACATCCGTTACCGTCCAAGTCCTGGTAATGGTATAATTATAGTGAAGTATATTTGAAGGATCTGAATTATATGTGCTCACATCGCTGTGTTCAATTACTATGTTAACCGCAGGTGTACAGTTATCCGTAGCCGATACACTTCCAGTACCTGAAGGAGTATTATCAGCCTCACAATTGATAGTAATATCAGGAGGGCAACTTGTAATAACCGGTGGTGTATTATCCTGAACAATTACATTAAAGGTGCAAGTGGATGTATTGCCATGGGTATCATTGAATGTATATGTCACTGCTGTTGTTCCTACCGGAAAGGTTGATCCCGGGGCATGGCTCCTGATAGTATAAGTCATCGATCCAAGGCAGTTATCCAGCGCTGTTGGCTCTGTCCATGTGGCAGTCTGATAACAAGA
>PMIL01000133.1 GCA_003157075.1 Bacteroidales bacterium | reverse complement strand
GTAACAATAAAGGTTCCGGCACTGCTTGTCGAAGTATTAATTGCACCTGTACTTGAATTAATAGTTAAACCTGCGGGTGCTGAATATGAACCGCCGGAAGTTCCTGTAAGCGTTACATTCTGAATTCCCTCCGTGGTGCACCATGGGGAACCCGTATACGAGATAGATGCACTCGGGATAGCTGAAATTGTAATTGGTGCAGAGGCAGATGCAATTCCGCAACCTCCTGAAATAGTATAGATAATATTACATGTACCCGCAGCAATTCCGGTGACTAATCCTGTGGATGAGTTTACTGTTGCTATTCCTGTATTACTGCTGCTAAACGCTCCTGTACCTCCTCCCAGAATAACAGAATTCGCTGAGTAGGTCGTTGTACTTCCATCACACAAAGGACTTGTACCTGTAACTGAGGCAATACTGGCGCCAGGGGTAATGGTTATTGGCCGTTGCGCAGAAACGGTGCCCCCGCAACCTCCTGTTATTGTATATATAATATTGCATGTTCCTCCGTTAATGCCAGTTACCAATCCCGACGAATTAACGGTGGCAACAGAGATATTACTACTGCTCCATGATGCTGTACCTCCTCCCAGGACAACTAAGTTAGCAGTATATGTGGTTGTTGCGCCATCACAAATTGGAGATGCACCGGTTACTGAACCAATACTCGCAACATTTGTAACTGTCACTGGTTGTAGTGAAGATACTGTTCCTCCACATCCGCCTGTAATAGTATAAATAATATTGCATGTTCCTCCATTTATGCCAGTGACCACTCCCGATGAATTAACTGTGGCAACTGAGATATTATTGCTGCTCCACGCACCTGTGCCTCCGCTCAGAACAACTGAATTAGCGCTGTATGAAGCTGTTGCTCCGTCACATATAGGAGTCAGCCCGGTTACTGAAGCGATACTGGCGTTGGGGATCACTGTAATTGATGTCGGACCTGAACTAACTGTTCCACAAGGTACATTTGTTATTGAACAGGTAATTACTGCCGATGCTGCTAAATTACCTGGTGAATAGGTTTGAGTCGTTACTCCTGTTGAAACTGCATCTTTATACCATAAATAAGTAAAGGGACCAGGATCCCCTGTTACATTCGCAGTAAATGTACCAGGTGAGGTATTGATGCATATCGATAATGTTCCTCCAGTTATACTGACAGTACACTGTGCAGCCATTTTACCGGCAAACAATGACATTATAAATATCAACGCAAAAGTTAATTTCTTCATTTTCATTAGTTTTCTGATATTCTTTCCCGGTTCTTCATTCGATTATATAAATCAGATAGTATTTCCATTGATATCCGGTTTAGTATCCCTGCCACTGCATGTTTTCGATAGTAATCCATGTAACAAATCTCGAATTGCAGAGTAGTAATATAAGTTAATTTTTTCGGATATATAAAGGTACGGTATTTCTGTATGAAAACTACTTTCAGATGTTTAAAATGAGAATAATTATATTTTATTAATCGTATTTTCTGACATGCTTCCGCTCCGTCAGTCACATAATAAAGCGCTGACAAATCAATAACAAATTCCTCTTCAGATTACAGCAAAAAATATTCTGTCATAAATATTTTTCCAGTATAAAAAATAAAAAGAAGAAGAAGAACTTTAAAAAAATTACAGAATCTCTATCAACGAGAGTCCAAAAAACTAAGATAAATATAATAAAAAGAAAACGGATTTTTATTTGACCAACTTCGTCAAATAGTCCATTAGAAGGGCTATTTATTAAATTAAAAAAATGAAATTACTTAAATAAATGCAGCCAATGCCAGGCAATATTTGTTTTGAACATTATCAAAATAAAAGGATATAGCTCTCCTACTTCTCCCTGGCGAATCCAGTCAATTCCTTATGGTTGGAAATGTTTTTATCCGGAATTATTACTGCAACCCAAGATTCATCCTCAGATTCTATTTTGCCATGCCACCTGAGAGTTATCCTTCCCCCTGATTTTAAATATATTTGTTTTGCAGGTTCCTTAATTGCAAGGTTATTGGTTCTCAATGATAACTTATGAGATCCGGTGCCATGAACAATAGCGGTTAGGATAACTTCCCCATTACCTGATGTGGTAGATGAAACCTCAAAAGCAAATGCGTTCTCTTGTCTAAGGTCCATATCATAAGTCCCAGCAGGAAGGAATGTACAAGTCTGTTCCAAACCATTGCTTTTGACAAGATATCTGCCCTCAGGCAGTATTATCCTGAACTTTCCTGCTGAGTCAGGTTTAACAATGGTCTGCAGACCTGACTGTAAATTTTTAAATTCAACGGGCTCATTTGTTTTACCCTGTATAACAGCAGGACCTTCCAGATCTCTCATAAGTCCGATCCACTGACTTACCGGATGAACCCAAACCTCTTTATATGTCCAGGTACTCTGAACAGGCCAGTAAGGCGCATCGTTCTCCGCATGTGTCTGTATACCAACGGGAAGAGCGCCGGTGATATCGCCTGAGGAGGGAGTATATAAAGGAGTAAAGTCATATCCTTCTCCATACATGGTACTTTGCGAAAATGGGTTTCGTCCTATAACCCATTCCAACTGATGCTGGGCAAGGGTTGCTGATTCAGCATCGCCGCGAAGACGTGCTTCATTGCAGAGTGATTGAGCCTGAGGAAGAATAGTGCCAAAATGTCCTCTGTAATCCATCCACACGGGGAAAAGGCGGAGGTAGTGCCCTTTCCCCAATGGAATTCCGTTTAATACCTGTTTACGGAATGATTCCTTCCTGCTTTCCGGTACCTGAAGATATTCTTCATCTGTATAGATTGAAGAAGGCATAACTCCATATGGTTCCGTATATCTGGCCATTTTTTTTAAATACTGCGAATGTAAAACAATTGCGGAATACCATTTCATCCAGTCCGGATGGTCAGGGAATGCCTCACACAAAAGTGTCAGGGCGACTATTGGTTCCTGCTCCCTCCCGTTGTGACAATAATGAAGGATATGTTTTTTTGATGGACTGGTATAAAAGAAACCCGTAAAGGGCACATTCCAGTCAGGTATTTTGCGTTGCTGGGATTCAACAATAATTTTCGATAATTCTGTTGCCCTGGCTGCATAACGACTGTCTCCTGTGGCTTTCCATAATTGCACAGAAGCTAAAATTCCTGCGGAGGCCACTTCATGCAATACTTTACCAGAGTCGAAAGAACCACTCCAGATATCAGTTTCTGTCGTGTCTTCCACAAGGACAAGTTTATCAATCGCAAATTGCCAGTCTGCTCTGGCCATTTTCAGAGCATAATTTGCAAGACGTGAATCTCTATCTTTCAATACATTGAAAGCAATTGCTTCTGCAGCTGAAGCTATAAAATTGGATTTTGGGGTATTTTTTGCTGTTGAGGTTACATCATCGAAGTCACCAATAATTCCATTCGTTCTTCGACTATTTACGGACCCTTCATTGCGATATCCATCACCGAAACTTGTTTTCAGAATCCAGTCAAGACCCCATTGAGCTTCTTCAAGAAGACGCTCATAAAGCTTCGGATTATTCCCTCGTTTCTGTATTTGTTCTGCAAGACTGAACATTGAATACACCGCTTCCCCGGTGTTGCGCAACCCCTGTGTGAGATCGCCTGCATCATGCCAGCCTCCATTAATAACTATACTCTTGTCGCCATGAACACAAGTCCAGTCACGATGACAGGAACCATGTACCCCGGGAATAGACATTATGCAACGTTCGGTATAGAAAAAATTAAGGGTCTTCCAGATAGTTTCCTCCCAGACATCGGGATCTATCCTGAATGGTTGAGTCTTTGTGTCCCCGGCTTCTATAAAATAGGAACCTGTTTGTTGAATCTCAGAAAAATCCAGCAGTTGAAAAGTGCCCAGATGAGACTTAACTGACTGGATAGGTTTATTCAGTACTATTTGGTGCGACTTCTCATCCACCAGTCTGAATTCGGTGGCCTTCAGATCACTTGCAATGGCGCTTTTTAATGCACCTGACTGGTAGCCTGTATGGCTGAAGGATAAACGACCTGGCCATACTTCCCAGCCCTCAATATAATCGGGTTTAACCTTTTCCAGTTCCAGATTGTCAAAATAATATGTAATTGTATCTGAGGCTTCAGGTTCATTACCAGGCATCCATGAAGAAATTTCAAACTTTGATATTTTGTCACGTGCCACATTGCCGATTTCCCAAACCACATGATTCCATTCATGATTGTTCATAAGTATAGTATTCTCACCCTCTTGTCCAAAAGGGGCAGGCAACTTTTCAGTACCTTCATTAAAAAGTCTCAGCTCCAGCCAATTTTGATAAAACCCTGGGCAATCAGGATAAATCCACAGAGATATTCTGTTGAATTTACTCCAGTCCTCATTTTCAAAAATCCTCCAGACACCTGCGGTACCCCACCCTCTCCCGCTCTTTGGACCAGGACCTTCGAGCTTTGTAGGTAACTTAACACGCAATGAATGAGTCCCTTCGTAAGTTTTTTCATCCGACAGGGTCATTTCAGTGACCATACTTCTTGACTCATTAAATTTAGCAGTCGCCCTTGCATCAACAACAGTTATTGCACCGGTAGTAAACGGTATCCAATGATCGGTATTTTCCATTTTATCCAATACTCTGCTTTCAAGGACTTCCTTATTTAACCACCTTAAGGTGGCGGAATTCTGAACATCTATTTTTAAGGGTTCCTGACCATTAGCCGTCAGACTTAGAGCCAACATTAAAATTATAATTCTGATAGTCATTTCGCACATAGGTTTTAAAACAATGAAAATGGGTCATAGATGATCCCAGGTTTCAATCTGAAATATATCAAATAAAAATACATCTTTACTGTCAGATATTTAAATTTGAACTTCAGGAAATACATCATACTGTAAAACTATTAAACCTATGATAGAAGATATAGAAAAATTTCAGAGGACAAGTAAATCCGATTACAGGTTCAGTATTCTGATCCCCACATGGAACAATCTTGAGTTTTTAAAGATTTGCGTTAACAGCATCAAAAAAAACTCACATTTTGATCTGCAGATTATTGTAATTGTCAACGAAGGGAATGACGGAACTGAAGAATGGATAAAAAACCAAAAGGAATTAGATTATATATATTCAAAAAAGAATATAGGCATTTGCTGGGGTTTGAATATAGCCAGATCAATTGTTAAATCGGAATATATAATTTATGTAAACGATGACATGTATGTTCTGCCTGACTGGGATTTAGAATTATACAAGGAAATTGAGATTATAGGGCATAAAAATTTTACGTTGTCCAGCACAATGATAGAGCCAACTGATACCGGCAATGCATGTGTAGTTGTCAGAGATTATGGCCGGAATAGCCATGATTTTCAGGAAGAACGCTTATTAAATGAATATAAGAGTCTGTCCATTGTCGACTGGAGCGGGAGTATGAGTCCTCCAAATGTAATTCATGTGGATATGTGGGATCTGGTAGGAGGAATGAGTATTGAGTTTAGTCCTGGTATTTTTTCAGATTATGATTTTTCAAGAAAACTTTTTGAAGCAGGCGTGCGGTTTTTCAAGGGTAAGGGAAATAGTTTAGTTTACCACTTTGGCTCGAAATCTATATTCAGGATAAAACATAACAAAGGAAGGAAGACATTCCTGCTTAAATGGGGATATACTACCAGGATATTTAATGATAAGTATTTAAAGAGAGGTAAAGTTTTTGATGGGAATATCACTGAACCTGATCTGGATATAGTCACTCTGATAATTAATAAAGTCAAGCAATTCGTAAATTGCTGGTGACAGCTCAGGCACAAAATAAAAACACCTGCTTAATTGCAGGTGTAATGCAGACTGTTCTTTGTAGCGAGACGGGGGAATGNNTCCCCGGACCTCATGATTATGAACTTTCAATTTACTGGTATTCAGGTTAATACTGGTTTTCTTTTGGATTCATAGATACGATTTTAAGTTAACTGGTTTTCTTTTCTTTTCCTGTGTTTTACTCAAAACCTAGCACTAATCCTAGCACCGTTTCTATAAGAGTGCATCGTTTAATTCAAATNNTTCACTTATTTTATCTATAGGTTTTTTGGCTCTCCTAAGAGTAGTGGCATAACATTCTCTGGCCTTATTAATCCTCAATGGAAAAGCGAGATTCAATTTGGTTGAAATTGCTTTCAAGTGTACATTGAGTTCACCTCTCATTTTGTTGGATTTGTTAGATCTTTCAGAAGAAGAGTTTTTGGGATATCTTTTTCTTCTTCATAAAATAGTTCTCTGAATTTGGTT
>PMIL01000368.1 GCA_003157075.1 Bacteroidales bacterium | reverse complement strand
ATTTATTATGAAAACAAATTGATTGTGTTACCTGCGCAATTCAAAGTTTTTTCCAAGGTATACTTTTCTTACATGCTCATCATCTGCTAATTGTGCTGAAGTACCTGATTTAAGTATACGACCCTCGAAAAGAAGATAGGCCCGATCGGTAATTGAAAGGGTCTCATGAACGTTATGATCGGTAATAAGAATTCCTATATTTTTCTCTCTTAGTTTTGAAACAATTTCCTGGATATCCTCCACAGCAATAGGATCAACTCCTGCAAAAGGTTCGTCGAGCAAAATGAATTTAGGTTTAAGTGCAAGAGCCCTGGCAATTTCGGTTCTTCTTCTTTCACCTCCTGAAAGCTGTATGCCTTTGCTTGTCCTTATCTTATTCAGACCGAATTCAGCCAGAAGGGTTTCCAGTCTTTCTTCCTGCTCGGGTTTGGGAAATCCGGACATCTCAAGTACTGCGCGGATGTTGTCTTCAACTGACATATTTCTGAATACAGAAGCTTCCTGTGCCAGGTAACCGATCCCTTTTCTTGCACGTTTATATACTGGAAGTGTTGTAATATCCTCATCATCAAGGAAAATTTTCCCCTCGCGGGGTCTTATTAAACCGACAATCATGTAAAACGTTGTTGTCTTACCAGCTCCGTTTGGTCCAAGCAGCCCAACTATCTCACCCTGCTCAACTTCAACAGATACGTGGTCAACAACTGTCCTGCTGCGGTACTTTTTTACAAGATTTTCAGTGAATAGTTTCATTTAAAATGCTATGATGTTGCAGTTTCGGTTTTTTCTTCTTCTCCAAAGAATTCATTACGATCTCTCTCTTTTTGCTTCATAACTCTTGATGAAATTATTATACTCACTTCATAAAGAATCAGTAGCGGAATTGCGACAAGAGTTTGGGAAAAGACATCAGGAGGAGTAATAATTGCAGCAATAATAAAAATAACCACAATTGCATGCTTTCTGTAGGTTCTCATGAATTTTGGTGTCAGTATACCAATTTTCGTAAGGAAGAAGGTAATTATCGGCAGCTCGAATACCAATCCGGTAGCCAGACATATTGATGTCAGGGTACCTATATATGATCTCACATTAATCTGGTTGACTACCTGCGGATCAATTTCATATGAACTGAGAAAGTGAATTGATAGGGGAGAGAGCATAAAATATCCGAAAAGGACACCTATGAAAAACAATCCTGAAGCTGCAAGAACAGCACCTTTGGCATATCTTGCTTCGTTAGCCTTGAGGGCTGGTTTGAAAAATTGCCAGAACTCCCAAAGTATTACAGGGAATGCAAGAATAACCCCTGCTACCATTGCTGCTGTTATGTGGGTCGTAATCTGTCCCGACATTTTAATACTGATAAGATTTAATGGCTTTGTATTTATACAGAGGGCCGGCGTTTTAAGATATTCCCCCAGCTGACAGAGCAATCGGTTTGTAATGAATTCGGGGCTTTTTGGTCCAAGAATTATTCCGAAAAGATAATTTTTAAAAATGAAAGCTATTATCATAAAGACTACTATTGCCAGTATAGACCTTATAATGTGCCATCTTAATTCCTCGAGATGTTGCAGGAATGACATTTCCTTCTCTCCATTCTTCCCTTTTTTCCCAAATATAGCCATTGAAACCTTTATTTGATTGGTATAAAATTCAGCCTGTAAAGATGATAAATCTTCCTTTGCAAAACAATATTATTCTTTTCGTGTTATGATTGCAGGAAGCCTATATGATATCCGTTGGAATACTGATTGTTAAACATGCTGGAAGTCAAATTATTAGTTTTTGTCCCGGGCTTGACAAAAGTTTTACATCCCATTTCCTGATGAAGTAAATGAAACATGGCAATAAACACAACAAATTTCATTAAACATCAATTTTGTTAATTAATTCTTAAAAATATTATTTGAATAAGAATTTTAGTAACTTTATGTAAACTGTAAACTTAGAAATCTTTACAGTTGGCAAATATTAACATTGTGCCGAGAAAATGTTGAATGATTCAACTATACATGACTACTTAAAAAAGTATTTTGGTTTTGATACTTTTAAAGGTAATCAGGAGCCTATAATAAGGAATGTACTGGCGGGACGGGATACTTTTGTACTAATGCCGACAGGTGGTGGCAAATCGCTTTGTTATCAGCTGCCTGCTGTTATGAAAAAGGGGATAGCGATAGTCATTTCTCCGTTGATCGCTCTCATGAAAAACCAGGTTGATGCTATGAGGAATTTCAGTACGGATGACGATGTTGCTCATTTCCTTAATTCATCTCTGACTAAATCTGAAATTGCAAGAGTAAAAAAAGATGTCTTATCAGGAAAAGCAAAGCTTCTTTATGTTGCTCCTGAATCACTTACAAAAGAAGAGAATATTGAGTTCCTTAAAAATATTGATATCTCCTTTTATGCTATCGACGAAGCTCATTGTATATCAGAGTGGGGACACGATTTCAGACCTGAATACAGGAGGATAAGACCAATTATAGATATGATAGGAAGATCACCTATCATTGCCCTGACAGCAACTGCTACTCCTAAGGTACAGCATGACATTCAGAAAAATCTTAATATCCTTGATGCGGAAGTATTTAAATCATCTTTTAACAGGCCAAACTTGTATTACGAGGTGAAATCAAAGCAGGATGTNNAGCCGTAAAAAAGTAGAGGAGATGGCTGAAGTCCTCAAGGTGAACGGTATTAAGGCGCTTCCTTACCACGCCGGCATGGATTCTGCGACCCGTACAATGAACCAGGACAAATTTCTTATGGAAGAGGCTGACATAATTGTCGCTACAATTGCCTTTGGAATGGGTATTGATAAACCCGATGTCAGATTCGTAATTCACTATGATATCCCCAAAAGCCTGGAAGGATATTA
>PMIL01000159.1 GCA_003157075.1 Bacteroidales bacterium | reverse complement strand
CAGAAATATGATGAAAAGAAAAGTCTTGTTCTTGCGTGGATCCTTGCATTTTCAGGGGCTATATTATTTTCGCTTCTCCCTGAGTTCCCGGTATTTCTTTGTTCGCTGTTCCTGATTGGATGCGGCATGGCTCTGTTGCAAGTCGCATTATTTCCTTTGCTCAGAGTAACAGGTGGTGAAGAGCATTTTGCGTTTAATAATATGATTGTTCAGCTGGTTTTTGGTGTCGCATCATTCCTCAGCCCTTTTGTATACTCATATCTTGTAACAAACCTAAGCGCCCAAAGTGTTACAAAAGGAGTTTTTATAAATTTCATGGCATTTATCACGCCTCATCATCTCCCATGGGTTTCAATATACTGGATCTTTGCTTTTATAAGTTTCATGATGATAGCAATCATTCTTTTGGTGCGTTTTCCGAAGGTTATCAGAAAAGAAGATGAAGTTGTCGGAGCATGGGAAACACATGTTGAACTATTCAAACAGAGGACTGTTATACTTTTTTTCCTGGGTATCTTTGCCTATGTCGGCATGGAGCAGGGAATTGCGAATTGGATTTCAGAGTTTCTGAGAAGTTATCACGGCTTCAGGCCTGAAGTGGAGGGAGCTTCAACTGTTGGTCTCTTCTGGGGTATGATGACAGTCGGATGTATACTTGGACTCGTGCTATTAAAGATTATTGACAGCAAAATTGTCTTACGAATTTTTGCAGCAGCATCTTTTGGAGTACTGACAATGACACTTTTCGGAAATGCAAAAATGGCTCTGTTCGGCTTCCCGGCTATGGGGTTTTGCCTGTCTGTAATGTACGGTATTATTTTTTCACTGGCGCTTAACAGCGTTTCAAAATATCACGGTTCTTTTGCAGGGATCTTATGTACGGCCATTGCCGGAGGAGCAGTATTCTCATTGCTTATCGGTAAGCTGAAAGATGTGATAGGATTGCAGGGAGGGATGATGATTTTGTATCTGCCATTAGCCTATATACTGAGTTTAAGCTTCTGGGCAAAACCACTTGTTCAGAACGCAACAATAAGAAAAAAAGTTACCAATTAATTTTAAATCTGAAAACAATGAAAAAAAATTTGATTGACAGTCAGGATTCTGCTTCAGACATAAACTTAGCTAAACCTGTCTTTGTGTTAAGCCTGGCAGTATGTTTGTTAATTCTTATGACAAAAACGTTATCAGCTGGTGTAGCTGATTCAACACATTGGCGGCATTTATTCAATGGTAAGGATCTAACCGGCTGGAAACAGGCCGGACCTGGTTCTCACTTTGTAGAGGATGGCTTTATCAAGTCAAAGGGTGGAATGGGGCTACTCTACTGGACAGGCGAAAAATTTGGAAATTGTGTTATTCGTGTTGTCTTCAGAATGCGTGATGAAAACAGCAACTCCGGTGTTTTTATCAGGATCCCTTCAATTCCGACCGAAGATAATATGATGCCAGTGAATACAGGTTACGAAGTTCAGATTGACAATAAACCGGAACTCTCAGGTGAAGATGATTATCATTATACAGGAATGCTTTATTCTCTTACGAAACCTTTAGCCAAAACCGGCAAACCNNCTGTACCTGCCAAAAAGTTTGATTTTGAACCCAACAGGGGGCCCCGTCCGGAATCTGGTTATATTGGGATTCAGAATCATAGTGATAAAGATGTTGTGTTTTTCAAGGAAGTATCCGTCAGACCTCTGAAAAAGGTTACTAAATAATAAGTTACAGGTGGTTAATTATAGTTTTGACCAGTTAAAAAGTAAACAATGAATCGTAAATCGAACAGATCAAATGATCTTTCAAGAAGGAATTTTGTAAAGACGGCTGCCTCAGGGGCAGCCGCCTTAACTGTACTTCCGAATTTCACAGTAAGCGGCCTCGGTCATGTTGCACCTAGCGACAAACTCCTGATTGCTGCCGTAGGCTGCGGCGGTGAAGCTGCCGATGATATCCGCCATTATTCAATAGCGCCAAAAAAGAATGCCGAAATTGCTTATCTATGTGACGTTGATGACAGGCCGGCAGCACCCAGGATAAAACAGTTTCCGAAAGCAAAATTTTATCACGACTGGCGTGAGATGTTTGATAAGGAGAGTAAAAATTTCGATGCTGTTTCAGTTGCAATTCCTGATCATAACCATGCAATTGTGGGCCTCAGTGCCATGCAGCTGAAAAAACACCTTTATCTTCAGAAGCCGCTGACACATGATATCTATGAAGCCCGCATTCTTACCCAGGCTTCTGAAAAGTATAAGGTTGTGACTCAGATGGGTGATCAGGGTGCCTCTTGCGATGGGATGAGAACTCTGAGAGAATGGATTGAAGCTGATTTACTTGGACAGATAGAGAAAGTCTTTTGCTGGACTGACAGACCGGTATGGCCACAGGGAATTCAATGGCCAAAAACATCTCCCACCATTCCTAAGGAACTAAATTGGGATCTGTGGCTGGGAACAGCTGAACAGACCAATTATATTGATAACCTTGTCCCTTTCAACTGGAGGGGCTGGTGGAGATTTGGGACCGGAGCTCTCGGTGATATGGGATGTCATATTATAGGGCCCCCATTTAAATTGCTCAATCTGGGATACCCGACAGAAGTATCATGCAGTGCAAGCACTGTTTATAATGGCATTTTTGTGGAAGGCTTATATCCTGAAAGCGGACCTGTATCAAGTTCAATACGGTTCAGGTATAAGCTGAAAAACGGCAAAGATCTCGATCTCTACTGGATGGATGGTGGCATAACTCCCGAACGGCCTAATGAGATTGATCCTGATGTGAATATGAACGAAATTCTGTGCGATTATCCTCTTGGACTCAATGATTATGAAGGAGGAACATTGTTTATCGGCACAAAGGGAAAAGCAGCGTGCGGGTGGGGGGGACGTAATCCTGTTCTTTTACCAATATCTAAAAATAAGGATCTATCTGTTCCTCAGAAATATCCCCGGATAACAGGTGATATGGATGGCCACTGGTGGCAATGGATTGATGCTTGTATAGCAGGTTATGGAAATGCAGAAGTTGATTCTCCTTTTGTCGGATATGCAGGCCCATTGACTGAGACAGTACTTATGGGTAATCTCTTATTGAGGAGTTTTAATATACGTGAGAAAATAAGCAGAAAAGACCCTGTTTATGGCCAAATGGAAGGGTTTACCTTTCCCGGACGATACATTAATTACAAATGGGATGGAGAAAACATGAGGATCACAAATTTTGAACAGGCTAACCAGTTTGTAAAAAGAGAATACAGAAAAGGATGGGGGGAACTGAAACTCTAAGACAAAAGACAAAAGTAAAAAGACAAAAGATTGAGGACATTGCAGGAAAAAGAGAAGGAGATTCCTCGCTAACGCTNNCCCACTACCCCAATCCATGCCAACGATACTTGTCATTCCTAATGGAGCGGAGCGCAATGAGGAATCTCCTCTGCCATTTCAGATTTCAATATTTAATCAATTATATATGAAACAAATAATCTATAATGACTATACCGAATTGTCGGTAAAAACTGCAGAGCAGATAACCACCGTAATTAATAATAAACCTGAATCACTACTCTGTTTTCCTGCAGGTGAAACATCGGTAGGAACATTTAAACATCTCATCGAGCTTAACAAAAACGGGAAAGTAAGTTTTAAAAAATGCAGGATTGTTGGCCTCGACGAATGGGCTAATATAGGTGAAATGAAAAGCGAAAACTGTTTTTCATTTCTGAAAAAACACTTTTTTGATCATAT
>PMIL01000305.1 GCA_003157075.1 Bacteroidales bacterium | reverse complement strand
AAAGAGATGATCACACCCTGGAGTACAAATGCAGTTGAGATCTGTCAGAACATGGGATTGAAAGGGATCCTCCGCATTGAGGAATTCTCAGATAATGAAAGCAGGATCTCTGGTCATGATGTGATGTTGCAACAACTCTATGATGGGCTGGATCAGAATGTCTTTTTTACAGACCGGAAACCTGAACCCATTCTATTCATTGAAGATATTGCTTCTTATAACCGTTCACAGGGTCTGGCTCTCAGTGATGAAGAGATAGCCTATCTGAAAAGCATCCAGGATAAACTTGGAAGGAGACTTACTGACAGTGAAATATTCGGATTCTCCCAGGTTAACTCTGAACATTGCAGGCATAAAATATTTAACGGAAACTTCATAATTGATGGAAAAGAGCAGGAGAGTACTCTTTTTCAAATGATCAAGAAAACTACCAAGACTTATCCGAACTATGTAATATCGGCCTATAAAGATAATTGTGCCTTTGTACAGGGTCCTGTGGTTGAGCAATTCGCCCCTGTAACACAGGAAACATCTGATTTTTTCAAAGTAACAGATTATGAATCAGTTCTTTCAATAAAAGCTGAAACTCATAATTTTCCAACTACTGTGGAGCCGTTTAATGGTGCTGCGACCGGCACAGGAGGTGAAATAAGAGACAGGATTGCAGGAGGCAAGGGGGCATTCCCTATTGCCGGCACTGCGGTATATATGACATCATATCCACGCCCTGACGGAGACCGGCCATGGGAAAAAGCGACAGAGGAAAGACACTGGCTTTATCAGACACCTGAAGACATATTAATTAAAGCCTCAAACGGAGCAAGTGATTTTGGAAATAAATTCGGACAACCATTAATCTGCGGTTCTGTATTTACTTTTGAGCACTTTGAGAATTTAAAAAAGTACGGGTATGATAAAGTTATCATGCTGGCAGGCGGTATCGGAATCGGAAAAAAGAAGGACAGCGAGAAAAATATTCCTGAAAAAGGCGACCTGATAGTGCTGCTTGGAGGTGATAACTACAGAATAGGGATGGGAGGAGGAGCAGTATCATCAGTAGATACCGGAAAATTCGACAGCCTTATAGAACTGAATGCTGTTCAACGGGCAAATCCGGAAATGCAGAAAAGAGTTTATAATGCTATCAGGGCTCTCAGTGAATCAGAAAATAATCCTATAGTATCTATCCACGATCATGGCGCCGGAGGTCATCTTAATTGTCTATCGGAACTTGTGGAGGCAACGGGGGGTAAAATTGACATAAGTAAATTGCCGATTGGCGACCCTACTCTGTCAGCCAGGGAAATAATCGGCAATGAATCACAGGAACGTATGGGTCTTGTGATGAAGAAGACCGATGTTGATACCCTGAGAAATATTTCAGAAAGGGAAAGGGCCCCTTTCTATATTATCGGGGAAGTAACCGGTGATATGCAGTTTACCCTTGAGAATCCCCTTACTAAAGAAAAGCCAATTGATCTTGCTCTGACCTCACTCTTCGGAGATCCTCCCAAAACCATCATGAATGATACAGTGGTTGAGAACAATTTCAGGAAACTGGAATATTCTGTACAGAAAATTGAGGAGTATGCCGAACTGGTTCTTCAGATTGAGGAGGTTGCATGCAAAGACTGGCTCACAAATAAAGTAGACAGGTCAGTTACAGGAAGACTGGCAAAACAGCAATGTGCCGGTCCTCTGCAGCTGCCATTGAATAATCTTGGTGCTATTACCCTTGACTATAGAGGGAAAAAGGGTATGGCAACATCAATAGGTCATGCCCCGGCGGCAGGACTAATTGATCCGGCTGCAGGATCAATTCTATCTATTGCTGAGGCACTTACAAATATAATATGGGCTCCGCTTTCCAATAAATTAAAAAGTGTCTCACTGTCGGCTAACTGGATGTGGCCATGTAAAAATCCCGGAGAAGATACAAGACTTTATTCTGCCGTAAAAGCTGCGAGTGATTTTGCTATTGCTCTGGGTATCAACATTCCCACAGGAAAAGACAGCCTTTCCATGACTCAGAAATACAAGGATCAGGTTGTCTATTCACCCGGAACAGTAATAATCTCAGCGGCCGGGGAAATAGAAAATATAAGAAAGATCGTTGAACCGGTAATTGTAAATGACCCTTTTACCAACCTGCTATATATTGATATGAGCAGGGATAGATTTAAGCCCGGAGGAAGCAGTTTTGCACAAGTCCTTAACACCCTGGGTGACGAAGTTCCAACTGTGACTGATCCTGCATATTTTAAAGAAGTTTTTAATACGATCCAGGATCTGATCACCAAAGGAAAGATTCTCTCAGGGCATGATATATCAGCCGGCGGAATGTTGACAACCCTTCTTGAAATGTGCTTTGCCAATACAAACGGAGGATTGGCAGTCGATCTCTCCGCCATTAATGAAAATGATATCATCAAAATCCTTTTCAGTCAAAACCCCGGAATTATTATCCAGGTAGAAGATGAAATTGAAGTTGCAGAGATCCTTCTGGAAAATGGAATTTCATATTTCTCTATTGCACACCCTGTAGATGAACGAACACTTTTTATAACAAAAGACAGTGTTTTATTACAGTTCGATATTGATAAACTTCGCGATAAATGGTTTAAGACATCTTATCTTTTCGACAGACGGCAATGCGGACCGGAGCTTGCTCTTGAACGATATCATAATTATAAAAACCATAAATTGAATATCAATCTGTCTGATTTTGTGGGAACTTGCAAATCACTGGACATCAATCCCGAGAGAAGAAAAAAATCAGGAATAAGGGCCGCAATAATAAGAGAAAAAGGCGTAAATGGAGACAGGGAGATGGCTTATGCTCTATATCTGGCAGGTTTCGACGTGAAAGACGTTCATATGACGGATCTTATATCAGGAAGAGAAACACTTGAAGAGATTAACCTGATAGTTTTTGTAGGAGGTTTTTCAAACTCCGATGTATTGGGTTCTGCCAAAGGCTGGGCCGGAGCGTTCAGGTATAATGAAAAAGCACGGATAGCTCTTGATAACTTCTATAAAAGAAGCGATACACTATCACTGGGAGTATGTAATGGTTGTCAGCTTATGGTTGAATTAGATCTTCTATACCCGGATCATAATGAAAAACCAATACTAAAACTTAATAAATCCCACAAATTTGAATCAGGATTTCTTGGAGTCAAGATTCTTGAGAATAGATCGGTGATGCTTGGAAACATGACAGGTATGGAACTAGGTATCTGGGTTGCTCACGGAGAAGGACAATTCAGTCTTCCATATCCTGAGAATAAATATCAGATACCCTTAAAGTTCAGCAGGTCAACATATCCGGCAAATCCAAACGGGTCAGATTATGATGTAGCAGGTTTATGTTCTGAGGACGGGCGTCACCTTGTCATGATGCCACATCTGGAGAGGGCATATTTCCCATGGCAGTGTGGTTTTTATCCGGATGAAAATGTAAACGATGAAGTTACGCCCTGGATAAAAGCATTTGTAAATGCAAGGGAATGGATTAAGGCTAACGTGTAGCAGGAGTTAAAAAAACTGACAATATTTTAGAACTTTCAATATCTCCCGACGATCCTTTATTAATATTCTTTGGCATAATTTTATCGCTGATTATCTGAATATTAAATGANNTTATCAAGAAAGCTTAACAATATAGAGTTCTTGTATTTCAGATCTGTTGTATCCTTTGTGGCACTTGACAACCACACATTAAACCGCCCTGATTTAGAAACACGAACATTCCACTCAGCTGTATTGCTTGATGGATTTACGACGTCCTGGTAACAATCTGCTTTATCAACTTTCAATGAGATTGTTCCATCCTCCTGTTGTAATATCTTGTTCTTAACAATTTGATTTTTTGTATCTTTTTTAACACCTGCATCAGTGCAGGAATAAAGAAGAATACCTGCAATTATGATAATCAACCCGCATATTTTCCGTCCCATCTTTCAAATATTGTTTATTCTACAATCATATTAATAACGAATGGGAAACAGTTTCAGTATATGAATTGTTTAAAATGCGAAAAAATATAAGATAACAGTGTCAGAATCACCGGTTGATGATCGAAGTTCCAGGAGGAGAGATAAATAAAGACAATTTTTATGAAATACCTTGTAACAGGGATTATCTCAGATCTTTGCCAGTTCTTTCATTGAGGTAAACTCTCTGTTAGTAATTTTTTTTGTTGTATTAAGATTCAAAGCTTCAGCCACTATCTCGGATATATCAGCAACCCGCGTAGGAGTCACAGAAGAGAACGTCTTTTTGCATAGCGGACAAGCAGTTGCAAGAATATCCGGATCATTTTTAGTCAGCTCTCCTGCAGCATTAAGAGCTATCTTTTTTTTATCAGCGGAGGATATCTTCATATTGGCAAGACTGCCTCCGCAACAAAGAGAATTCTTATCTTCAAAATCACTTTTCTCGAGCTTTGAAACATGACTTAAAACCTCCTTTGGTTCGTCATAGACTCCTGATCCTCTTCCGAGATCACATGGAGAATGATAGACAACTTTTTTATGGAGGAAATTAAGTTTCAGTGATCCTTCATCTATGAGTTTCTTAATAAACTGAGAATGATGAAGGACTTCCACATCGAGATAATAACTCTCCCTGAATACTTTATAACAAATAGGACAGGAAGTAACGAGTGTATGGGCACCAGATTTCCAGATCAGCTGGGAATTATAATTAATGAGCTCTCTTGCCTCCTTATCCTGTCCGGCAAGCATCAGGGGACGTCCGCAACAGACACCTCCCTGCTCATCAATAAAATTGTATTTAACTCCCGATGCATCAAGAATTTTTATCATTGATTTTTTAATTCCCGGAGTCAGATGAGTCATGCAGCCTGCAAAGAACAATACATCAGCCTTTTCGGGTTCACATTCACCAAGAAAATTGTAATTTAAGGATACGTTCGCTTTTTCCGGAATAATGGCCTGCCTGCTTCTGAAATAGCCTTTATAAATATTCCGGAAATCATTTTCAGCTTCCATCGCCCTTCTCTGAATCATACGAATTGGTGAAAGTTCAATGCCAACCGGACATATTGCATCGCAGCGGCCACACATCAGGCAATTATCAGCAATTTCTGAAACGTCATCGTTATTACGGATAGCTTTCATCATGTAGGCAGACTGAATATTTGTAATTCCGGCTGAAGAATTCATCTGACATGTATCGATACATATCCCGCATGAAGAGCAGGAGTATGTTTGAACTTCTGCATAGGAACCTGCTTTGTCTCCTGTTCTTATTCCCGAATTCCGCATAAAAATCAGAAATAACTCAGTTGGTATATGCATGTATCTCGAGATCGGAAGAAGAATAAAAAAAGTGCCCAAAGAGATGGAATAAAGCCACCAGAAAGGATAAGCCATCTCTTTTGCAGGTAAAAATGTAGCAAACCAGTTACCAAGAGACCCGGTAAGAAAACTTCCTGAATGATAAGCACCGCTAGTGAAACTTTCAGCAAGGAGGCGACTTGGGAAAATAAGCCACAGGGATGTAAGTGCAATTCTATCTGTAAGCTTAAGATGCGTTGTCCTCTTCATTCCTACAATTTTCGAATAGAATCTTTTAATAACAGCCAGAAGTAAACCAGATAAAATAAAAGCAAGTATCAGATCCATTAAAAAACCATAAACAGCTTCAAATCCTGTCCTGCCATGGTCGGGATTGAAGAACCTGAAAAATATTGCTTTGTAGGGGGCATTAAGATGTTTCGAACCAAAGATATCGGCTTCAACTGTACCAAAAAATATAAGCAGAAACCAGCCAAATGCAAGACTCATATGCATATAACCCAGGCGAAGATTCGTCTTAAGTATCTTTCTGTGAATGAGGCTTTCCATGAATATCTCCTTCAGGCTCATAGCAAATGCAATTCCGAAGAAACCACGCTGAAGTCTCAGTTTATCAGGCCGCGACAAATCACGGAACCAAATCACACTTCTTGTAACAACATAAACGAGTATGAAGTATAGTCCGATGTTAAATGGTATGATAAAAGGCTCAAAGCGCATATTCATCTGATTTTTGAAATGCCCTTTTTGCAAGGACCACTATATTTCTTGTATTTACTCCACGGGGACAAACAAGAGTACATTTACCACAGAGCATGCATTTTTTCAAAGCATTTCGCACCAGGTCATTTTCTCCCCGTTTAATAAGTATGTTTATTTCCCTGAGTGAGAAACCAGTGAAATTTCCGGTTGAACATGTCGCTGAGCATCCTCCGCATTCAATACATAATCTGAAACTCGGTTCATTCTCAAAAATATACCTGGCTACTTCCCTGTTATTGGAATCATAGTCAATCTGCCGCCCCGGTGATATGCCAAAACCGAATTTATTCATTTTATCTTTCCCCGTCTTTCAGGTAATCAATTACTTCTANNCATGTACCGGCATAGAATACCCCCTCAACATTGCTTTTGTTGCTGCCGGTGTGGTTATCGGTTGCTGCAAAGAATCTGTTCTCCCCTGTTTTGAAGCCACCAATTCCGGCTATCTGTTTTCCACCTTCCGACATTTCCATGCCTGCCATCAGCACAAGCATATCAAGTTTCATTTTCAGGGGCCTTCCGGCAAGAGTATCTTCAACCTTGATCATAAGCTTGTTTTCGATAGTCTCACTTGCCTCAGATACTTTACCCCTTATGAAATTCACCCCATATTTTTACTGGGCTTCACGATAAAGCTCTTCATAAAATGCGCCACCCATCCTCATATCCATGTAGAAACAAAATACTTTTGAATCAGGAAGAAATTCCCTGAGTTCAATAGCCTGTTTAACTGCAGTCACACAACACAATTTTGAGCAATAAAAATTGCCGACTTTTTCGTCACGCGATCCTACGCAATGAACTAACCCTATAGTTTCAGGGATATTACCGTCATTCAAAAGAATCTTCCCGTTGCTGAACATAGTTTCAAGATCAGCCGAACTGATAACATTATCATAAATTCCATAACCATACTCTTCTTTCCTGGCACTTTTGAATAGATCGAATCCGGTCGCAACAATAACAGCATCAGCGGTCATCTCCTTTCCCTCATTTGTAGTCATCAAAAAGTTGCTTCTTCCTCTATTGAACTTTTCAATTGTAGTGTTAGTATGTAACTTTATCCCTTTTCCTGAATTAATCTTATCAAGATACTCTATCACCTCAGAACTGCGTCTGCGGTCGGGAAACAGCCTGAACCAGTTATTAATGTTCCCTCCTGTTTTCCGTTCCTTTTCTATAAGGGACACATTGATGCCCACTTTTGCCAGTTGTCCGGCAACTTCGAGTCCGGCCACTCCACCACCTATTATCACAACGTGTTTACTCATTTAATTTCAGACATTAATTAATTTGTGACTATCAGAATATGAAGGTATTATAGCTAGATTGTATTTATCTTCCGGGGAATATTCAATTCCTATCTTCTTCAGAACCGGTTCGCAATCTGTCTGATGCATCTGCAACCCTAAATCCCATGGATCATAACCAAGAACAAGCCCGGCGACCTCTTCATAGGTAAAAACCGGTATCCCTTCCCCATTCTGACCATATCTCTTTCCTTCCATCTCATTTATTACATATTGCCACCTGTCGAGGAACATTGGGCAACCCGGGCAATTTGTAATAATCATGTCAGGTTGGTACGGTTTCATTGATTCAAATTTTTCCTTTGAACAGGCTATAGAGAAACCTCTGTTTGCCTGGACCAGGTATTGTCTGAATCCAAAACCGCAACAATGTCTTCTTTCAGGATAATCAACTATCTGTCCTCCCCATTCTTCAATCATGCCGGTTAAAACATAAGGGTATTCAGCGCCACCCACTCCTTTCGAAGGGAACATCTTGGAATAATGACAACCTATATGATCCACTACCTTTAGAGGTTCTCCGGTCTCTTTATTAATAAGCCTGTATTTTGATTTAGCAGCTATCTCCTTCCTGAATTTGTATATTACATCGCTTGCATGGGCGAGATTTTCAGGTTTTTTAAATTCCCGTCCCGTGGCTTTTTTCAATTGTCTTCTGACTTTTTCCTCAACCTCTGGAAAATGATGCCATGTATCGAGTATTTCAGTGTAGAGCCCAAATGACGTGATACATGAAGGAACATAATTTGTATAACCGGCTTCAGTCATAAGCGAAAACTGTCTTGCCACAACTGTCATTGCTGTTTCAACAGGTACTACATCACCATGGTATCCGATTCCTGAACAGGTGGTATGACAGGGATGCTCAAATACATCTTTTTTTAATACATCCCGCATAATCCTGAGAAATGCAACTTCAGAACCGGGGAAAAAGTTTTGCCTGATACAACTTCTTACATAGAAATAGTTATCATCAGCAATCTCTTTCTGATATTCACTCCAAATGACCTTCTTACCTTCTATTTTCATATTTTAAAACTCATTTATCTTGAATGAGTTCCATTGTTCGTTTTATAAATATGCCTGAAATATTCATTGTCAATACCTTCTGTAAGCTCTAGATTCATCTCTTTTGCCTTGGTTTTGGAGAATGATTCAATCTTTTCATACCGCTCCATTCCGCCGGTGACCTCAAATATTCTTTTTAATTCAGCAAGTGTTTCTTCAGGGATTTTTCGTAGGATTCCGGGTCCGTCTCCCTTATAGTTTCCCCCTAACCTGTTAAGAAGCTCTGCTTTATTGTCCTGGACCCATTCCCACACAGGCCCTTGCTCAGGATGCATGGCAATCGTTATTCCATCCAGATAAACACAATATCCAGTACTGAGAATCCAGTCTCCGACTGTTCTTTTAATTGCCAGTTGCTGCCTGCCTTTTTCAGACTCGACAAAATAGCCCAATTCCTGTGATAACCCCCGTAATGCCATTATTATCAGACCCGGGGCATTTCCGCGGGGACATCTCGTCTTGCATGACATGCATTCACCGCAATACCAGATTGTTTCAGATTTTAGCAGTTCAATTATTTTGTCTTCATCCTTAGATTGGACCGTATCAACAATTTTCCGGGGATCGTAATTGTAAAACTCGGCAGCGGGACAGATAGCAGTACATACACCACAATTCATACATGCATTCAGTCCTTCTTCAAACCGGATATCCTCCAATAACAAATCGTACAGTTTTCCCATTCGCCTATCTTAGGTAAGAATATTAAAAGCTTCAAACAAAGATAACCTGAATCAAAACGGGACGAAAGAAGCTTAAAACCTATTTATTAGGGGTATTTATACGTAGTAACAGGCAGAAAGAAGATCAGAGATCAGAGATCAGAGATCAGAGATCAGAGATCAGAGATCAGACATCAGAGATCAGAGAGATCAGAGAGATCAGAAACCAGAGACGAAAAACCATGAACCAGCCCTGTGAAATAATGATTAAGCGTTGGCTTTGAGCTATTTCACAGGGCCAGGAACAAGAAGCCAGAAATAGAGATAGTGAAGGCAATTATTGCACCAGCTAATGGACAGGTTTCTTTTGTGAGTTCATAATCAGCTTTTTATTGATATAATATGTCAGCCAGGCACTGCCGGAGCCAATCAGCGCACCGGCAAGCACATCCGATGGATAATGGACACCCAGATCCATTCGGGAAAAAGCAACTGTACCCGCCCAGGAATATGCGGGAACAATTATATACCATTTTGGATATGAGAGTGTTAATGAAGTTGCCAGAGAAAAGGCACCTGAGGTGTGCCCTGATGGAAAAGAGGGACTTCCGGCAGCTGATTTTTTGGCAATGTCAGGGTACGTAACAAAAGGACGATTGCGATTGACTGAGTACTTGACAGCAAGCGTTATTCCTGAATTTATTGCTGCAGCACCAATAATTACACAGGCTTTTCTGACAATCTCATCATCCTGTCTTATCAACCCCGAAGTCAAAATTCCAGCCGGAATACCGATTTCCGGAAAAACAGCAGAATTAGAAACAAATTGAAAGAATTTATCTGAAGGGAGCTTTGAAGGTGAATTTAATAATCTGAGAATACGAATGTCAAGGTTTTGTGCACATACACTTCCGGTTACAAACAGTAAAATGAAAGCAATCAGCTTGGATGAAATTTCACTAAGATATGTCATCATTTAAATACAGCACAGATTGGATATTAACATTATTTTATCATCAGCTAATCTTACTATCTGTTGACAATCTGAATTCTTATTTCAGTTTCGTCTTTATTGCAATCATCTTCAGCGCGTTGTCAACATCAGGTTCACCGTTAATTACAAAAGTTACAGGTCTGATCAGACCATATCGTTTAGCTGTTTTAAATTCATCCTTTACAGACTGTGGCAGATCACTGTTATCTATTATTGTCTCTGCTTTATTGCCCAGGTAGAAAGTAATACGAAAAGTTCCATTATTTAAACCTGACCAGAATATGGTCTTCTTTTTATGAACCATCTTGAAGAGCCATTGCTTTCCGTCATTATAGTAGTTCCAGCTGCCCAAAGTGTCCTTATAGTTTTCGGACACATAATCCATTATTCTTTTCCAATAATGTTTATTGTTTCCGATCAGTGAGAATATATATTCCTCAGTCGGAATAACCGATTTGTCGGAAAGAACCATTTTCACAATTTCAGCCATTATCTGGTAAAATAAATAACCGGTTTTTAATAATTAGTTCACATTCAATAAATTATTTTTTGCTTCTGGTGAAAAGCTATGAATGGGGGATATTAAACTACAGGTTTCCATCTCATTGCAGCTACCACAAGTCTCAAAACCTTTTGAAGCTGCACAAATCCTTATCTGACACATGCTCCAGTGGCCAAGCTTCACCCCTTCTTCCCTGCATCCCGTACAATTGATCATTTCAGGTGACATATCAGGAACGTTATAAATGGTTTTCCATTTTTCCGCAGTTACTTTCCTGAGTTCATCATCATTATTAATAGTAGCAATTCTTGCTTCACAGGCAGCGCAATTTAATCCGCAACATGCAATTACTTTTTCCATAGCTTAATATTTTAATAATTAGTATCCGTGAACCTGGATTGACAAGTTTTTAATCAATTTTCATTTATCAAGTTACATAATTTTAGGAGATTCGAAATACCCACGACAAAAAATATTTTCAAGCCATGAAGTGGCTGAACATGAATAACCCCCGGTTTCACCGGGGGTGAAAGTAACCTATTGAATTAAAGCCCTGAAGGGGCTTAATATAGTTAGCAGTAACAAATGATAATCAGTCTGAACAGATGATGAAAGATAATTTCCACGACTTTAATATTCTGCTCATTCAGAGCTGAAAATGGTGAAGCTGAGACTATTTTTTTACCTCTGCATCGGAAGCTGAAACCTTATTAAGAGTAAGAGGAACTTCTCCTTCGGAATATACTGCTTTACCAGACATTTTTATTTCAGTATCCATCTTCAGCAATACTTTAACGATCTGCCCCTGAAGATATACAGAAAAAAATACACTGTCCTTAGCAACTTTTACATCCTCACCGGGTATTTTAAATTCATTACCTGTAAAAGATATTGTAACAGTAGTTTTTTGTTCTGCATTACCTACGATAATTGTACCGGAAGTATATCCTTCCTGAGCATAGGGAGCTTCAAATTTCCAGTTTCCGGCAGGATTAATTTTCTGTCCTTTGCCTTGTTGAGCAAAAGAAGTTAAAGAGAAAACAGAAATAATGACGAATATAAAAATGTTCCTTTTCATATTTATTATAATTTAATTTAAGCTGATAAAAATAAGTAAATATTCACGAATTTACAGATTCCATCGACTATTTAAATTCCGGAAAAACATAATTCATAATAAAAACATCATAATTATCATATATATCTAGATAATTGAATGTATAGGTTACATTTGTTCTGTTAATTAATTAACAGTACCCGTTTATTATGAAAAATCTATTAATACTTGGAGCCGGAACTGCCGGAACCATGATGGCCAATAA
>PMIL01000022.1 GCA_003157075.1 Bacteroidales bacterium | reverse complement strand
AGCTGGTAACGGTACCGGGAACCCGACTGGAGGTTCCTCTGACCAGGGTGATGGTTTACAGAGTATAAACCAGGACGATATCGAAACAATGACAGTTCTAAAAGGTGCAGCAGCAGCAGCATTATATGGCTATCGTGCAAAAGACGGTGCAATTATTATTACAACCAAAACCGGCAGTGCAAGGCCGGGTATTGGCGTGGAATTAAATTCAAATTTCCAGGTTGACAATGCACTCGACTATACTAATTTCCAGTATATATACGGACAAGGTGAAAATGGTGTTCGTCCAACCACTACTGCTGAAGCACAAAGCTCAGGTGTACACTCGTTTGGCGAAAAATTTGACGGAGTTCCTACACCTCAGTTCGACGGAACCAGTCAGCCTTATCTGCCAAATAAAAATCGTATTAAAGATTTTTACCGGGCAGGAACAAACCTCACAACTTCTGTTGCGCTTACCGGTAATAGTGATAAGGGAAACTTCCGTTTGTCCTTTGCAAACACCGATGCAAATGCTATCGTCCCAAATTCAGATTATCACAAAAAAATATTGAACCTGGGTCTTAATTACAAGTTCACTCCAAAGCTCACACTTCAATTAAACTTTAACTACTCGAACGAGAAAAACCACAATCCTCCGCAGATTGGTCTGCAGGATATGAATGCCAACTCTACCATTTATACTATGGCAAACAGTATTGATGTACACTGGTTAAAAAATACTTATCTCGATGCTAATGGTTACGAACAGCCACTTGCACGTTTTACAAACCGTAATAATCCATACTGGGTAACTCTTAAAAGATTTGAAAATGTAAATCGCGACCGTCTATTTGGCAATGTATCTCTTCGTTACCAGTTACTTAGCTGGCTATATGTACAGGGTCGAATTGGACAGGATTACTTCACACGCCCATACAACTATGACCGTCCAACCGGTACCCGATCGATAGCAGCTGCTGCTTCAGGATATAATGGCTATTATTACCAGGATGAATCTACTTTCCGTGAAAGAAACATGGACTTTTTGGTTGGAGCAACTCAGAAAGTCGGAGATTTTGGAGTAGATCTGACATTTGGCGGCAACTCGATGCAGCAAACCAATACAGACATCGGAGCATCAGTAACCAACTTCTATGTAAGGGATTTGTATACCATCGGAAACGGACAGACAAAAAATCCATTCTATAACTTTTCTAAAAAAGATGTGAATTCTTTGTATGGATCTGCAGAGTTTTCTTTCAAGAGTTACCTCTATCTGAATTTAACTGCACGTAATGACTGGTTCTCAACATTGAATCCAAAATCGAACAACTATCTGTACCCATCTGCAAGTATGAGTTATGTATTTACTCAGTCATTCAAATCTGTTCCGGCATGGCTGACCTATGGTAAACTCAGGGCTTCGTATGCTGAGGTAGGAGGCGATACAGATCCTTATTCCAACAACCTGTATTATTCTATAAACGCCAACCAGTTTAATGGTACCGCTCTCGGATCAATCTCAGGAACAGTTAGCCCGAATCCAAATTTACGTCCTTTAAAAGTAAAGGAGACAGAAGTAGGTTTGGAATTAAGAACATTAGACAACAGGGTTAACCTTGATGTTGCTGTCTATAAGAAGAATACAGTTGATGAAATCCTGAAAGTTGACATTTCAAATGCTTCAGGGTATAGTCAGACACTGGTGAATGTTGGAAAATTAGAAAATAAAGGTATAGAGATTCTTCTGACATTTGTTCCTGTAAAAACTGATAAATTCACCTGGGAAACGGTATTCAATACAAGTTACAATGCCAGCAAGGTAATTGCACTGGCAAACGGACAACAAAGATTTGATGTCGGAACCGGCGAATTTTTCGGATTTGTGTCACATGAAGTAGGGATGCCTCTTGCTTCCTTACGCGGTTTTGATTACAAACGTGATGCCAATGGTAATATCATAACTGTAGGCGGATTATTTCAACAGGGGAATATTGTAACGTTTGGAAGTGCAATTCCAAAATATGTTGGTGGCTGGCTGAATACCTTCAATTATAAACATATCAGGTTATTTGCTCAGATTGACTATAAGGCTGGTTTCAAAATTATGTCTAATTCAAATTTGAATTTCTTACGTGAAGGATTATCACAAGCATCACTACCGGGAAGAGAAGGCGGAGTTGTCTTTGATGGCGTAAATGCAGATGGAACACCTAACACTACAGCTGTTCCGGCAGAGCAATTTTATACCCAATACCGGAGCACAAACATTGCCACACCATTTATTTATGATGGCACCTTTGTGAGATTCCGTTCAGTATCTATCGGCTATGACATTTCAAGATTTGTCAGTAAGGCAAGGATTAAGGAAATGACTGTTTCTGCAGTATGTAACAATGTGTTTATGATAACCAAACATATTGATAATCTCGATCCGGAAGCACAGGTATCCACCTCTGATAACCTCCAGGGAATAGAAACTCACACTCTGCCAACAACACGCAGTTATGGTTTTAATATAAACATTAAGTTTTAACTCATTTAATCAAACTCTATGAAACGAATATATATATACCTGGCACTGGCTGTTTTGTCAATGGGTTTAACCAGGTGCGATAAAAATTTTGAAGAGGTAAACACCAATCCTGTTCTTGCTACTTCAATCGACCCAGTGTATCTTTTTACCCAGGCCCAGTTTGGTTCGGCTTTAAATACTCTTCCCTATCAAAGCGCCATTGTCCAGCAGATCCTGACACCTTTTACCGGTGTTCTTGAAGGAGGCAATCACAATGTCGTTTATGATCCCAACACAAACGCGATCTTTAATTCGCTGTATACAGCTACTGGCGGTCCTGTAGTTCTTCTTACTAAGGTTATAAGCCAGACTAAGGATAATGCAGCACGCAGTAACCTATATAATATGGCAAGAATTATGAAAGCCTATGTATTCCAGGTATTAGTTGACACTTATGGTGACGTGCCTTATACGGAAGCTGGAAATGGATTCCTTACCGGAGTTTATTTGCCCAAATATGACTCAAACAGCGCTATCTATGATGATTTGCTAAAAGAGCTTACCGAAGCTACCGCAGCTCTTGATGCATCCGCGGCTATTGAAACAAGCGACTTATTCTATAAAGGTAACATAGCTCAATGGAAGAAACTGGGTAATTCTCTGCTGTTGAGAGTCGCTATGAGATATACAAAAGTGGATGCTGCAAAAGCTCAGCAATATGCTGCTGCCGCATATAACGGAGGCGTTATGCAATCAAACGCTGATAATGTGATCATCAAATTCAACAGCACATTTAACCATCCTTCATCCAATACCTATCAGGGTACTGAAAGAGCCAATTTCTATCTTGGAAAACCATTTGTTGATTATCTTTTAAGCACCAGTGACCCACGACTTGGAGTTATTTCAGTTAAATACCAGTTCCCGGCTAATCCACTGGCATCTGCCGGTACCGCGGACGTTACTCCGGCCGACCAGCAGGGAATGCCTTTTGGCTATAGTGAAGCTACTATTGCTACCGATCCGCTTTACCCCGGTAAATCAGGAGCTGCCTGGAAATATTCTCAGTTGAACCGTAGTACTGTTGCAAAAATCGATGCACCCGAATTCTTTATAACTTACGCCCAGACAGAATTGTTACTGGCAGAAGCAGCTCAAAAGGGCTGGATTTCAGAATCTGTTGCCAGTTTGTATGAAAAAGGTGTAAGAGCTCATATGGACCAGATGTCTCAGTATGATGTCACTGCTACCATTCCTGGTGCCGCTCAGGATGCATATATGCTGGCGAACCCCTTTAACGTTGCCAAAGCTTTGGAGCAGATCAATACCCAATATTGGATCGCATCTTTCCAGAATGGCTCAGAAGCCTGGGCTAACTTTCGCCGTACCGGATTTCCGGCACTGACACCTAACACTTATCCAAGTGCAGATCCATCTGTTGTAGGTGGTTTTATTCACCGTTTAGTTTACCCGGTCAGGGAAAAAACAGTGAATACTACAAACTACAATGATGCTGTAGCCCGTATGGGAGAGGATAACCTTGCTACCCGCATATTTTGGGATATTAATTAATCCTGATTTGATCAGGTATTCTCTGCATGTAAATAATGCATCTGCATAAGATGAGTATTTATCCTTATGTCTGAGTTTGACTTTAAAATGAATTGTTGATTTTTTTGAGGGACGATTAATTTTAAACTTCAGACATAAGGATTCTTATTTATTATTTATTAAAATCCTCATTGCATAAGCAGGCAAAATATTTACCACAATCAAATACTTATTACAATGAATAAAAAAATATTATTACTATCAGTTTTAATCATTAGTTGCGTTTTGACTTTTGGACAGAATGTCGGATCAACTCCTGAGTACATTAAGGCGTTGACTCCGGAATGGAAAGGAGAACGGTTTGCAGACGGAAGACCTAAAGTATCTGATGCAATTCTGGAACGACTTAAAAATATCTCTCTTGAAGAGGCCTGGGGAGTGCTTCGCAATAAGGGATTTCTGAATCAGTTTGAAGGTGACTGGACAATAATCAATCCTGACCAGACTATGACCGGCAGAGTGGTAACAGCTCAGTATATGCCTTTGAGACCTGATCTTGAAAAACAGGTTAAAGAGCAGGGTAAGCTGGAAAACCGTGCACAAAAAGGCGGAACAAATTCATGGCCTATCGATATCCTTACGTCTGGCGATGTATATGTAGCCGATGCATATGGAAAAATCGCTGACGGAACTTTAATCGGGGACAATCTGGGTAACTCAATTTATGCAAAATCACAAAGGGGAGTTATCTTTTATGGTTCAGTCAGAGACCAGGAAGGACTTACGGAAATTAAAGGATTCAACGGATGGATAAAAGGAGCCGATCCTTCATATATTCAGCAGATGATGCTTACTTCAATCAATGCTCCAATTCGTGTCGGACGCGCCATTGTTTTGCCCGGAGATGTTGTCTTGGCTAAGAAATATGGTGTCATTTTTATTCCGGCCTACCTCGTCGAAGACCTCGTTCTGACTTCAGAAGTTACTGCCCTTCGCGACGAATTCGGACATCAGCGTCTGCGGGAGAAAAAATACCTTGCAGGACAAATAGACAGTGAATGGAGTGAAGAGATTAAGAAAGATTTTCTGAACTGGGTGAATAATTATCCTGGCAAGTTGCCAATGACAAAAGAAGAATTAGATAAATACCTTAAAGATCGTAATTACTAATTGATCTTTAGGAGGACATCTCTAAAAGCATACTAAAAAAAACGAAAATGAAAAGCATTATACAGCGGATTGCGGAACAGAATAAGATAAGAGAAAAAGGGGAAGCTGCTGCATTGAAGGCAGAAATCAATAATCCTGCAACAGATAATGGTCGCAGGAATTTTCTAAAAAAAGCCGCTATGGGTGGAATTGCTCTCGGTGGCTTAATGTCAATATCAATTGAAGATACCATTGCCCAGACAACTTCAAATGTGAGCAGGTCTTCAAGTCCTTCAGAGCTTAAAATAACCGATATGCGTTATGCCTTAACAACTGTTCTGGGTGGTACGGCAATTATAAGAATTGATACCAATCAGGGTATTTATGGTTTGGGAGAAGTGAGAGATGGAGCCGATGTCCGTTATGCACTCATGCTGAAAAGTCGTATTCTTGGCATGAATCCATGTAATGTGGAAATGATTTTTAAGAGCATTAAGCAGTTCGGAGGACCATCCCGTCAGGCGGGAGGCGTATGTGGAGTGGAAATGGCTCTCTGGGATCTTGTCGGTAAAGCTTACGGAGTTCCGGCATGGCAGTTGCTTGGCGGAAGGTACAGGGACAAAGTCAGACTCTATGCCGATACGCCTGAGACAAAATCTACCGAAGAACAGATGAAGCTTCTTAAACATCGAACGGAAGTGCAGGGTTATACCTGGCTCAAGATGGATTTGTCGATTGATGAACTTAAAGATATCCCGGGTACATTAGTCAATACCAAAATATGGCAGGATTCCACTAAAAACCTGACTCAGTGGGGAGATCAAAGTAATTATATTTCCTACGCAAATACCAAACATCCCTTTTCGCAGATTCAGATAACCGATAAAGGAATTGAAGAATTAGCCAAAATCGTGGAAAATGTACGAAATCTGACAGGTTATGAAATTCCGCTTTCCACAGATCATTTCGGCCATTTTGATCTGAATAATGGTATAAGATTAGGAAAGGCGCTCGACAAATACAGGTTGGCATGGATGGAAGATATTATCTCATGGGAATAAACTGAACTGTGGAAAAAATTGTCAGATGATTAGGAGACACAAATGATCACAGGTGAAGATATCTATCTGCTCAAAAACTTAAAA
>PMIL01000017.1 GCA_003157075.1 Bacteroidales bacterium | reverse complement strand
ATGAATACCATTGCATCAAGTTTGCCTATTGAAGCACCGCAAAAACTGGTGCCGGGGCAGTATCCCCCCATAATAAAACCTGCACCCATTATGACCCCGCCTACTATGCACGAAGTAACATAAGTGGGATTAATATATACCAGGTTCAGGTCAATCCAGCCAAAAAGGCTGAAGAAGAGCAGTCCTAACATCGCTGTGATGGCTGCTGTAAAGAATACTTTGAGCACAACAGTATCATAACCATAAAATACACCTGCCAGCTTTCTGCTTGATGAGAAACCGCTTTGTTCAAGTACGAAGCCGAAGCCTATACCAATCAGAAAGGCCAGAAACAGGTTGGTATTCCCTGATATTAATTCGTTAACTGATAATGGTCCCATGATTTTTTGTCTATTTGTCTGAATGTTAAATTGTCAATTTGATAATTTGTCTTGCGGTCTTTCAGTATTGCAGTCAGTTTTGCCCTGAGCTCTGAGCCCTTTGCCCTTTTAGATCCAGTTCTTCCTGAAAAAATAGGCCAGGGCATAAGCAGTTCCAAAGATGGCCATCATTGTAATGAATCCTCCCAGTGACAAGACTGCCATTCCACTCAGGGCGGATCCGCTTGTACATCCTCTCCCGAGTTCCGCTCCAAATCCAAAAAGCACGCCTCCTGTCAAAGCAAGAAAAAGTCGCTTCTTTGAGGTTATTTTCGGCGAATGTTCTACTTTGAATTTCAAACGTCCTGCAAATGCACCTGAAAGAAATCCACCGACCAAAACACCTGTCATTTCAAAAACCAGCCAGGTCTTCATAGGATTTCCGGGATGATCCGCCCGGAATTCTTTAACAAATCCCAGATTTCCTGATGAGACAGGTGCAATTGTTGTAATTGAGGTAATAACAACACTTTTCATAGCTCCACTTGCACCTAGTCCACGACCGGAAATAAAATTTGCGGCCAGCAGAACGATTCCTAACAATACCCCACCAACATAAGGATTAAGATACTTTGTCTTTTTTGATTCCATTTATTTATCTTTTTTGATTTCTTATCAAATTCATTTTCAATTAATTTATGTTGCTTGTTGGTTTATCCTGCCCAGCACTCAGCAACCAGCAACCAGCAACCAGCAACCAGTACCTAGTATAGCCACCGACTTACCTGTCCGGCATAGACAATTATAAAACGTAACATCAAACTACCAAAAATCACCAGTACTGCTGGGACAATTGCCGGAATATGGAACTTACCCAACTCCATAAATTCTAGTAGAGCAGGAATTAGCATACCCAGTATTACAACAAATATCCAGAATGACATAGTATATGGTCCTCCTAGAAACAGTTTTGCAGCTTCAATCTGAACTTGTGTGCTGGCCAGAAATCCCATGAACATATGTATGACAAAAAACAGTTCAATCCCTAATAGTACCAGGTCTATTCTGGCAAATTGTCTGCGTTCTGATTTATTCTTTGATAAAATCAATGTTGCTGCTGCACCCGCGGAAAGTCCTGATGAAAGAAATAATGGTCCCAGTATTGATGTATTCCATAGAGGACGTGCATTAAAAGCTGATAATAAAATTCCTGTATATATTCCAAGAATTATCCCATAAATGAGCATAATCCATGCAAGGACTTTCTTATACTTGTTAAAGAAAAACTCAATGTCATATATCCATTTGAATTTCCAATCCCAATTTGGGAAAATGTCCTTAATATGAAGGGCACACCAGATAAAGGAAACTGGTGTTATAACCATCAGGGTCCAGGCACCCCAGGACATAGGTGATTGCAAACGTATGTTTGTATAAAGCTGCCAGAAAAACAGTTTATGTCTGAGGTCAATAAAGAGAGTTATTAATCCTATAACCAGCAGAAAAGGAGCCAGAAATGGAGTGATGCGGACTGCAGTTCTGTAGTCATTTTCCCTGCCCCGGATAAAATAGAGTGCAGCAATACAAAGAATTCCGGCTGCCATCCCTCCGAGAAAAAGATAAAGCGGAATCTGCCAATGCCAGATATTAAGTTGTGGATCAATGAGATGATTCAACCTGCCGCTTACTAATAATTCTTCTTCCATTTAAATGATCATTATTTGATTAAATCAAAAAATACAGTTGTGGTTTTGTGCCTGCTTCAGGAATTAGTGTTTTTGATTTACGCTTTTTCAAAACAACTGAGACATCACTATTCGGATCATCCAGATCGCCAAAATAGATGCATTTTGTTGGACAAACGGCAGCACAGGCAGGGGCAAGACCGATCTTTATTCTATGAATACAAAAAGTGCACTTATCAACATAACCATCGGGATGGGGATATCTGGCATCGTATGGACATGAAGCCATACATGCACCGCAACCAATACATTTATTATGTTCAACAAGGACAATTCCACCTTCAGCAAAATGACTGGCTCCGGTAGGACAACAACGAACGCATGGTGAGTTAATGCAATGATTGCATCTTTCTGACCTGATTTCTATTTCGAGCTGAGGATAAGTCCCATTCATAGTTTCAACAACCCATTCCCGGCAAAAGCCATGAGGAACATTATTTTCTGTCTGACAGGCTACAACACAGTCGCTGCAACCGACACATTTTTTTGTATCTACTGCCATTGCATATCTCATGATGCAACCTCCTTTTCTGACTTTTCAGTGACAAATGTTACAAAATTCGATCTCATACCTGTTCCTCCCATCAGGGGATCAACAAGTACTTTTGTGATCAACTGAGTATCGCTGGCTCCCTTGCCAAAGCACCTTTTCATCTGTTTTTGCTTATGTCCGAATCCGTGCACCATATAGACCGAGTCCCATCGTATACGTTCGGTTACCCTTACTTTTATGGGGAAGTCTGAGATAACGCCATCCTGGTTTTTAAGCCAAATATACTGGCCTTGTGCCAACCCCCATTCCTTTGAAACCTTAGGATTAATCCATACGGAATTTTCATGCATCAGGTCAGTCAGATTAGGGTTATTTGAAGTTCTTCCGAAAGTATGCATTGGAGCGCGGCCATAGATTAAACGGTAAAAGCCTGCAGGGGGTTCTTCATGTGCTATGTACTTAGGAAGAGGATCAAATCCGGCATCTTCAAAAGCTTTGGAGTATAATTCAATCTTGCCTGAATCTGTAGGAAATGATACATTTTCATTTTCCGCATAATAAAGATCATCCGCATCTCTTGCCTTAGTCTTTACCCCGATCCGCTGCATTTCTTCCAGAGAAGAACCCACCTGTTTGAGTTGCCAGTCGAGTAGATCTTCCTGTTTTTCAAAAGGAAAATAACTTTCCAGTCCAAGTCTCAGAGCGAGTCCCCGTGCAATATTGTATCCTGATCTGGTATTGTTCATTGGCTCCGCGGCTGGCATTCTCAACGCTATAGCAGGTTTACGGTGGGGACTTATTCTGAGCAGATCGTATCTTTCAAGATAGGTACACTCAGGTAAGACGACATCGGCCCATCCTGTGATCTCCATAGGCATGATATCTACTGACACTAACAGATCAAGGTTCTGGATAGCTTTAAGAGTATTTAACTGACCTGGAATTGATGATACAAGATTTGTTGCGTTAACGATCCACCCTTTTATTAAAAAGCCAGGCTTGTTTTCAGGAATTGATGCATCAATAAGAGCATTTGAAACCGGAGAACTTGCTATCGGAAATTTGCCAGGAAATGCGTCTGTCCAGCTCTT
>PMIL01000214.1:8048-49998 GCA_003157075.1 Bacteroidales bacterium | reverse complement strand
TGAACAGAGCCGTAAAAGAGACAACACAAAAAACTACATCTCAGGTCATCGCAGAACGCATTTTGCAGGAATCAAAAATACTGTTAAAGCATAGTACCTGGAGCGTGTCTGAAATTGCATATGCGTTGGGTTTTACCGAAGTAACCCATTTCAATAATTTTTTTAAAAAGCACATTCAGTCAAGTCCATTGAAATTCAGAAATGTTTGAATTTCGTAATTTATTGTTTTGTTTTAGTTATAATAAGACCTGTTTCAGATTTATCTTTGCACTCTGATTATAAATGCATATTTATGGAAACAAAAATTCAAAAACGCAAATTAGGAAAAAGCAACCTTGAAGTCTCTGCTATCGGACTCGGTTGCATGGGAATGAGCTTTGGCTACGGAACTATTGCCGATAAGAAAGAGATGATAACACTTATTCATAAAGCAGTAGAAAGCGGAGTTACTTTTTTTGATACTGCCGAAGTTTATGGACCATTTATTAATGAAGAACTGGTAGGAGAAGCTCTGGCTCCGTATCGCGATAAAGTGGTGATAGCCACTAAATTTGGCTTCGACACCACAGGAGCTTCAGCACTCAACAGTCGCCCGGAGCATATCAAACAAGTTGCTGAAGCTTCACTAAAACGACTCAGGGTAGAAGTTATTGATTTGTTCTACCAGCATCGTGTTGACCCTGATGTACCAATTGAAGACGTTGCCGGAGCAGTACAAGACCTTATTAAAGAAGGAAAAGTAAAACACTTTGGTCTTTCCGAAGCCGGAGTAAAAATTATCCGTCGTGCTCATGCAGTTCAACCCGTTACTGCGCTTCAGAGTGAGTATTCCCTTTGGTGGCGTGAACCGGAAGCAGAGATCCTACCCACTCTGGAAGAACTTGGCATTGGTTTTGTCCCATTCAGTCCGCTTGGTAAGGGTTTCCTTACTGGCAAAATGGATCA
Organism: Bacteroidales bacterium; assembly: GCA_003157075.1. Lineage (GTDB taxonomy): Bacteria > Bacteroidota > Bacteroidia > Bacteroidales > VadinHA17 > LD21. Next base: position 49,053 of record PMIL01000214.1, on the reverse strand, counting down.
AAATACAACTTTCGACAGTAAAGACTTCCGTAGCACTGTTCCCCGTTTATCGGCTGAAAACCTTAAAGCAAATATGGCATTTGTTGATTTGCTTGAACAAGTTGCGAAACGTAAAAAGGTTACACCTGCTCAAATTGCACTTGCATGGTTACTTGCTCAAAAACCATGGATTGTTCCGATCCCTGGCACCACAAAATTGCATAGGCTGAAGGAGAATCTCGGAGCTGCAGCCGTAAACCTCTCATCTGATGAACTTCAGGAAATAAACACAGCTTCATCTGAAATTAAGGTTCAGGGTGAAAGATATTCAGGTGGAAGTGCAAAATTAATTAATCGCTGAAATTATATACGGGAATTATAACCCAATATTCAAAACACCATGGAGGATCAATAAATGAGTATAACTGAGACAGCCATTAAAAACCATGAAGAACTGTGGCCGGATTATAATTCACGAGCCATGCAAACTGATCCGGAACTGATTGAATTATTTGACAATTTTGCTTTCGACGAGATAATTGGTTATGGCAATCTGGATACCAAAACCCGGGTTATGATGATCTTAGGTTCCACCATAGCCTGTCAGGCTTTGGGAGAATTCAGAATGATGGTGAACGCAGCTCTGAATGTGGGTGTTACCCCAGTTCAGGTAAAAGAGATTTTGTACCAGTCTGTCCCCTACGTAGGCATTTCTAAAGTTGTTGATTTTATCCACCTGACCAATGAAATATTTGCCGAAAGGGAAATTAAGCTACCATTGGAAGGTCAATCTACAACCACACCGGGGACACGTTATGAAAAAGGGTTAGAAGTTCAAAAGTCAATTTTTGGAGAAGTAATTGATAAGATGTATGAAAAATCACCTGAAAATCAGATTCATATACAAAGATATCTGTCGGCAAATTGTTTTGGAGATTACTATACCCGAAATGGTCTGGATATAAAAACAAGAGAGCTGCTGACCCTTTCTATGCTTATTGCTTTGGGTGGAACTGAGTCTCAGATAAGAGGACATATTCAGGGCAATGTGAATGTTGGTAACGATAAAGAAATTTTATTAAGTGTGATGACGCATTTATTGCCTTATGTAGGATACCCTAGAACTTTAAATGCAATAAGATGTTTAAATGAAGTTTTACCAGAGTAAATTCACGGGTACTGAAATACATTACATCCTTATAGATAACATGTCATCATGACCTTACTTTTTTATTTTTACTATGGCAGTAAAAAGTTGTATCTTATTGAACCTGATCCGTCAGCTTTTAAAATGCTAGCCTCAGCAGTGTCGCAATTTCGGAGGAACTTGTTTATATTATTAATCACCATATCATTCAGTAAAGCTCGGTAACCGGAAATCCATTATAATATATGAAACAGATTAAATGGTCGCTAATCTTTGTTTTCCTTCAGGCAGCACTTGTTATTAACGGGCAGGTAAAAAAGATTTTTATAGCTCCCGATGATCATACTGACTATATGTGGTCAGCAAATGAAACCGGATACCGTCAGGCGTTTCTTAATATGCTGGATTATTATATAAATCTGAATAATCAAACTTCCAATGAGGCTGATACATACAAGAGTAAATGGAACTGTGATGGTTCATACTGGGTATATGAATACAGGAAAAATCGAAGTAAACAGCAATTTAGTGTTTTGATGGATCAGGTAAAAAATGGGAGAATTACAATACCTCTTAATACACTAAATTGTTTATCCGGGGTCTCTCCCCTTGAGGCTGTAATCAGAAGCATGTACTATGCCGGCTCACTTGAAAGAGAATTCGGTTTAAGTTTTGATATGGCTTACTTGATGGAAGATCAGGTTTTACCTTTGGGAATGTCTTCAGTTTGGGCAGGATCGGGAGCTAAATATTCATGGCATGGGGTATGCGGTTGTGCAACAAAAGTGACCGGTTTTAATGCCAGACCTCATGATATATATTGGTACAAAGGATTGGACGGACAAAAAGTGTTGATGAAATGGTATTCTAAGACAGGTAGTAATCAGGAATTGGGAGGTTATGCCGAAGCAAGAGACCAGGACTCTGCCATTGCTAAATGCGTTGAGCTTATGAAGAAACCCAGCGTTTATCCATATTCAACTTCAGGGGCGTTCGGGATAGGCTGGGATGACCTGCAGACAACCACAAACTCTTTCATCCAGGCAGCAAAAAATAACTCAAATGCAAATTACCAGGTAATTGTATCAAATGAAGTTGATTTTTTCAAGGATTTTGAGCAAACCTATGGAGCTGATCTTCCAGCCGAAACAGTTTCCTATGGAAATGAATGGGGGAATCTCGTTGCGTCACTTTCTGAAGTATCTGCAAGCATTAAACGTTCAACGGAAAAACTTCGGGCTGCAGAAGCTTTATCAAGTTATGTCACATTGATAAATAATACATTTGAAACTGAATTAGATAGTGCAAAGGAACTTGCCTGGCTTTCATGCGGCCTTTATTTTGAACATGGCTGGACAGCTGATGGCGTTAAGATTACCAGACATGAACGGGCAGACTGGGAAAGAAAGATAGCTAATCAATTTACAAGCTACGTAGATACATTGTACAACAGATCGTTAAAAAACCTGGGAGCTTTAATTAAAAAACCGGTCACTTCTAATGAGGTTTTCTTCGTATTTAATCAATTAGGCTGGGAAAGAAGTGATTATTGTGATTATTTATATAATGGCAATCGTAACATACATGTGATTGACAGGGCCAGTTCTGCAGAAGTGCCATTTCAGTTTGTAACGGTAAAAGGCAATAAATTTCTTAGAATTATTGCAGGGAAAATTCCTTCAATTGGATATAAAACATTTGAAATTATTCCCGGTCCGTCTGTACTAAAACTTGATTATGCTGCTATTGTATCAGGCAATACAATCGAAAACTCCCGTTATAAAATTGTATTTACCAAGCAGGGTGTAATTACCAGTTTACTTGATAAAACCGATGAGAACAGAGAATATGTTAAAGAGTTAGATGGCTTGTTCGTAAATGATTTAGGGTCAGGCAATGGTGAAAACGGACAGCCTCTCTTGATCGAAAATCCAGGTCCTGTTTCAATTACTCTTACAGCTACTTCCGATCTTCCGGTAAAACACACCTCAAAACTCACTCTCTTTTCCAATAGTCCCAGAATAGGATTAGAAAATTTCATTTCACAGAACCTTTCTTCAGTTACTTCTTACTCATTTTCTCTTAATCTGTTACCTCCTGATATCTGGCATGAAGAAGTAGGTGCAGTATTAAATGCAAAGCCTTTTTCCCGGGGAGGACATTATGCTGAAAAACTTAACAGGGTAGATTGGTTAACATTAAATCATTTTGCTGATATGACAGCAAATGGAAAAGGTATTACCTTATCGAACAGGGATAGTTACCTGATGAAAACAGGTCATAGTACGATAACCGGACTTGACTATACTACTCCTCAAATTACGATTCTATCCGGAGGACAGATTGATGCTGACATTTCGCTAGGCATTCCAAATCAGGATGGAGATTCATACTTTGAAAATTTCTACGCATTAAAGACACATAATAATCCCTTTAATGAAGCTGAGGCCATGAAATTCTCGCTTGAACATCAGAATCCATTGGTTTCAGGAAGTGTATCCGGTAATTCGGGCTACCCATCTGACACGTTTTCACTTGTAAATGTATCGGATACAAATGTGGTGTTGTTAACTGTCAAACCATCTGAAGAGGGAATATCCAATGGTTTGATTCTCAGGCTGTGGAATTTGGATAATGAAGACAAGGCATGCAATCTGAGTTTCGGATTGCCATTGGTCAGCGCAAATAAAGTTACTCATATTGAAACTAATATTTCCAGCTTAAGCCCTGTAAATGGGCGTATTAATGAAACTATTGGCCACAATATGATTGAATCATTCCGGGTAGTCCTTATCAAGCGATAGGCATCCGTAGTAAATTAATGCTGAAAGAAATACCTGTTCCCGACCGGAGGAAAGAACTTTTGCTCAGACCCCTGCAACCCTTCGTTTATACTCGTCCAAAGCCGCATCTAATCTTTTTCTGGAGGTTGTATCGCCAGGCACATTATGTGATGGATGGATATAAAGTTCTACACCTCTGTCAGCTAAAATTTCTGCAACCGTTGTTATGGTCATCCAGACGCAGGTAATGAAAGCCATCGTTGAAACAGGCCCTATCTTATCAGTGTGATTTTTAAGGGTAACCGAAGCATCCTGCAATGGGGCGCATGTGTCAACTACTATATCAGCCAGATCAAAAATTGTTTTTCCGCATGAGTGTCTTGTCTGCTTTCCTTTAGCTTCAGAGGCGGACCCAAATACTACTACTTTCATACCTTTCTTCCTGGCTTCTAAAGCTATATCTATGTTGACATTGTTAATCCCGGTGTGCGAAAAAAGCCACATCACATCATTCTTATTAAAATTGTACGCTTTCATAATTTCGACACCATAGCCTTCTACCCTTTCAAGGAACAGAAACTGATGAATTCCCATTTCACCGGTGATATGGGTGAAAAAGGTAAGAGGTATTTCAATTATCGGGTGAAATCCTACAAAACCGCCGATGCGCGGATACATTTCCTCGATCGGCAATGTAGCATGACCACATCCAAAAGTATGAACCCAATGCTTTCCTTCGATGGCATCAGCCATCACTTCGGCAGCTTTACGGATATTATCAATTTGAGTCTCTTCAATGCGGGTCATTATATCCCGTGTGTTATTAAGCCATTCTTTTGCTAACATAATAAGTTGTTTTTAAAATAGTTACTGCTTATAATAAGTATTTATTTCCTGTATTTAATGCTATTAAGAACCAGCACACTGATTGCCATCATTATTACGGTTTCTGCAAAAGCAAAAGTAATCAAATGCTGATTACCAAAATTCTGGGCAACAATACCCATCCCGAAATTAACAAGTGTATTGCCTAATAAAGCAATGGAAAGGACCAGGCTAAATGCTGTTCCGGAAATTTCAGGATAACGGTTAGCGGTAAATCCCAGCATAACCGGGAATCCGCTGGCTAAACCTGCTCCCAGTAACCCTAATCCCATAAGAGACAGACCGAACGAATTGGCTGCTTTTAATATTGTTAAACCGATAAGTATCATTAGGAAAGAGGATACTAATATTTTTTTTACTGAAACTGATCTTAGAACGCTGCCGTTGAGTATCCTCATAATAATCATCCCGGCCACGAATGAGGATAAACCAAATAAAGCATAACTTTGCTGTATCGAATGCTGTGATATAAGGTAGGTTGTTGTCCAGTTATTGATAATTCCTTCGAACCCGCTCTGGAAGAAAAGGAAGAGTGCAATAAGCAGCAATACTTTATCCTTAATCAGTTTTATTCCTTGTGTCAGAGGAAATCCCTGGGCCTGTTTTGGCGGCGGAAACTTAATCAGCAGGAAAATGAACCCTGTTCCCAATGTCATAAATCCAACAAAAGAAAGGATTGCTTCAAAACCATAAAATTTATCAAGGATTCCTGAGATTAGAGGCATTCCGAGAGCTCCGATTCCAAATGACACACCGAGGAGACTCAAATCGGCTCCTTTATCTTTGTCGCTTAAATCAGCTACCAGTGAATTCGTTGACCCATTAATGGCTCCTCCGCCGATACCGAAAAGAAAGATGAAAATTTTCAGAATGCTTGTCGATGGAGCGAAGGCAATTCCTTCAAATCCGGCAAACATGAAAACGCAGCAGACTGATAATAAAATCTTATAGCCATATTTATCAGCAATTGGTCCGAAAAACAAGGAACCGGTTAAGATTCCCAGCGGTAAAATTGAAAATAAAGTTCCTGCAGAAATTTCATCTAGTTGTAACTTTTCCCTAAGATGTGTTGCAACAGAACCAAGGGTAATAAGGCAGATTCCAAATAATAGCATACCGGCACATGCTGACCAAAATACTATTCTTTTCTTATACATGGTAGCTATTTTGATATGTTAATATCATTTAAATGATTATGTGCAAGAAATCCGGCACCATAAACTCCGGCATCACTTCCTAAGCCAGATATATCTATGCTTACCTGGTTGATCCCGACCGGCTGAGCCCATCTGGCAGCTTCATTTTTGATAGCAGGAATTAATGTTATCGCGGGTCCGAATAAACCGCCCCCTACTATTATTTTTTCAGGATTAAAAAGGCTTACCAGGTTTGCGATAGCCATCCCCCATAATTCTATACATATCTGAATCACCTTGGCTGCAAGAAGATCCCCGTTATCATAAGCCTTAAATACATCATATGAGGTAATCTTTTCGATATCTGTTTTTCTAAGTTCACCAGAATAATCTTCCTTATTAATCAGAAATTCCCTGACGACTTTTGCAATCCCTTCTCCTGATGCATAGAATTCAAAACATCCGCAATTGGAATACTTATTCTCGAATGGTCCTTTAAGTGCCATCCATCCTATACAACCTGCTATGTCATGACTTCCACGTAATATTTCCCCGTTTACCAGTATTCCTGCACCTATGCCTGTTCCTACTGATAAAAAGATAGCGTCACGGCAGCCCCGGGCATTTCCTTTCCATACCTCTCCCAATATATAACATGCTCTGTCACTGTCGATTGTTACAGGAATACTGTCAGTGATCTTTTCCATCTCCTGAAGTAAAGGATATTCAGTCCAGTCGGAGATGTTTGGTGCCCAAACGGTACCGGTTTTGATATTGCTTATTCCCGGAACAGATATACCAATAGACTTTATCTTACTCCCCTGTAATTCTGCATAGCGCATGAATTTACAGGTTTTTTCTGTTATGAACTTGCCCACTTGAGATCCTCCGCGGTTTTCCAGGGCGAATGAATCTTTAAATATAATCGTCTCATTTTCATCAAAAATGGCTAATGCAAGTTTTGTACCTCCAAGATCTATCCCTAATAAAGACATAACAATCCAGTGTTATTTATAAGCTGAAATTGATTTCCCAACGTTTTTGAAGGTTCCTTTTCGGAAACCGACCTTCCATAAAATATCTAATTAAAATTAGTATGTTTTTCTTCAGTAGCAAACTTATTTTATTCAAATGAGATTCATAATGAAAAGATTATTCTGGCCCATTTTGAATATCACTCACTTTGGTTCTCACTCATCCTCTGTTTTTGTAAGAACTGCTTCCCCACTCATAAAATTAAAGTATATTTACATTCAGTCGGGTTTGTTATACACAAAAATTCAAAAATAATCAAATGAAATTCAGACTGTCAATCTTTACTTGGAGCTTTCTTGGCTTAGTCTTCATCCTGTCTCAAACTAATTGTAAAAGTCGTACTAATCATCTAGGAGGCGTGGGACAGACACTAACAGTGCCACATTTAACATTATCAAGACTACAGGTTGATCCACTCAATCACAGACACTTTGCTGATACCTTAGGTAATCCGGTATTCCTTATTGGAGATTCTCCTCAAAACCTGCCGCAGAAGCTTACCATTCCAGAGATGCGAATTTATTTTGCAGACTGTAAATCAAAAGGGATAAACCTTTGCTGGGTATGTATAGACGGACAGCCAACAGATAAAGCCGAAGTACCAGCACCAATAGACAGAAAAGGTAATCCTGAGTTCTTTCCCGGCGGTTCGCCGGTAAACTGGGATATAAGCCGAACTAATCCCATATATTTCTCTCAAACAATTGACAGCATACTCATAATCGCCGAAGATTACGGGATATATATTAATTTGATGCCTATGAGCCAGTGTTACTGGTCCCCGGCCAATATCACTGCCAACACGCCTGAGAACTGTTTTAAATACGGTGTCTCGCTTGGAAACCGCTATAAAAAGCAGAGAAATTTGTTATGGATCTTCGGAAACGACAATATTGACACTTCACGGCAATGTCCGATAGCCAGAGGTATACTGAGTACTGGTGATAATCATCTAATGTCAGTACATGCTCTTAATCCCAAGATATGGGGAGCTGATCCTTCTGACGATTCCAAGGGAGCTTCCGCTAATTTCTTCAAGCATCTTCCAAACTCAACAATGGGGTGGATCACCTATAATAGTCTTTATTCAGATATGGAGGTTCTTAATCAGGCCCACTTTATTTACCATGAGTATATGAAAAAGGATATCATGCCTATCATAATGACCGAGGGCCCCTACCAGAAGCTCAGCGGATACAAATGGCAGATAGCTACCAACCAGGTTGAAAGAAGCCTGAATTACAGAGTGGCTATGGGCGGAGGTTTTGGAGGATCATATACCTACGGCTGTGACTGGCTTCAGAGTTCAAATAATCCATGGGACAAGTATCTTAATCTTGGTGCCAGACCTCATATCAGGTTCTTCAGTGAGCTGTTCAAAAACCGTCCCTGGTGGGATCTGAAGCCTGACTGGGACCATAAATTCCTGACCGCTACAACCCTGAAAGGAGGTTTCCATATTGAAGAGAATAATTATACAATTGCAGCTTACGATACTCTTCACACAAAGCTTGGTGTAGTATATTGCACTGATATCCAGACTGTGACTATAGATCTGTCAAAAATGTCGGAACCAGTTAAGGTACAATGGTATGATCCAACCACCGGGAATTTCATAAGTATTCCTGGGTCTCCTTTTGAAAATAAAAATACACATCAGTTTACCACACCTGCCACACCGCATATGGAAACCGATACTGAAAATACTCCCGAGACGTCACATGACTGGGTACTGGTTATAGAATCAGCGGGAGGCGGATCACAATAAAGATGATTTTTCGGTAAAATCCCGGTTAGGGCCTTTTGGAATCATTATCCCCTTTAAGAAATAAAACCGCATCCTGCCAGTCTGAAGGCAAGGTAAAAGTTGCACTACTGGCAGTAGGATATAGATCAATCCGGGTCCTTTCTCCGTTTAGCGGATTGATCCACCAGCCAGTCGCTTGCGAAGAGCTCGTAATGTATCCCAGATTGATAGTTTCCGGAGCTTTATCAGTCAGGTATGCCACTATCCAATCTCCGTCCAGTGAACGGGCCCCAATATTGCCATTGGTGCATTTTTTGAAAATTGTTTGATCCGGCACCATTTTCCACCAATCAATCGACCTGAAAAAATCACTCATTATCTTCATCTGGATGGCCCCGGGCGATGCATACCAGTCTTTCCAGGTTTTAGGAGAATGCCAGTTATCCCTGTGGCCGTAAGTATAGAAGCCTCCGGCAAGGCAGGACCAATAGCCTGCACGGCGAACCTGAAATGCCGTTGTCCCATCCTCCTCTTCATACCTGGCTTCACCATCAATTACCGGCTTAAAAGGAATCCTTACATAATCCGACCGCACCATATCGTAATTCATTAAATCTGTACTCCAGGTCTGAAGGGTGTTAAATGAAAGCCAGAATTCGGTATGCATAAAGCTTGAAGAAGTCGGTGATGGATCGGGATGCATTGTTATCATATGATTTCCTTTATCATTCTCCAGAATTCCCTGTACAGCGGTACGTATCATCGGAAAGGAAGCAAGGTCGGCATGGGGGTACATGGAATAAATAATATTCTTATGATTAAGGTACCGTTTTGCGAGCCAGGAAGTCCACGGTTTCGCGTTTAGAACCGTTATCCTGCGAGCATCATCATCCTTAGCGTGATAGACACCCACAACAAGAATGATTCCAAGTTGATCAGCAATTGAAACTATTGAATCAACACGTTTGAAATACTTCTCATCCGGGGTGAGGGGATTACCGTTTTTCCATGCCTGAAGCCCCTCCCAGGCTTTCATACCCTTGAGGGTTCCCCATTCGGGAAATACACCATTTAACATTACTTGTATTACATTGAATCCCTGACTCTTACGTTCAGAAAGCAAGGCTTTTGCCTCCGCAGCGGTAAAGTACCGGAAAAGCTCCCACTCTGTATCACCCAGCCAAAAAAAAGGTCTGGCCTCACTATCTACGAAATAATGTCCGTTATCACTGATATGAATCGAGAAACCCGGACTGTTTTGTGCCACGTTTTTATCGACTATGACAAATGGAAAAATAATAATCAGAAAGAGGCGGACTACTGTATTATACTTCATATTAAATCATGATTTATTCAAAGTTAATCAGAATTACTTACTCAATCCACGCCAAACCATATTCTTCTTTATACGTTATGAGTATTTTAAATTTAAATATCGATATTTGATTGGTTCAATAATCTGAAGGTAAAAAATTCAATAATAATAACTATTTAAAACAGACATCGAAAAGCATATCTAATATGAAAAAGCTCCTAATTTCCATTTTCTTCAGCATATGTTTTACAATACAGTCTGTGTTCGGTTTTTTTCAAACCGCCGGGCAGATTGAAACCAAAGATGGGGTTACCCATCTTCAGGAAGTATATAAAATAATAGATACTTCTAAACTTAAGGTCGATATTTTTTACACGAATCAATCCTTTGCAAGAGAAAATAATACAGCAATTGTTTTCTTTCATGGAGGAGGATGGGCTTACGGCACTCCAAGTGAGTTTTTTACAACATGTGAAAGATATGCGAAGATGGGGATTATTACCTTTTCTGTAGATTATCGTTTGTCGATTGACAATGGAATTACTCCAAGTAAAACTATCAGCCCGATCGAATCTGTCATGGACGCTAAATCGGCCATGCGCTGGGTACGGAAAAATGCTGAAAAATTCCATATCGACAAAAATAAGATAGTAGCATCCGGCCAGTCCGCTGGAGGTCATCTGGCTCTTTGCACAGCCATGATTGATGATTATAATGAGAAATCAGATGACCTCAGTATAAGCTGCTCACCAAATGCTCTTTTACTTTTCTCGGCATGTGTAGATGCTGTTGAGGGCTGGTGCGACCATTTGCTGGGTGACCGCAGAACTAAAATATGGAGCATTTCTCCATTCCATAATGTAAGAAAAGGATTACCCCCAATGATTGAATTTCATGGTGTCGACGATGAACAGGTTCCTAAATGGACTGTTCAATTTTTTGAAAGTGAGATGAAAGACAAAGGCAATTATTTTGAACAGCATATGTTCGAGGGAAGAAAACATTATCTGGGAGATGGTAATCCAAAATATTCACGCTACTATGATGACGAAATACTTAAGATTGCAGATGATTTTCTTAGAAAATATCATCTCCTGAATTAATTCTCCTTCAATATTTTGATTTTTTATTAAAGATCACTTATACACGTTACGTTTTGAAGAAAATATCATTATAGTCTAATAAGTAACTGATGACAAAAAGGGATATTATTAAAATGGTACTGGATGGCAAAAGACCGCCATACGTACCATGGTCATTTAAATTTACGCATGAACCATCTGAACAACTAAAAAATTATTATGGAACAAGCGATCTTGACATACCTTTAAGAAACCATATTCTTTTATTGGGTGGCGATATAGGATTTTTTGAAGAAATGGAAAATAATTGTTTCCGTGATGTATTTGGAGTAGTTTGGGACAAAAGTATTGATAAAGATATTGGTAATGTAAAAGGATGTGTAATTAAAGAGCCAACATTGCGGGATTATATTTTTCCTGATCCTTCGGATCGAAGATTCTTTTCGAATATTGAATCTCAGATAGCAGCCAAACCCGATATGTTCAGATTATATCAAATAGGATTTTCACTATACGAGCGTTCATGGACCCTCCGTGGAATGGAAAACTTGTTAATGGATTTTCTGTTAAATCCAGGCTTCGTCCATGAATTGTATACTGCTATTGCAGACTACAATATAGTGCAGATAAATGAAGCTCTAAAATATGATATTGATGCAATTATTTTTGGTGATGACTGGGGCCAGCAGAATGGATTAATAATGGGCTATGAAACCTGGAAGGAGTTTATTTATCCTCAGTTAAAGAGGATGTATGATGCGGTACATGATGCCGGGAAGTATGTATTTATTCACTCCTGCGGTGATGTCGATGAACTATTCGATGATTTGATAAATATTGGAGTAAATTGCTTTAATCCTTTCCAGCCTGAAGTAATGGATGTGGAAGAGTTGATTCACCGTTACCGGGGAAAACTTACTTTTCATGGAGGACTGTCTATGCAAAAGACATTACCCTATGGTTCAAGGGAAGATGTGATCAGAGAATCTGAAAAGCTTTTAAAGCTTGGCTCAGAAGGAAGTTACATTTTTTCCCCGGCGCATTCAGTAGAGGGGGACACATCTTTAGAAAATATCCTGGCTTTTATTGATATTGCTCAAAAACAAACTTCTTGAATATATTAATATAACAATTTCTTAGATTATGAAAGACTTGTTAATATCTGCCCTGAAGGTTTCAGGGAAAATCCTGCTTGAGTATTTTAATAGTCCAATGGAAATACAACAAAAAGAATCTCAAAGCAACATAGTTACTAAAGCAGATATTGATAGTGAAAAAACAATCATTACATTAATAAGAGAAAGATTTCCTTCCCATAACATAATATCAGAAGAAAGCGGATTTACCAATAATAACTCAGAATACACATGGATTGTCGATCCATTGGATGGGACCTCTAATTTTGCTTCAGGAATTCCCTGGTTCGGCGTTTTGATTTCCCTTCTGGTAAACAATATTCCTGTTATGGGAGGGGCGTATTTACCTGTACAGGATTTATTATATTTTGCAGAAACAGGAAAAGGTCTCTTCAAAAATGGTGAAACGCTCCCTCTCATTAAGAATAATCGCTTAAAAGATTCATTGTTTGCATTTTGCGTGGATTATACCGAGGATATCATATTTTTGAACCGGGGGATGGAGTTTTATAAATATATAGTTAAAAGTTCACGTAATATAAGATCGACAAATTCCCTGATCGATTTTATCTATGTTGCTGAAGGTAAGTTTGGAGGCGTCTTAAATTTGTACACGAAGGTTTGGGATATAGCTGGACTGGGTTTAATGATATCAGAGGCAGGAGGATTAATGAAGAATATAGACGGCAATGATATTCAATATCGTGTATGTGAGGATCTTATTAAAGAAAACTTTCCGGTGATTGCAGGTTCAGTACAAATCGTTGAATCTCTGAATAATATTGTTTTCTCCATCGGATAACCTAAAGCGGAATAAGAAGTTCTGAGTCCTCTTCCTGTTCCAGTATTACAGGCTCGGTATCCTGCAAAGCTTTGATCCGGGAAACTAAAAGGGAAATACCCATTCCAAAAATTCCAATTACTGCAAATGAGTATCTAAGACCCGCCATCTGGGAAATATACCCGATAAGAGGCGGCCCCATTAAAAAACCCAGAAAACTTACACTTGATACTGTGGCCAAAGCAATTCCGGCCGGCACCCTACTATGCCTTCCGGCAGCACTATAGACAGTTGGGACAATACTTGAAACCCCTAACCCTACCAGCATAAATGCAATGGTACAGCTTATCAGATACGGAAACAGAACTGAAATAAATAAACCAGAAGAGATCATAACACCACATATCTGAAGTAGTTTTTTACGTCCAATTTTTGTAATTATGTAATCGGCTACAAAACGCCCTGTGGCCATCATTATCATGAATGAAGTATATCCGAGTATGACAAGAGATGATGGAGCTTTAACAATATCTTTAAAATAAACGCCACTCCAGTCAAACATTGCACCCTCACTGGCCATGCTGCAAAATCCAATTATTCCCAGCTGAAGAAGTATCTTATCGGGACGTGAAAAGAATTTGCGTTTAGGTTCATCCTTATTAAAACCTGACTTCCCTTTAACCAGAAACGGATGATTTATCCAGACTATCACCCATACTATCATTATGACGGTTAAAAAATGAAAGTATGGTGCAACCTTCAGATTAATCATAAGCAATCCGATAAGTGCCCCGGTAAAGCCGGCAAGGCTCCATCCTCCATGAAAAGAGGCCATAATCGGACGTTCATACAATCTCTCAGCAGAAACGCCCTGGGTATTTATCGATATGTTGCACATATTACCAGCCAGGCCGAAGAAAAATAATGCCAGTGCCAGCTGCCATCCTGCCTTCACCAAACCTATATTGCTCAGACAAATAGTATACAAAGGAAGTGCAAAGAGTATGACCCTTCGGCTTCCGAAATGAGTAACCAGCTTGCCTGAAAAGGGCATCATCAGAAATTGTCCTACAGGCAGGGCAAAAAGAATGCTCCCAAGCATGGCATCATTTAAATGAAGGGACGTCTTTATATCAGGGATCCTGCTGGCCCAGGAAGCAAAACATAAACCCATACAAAAATAAACCAGCGCTACAGCTATCCTGATACGCTTTTTTTCAGGAGTATCTTCTATTTTGCCAGCTAATAATTGTTTGTTTTTTAACATCTCTTTTCTATACTACAGAACCCGTGTAAAAGTATGAAAAACCTTAAACAATATTTAATCACATGATTTACTATTAGTATTTCTAAATACTTGTATATTTAATCTCTCCACCGGAGGCTAGACATTGAAGAATTAATTAATAATCATAAGCAATATTCGTGAGGTACATAATTAAACAAATATTATTACTGACATTTATCTTTATCGGTTCATATGTTAATGCGCAACAGGAAAAGTATCATCAGAAATTTAAAGAAGATTTCAGCGGTTCTCCAACTGTGAATTTTCAACTTAATCCCACCAGCAAGGGAGATGATTTTACCTATATTTTAGGAGCAGATTCACCCACTGAGCCTGGAACAAAGTCACTTATTATGAAGATAGATCCTGATGCTAAGGAAGGTGCAGGAAAGGGACCTGAACTTATTTCAAACTATTTTACTCATTTCGGCACTTATGCTGCACGTCTTAAAATCCCAAAGGTCAGTGATATTCAGCCAAACGTTGGTGCAGTGGTCGGATATTTTACATATCATAGGGATAGTATACCCGGGCTTAGTGAAATAGATTTTGAATGGCTCCTGGCAGATCCGGAAATCATCTATATTGGTACATGGACCGGTCAGCGTGGAAAGCTTAAAAGAGTTGGCCGGACCATAAATATGGCAAAGGGAATTATATACTGCACTGAATATAAAGAGAGACCAGGTGAAGTCAGGAACCTCCTGACCGGCATTCAGAATCAGCCTGATACCATTCCTGCAATCAAGCACTATGATGCTTCGTCACAATTTTATACTTACGGCTTTAATTGGTATCCCGACCGCATCCGGTGGTGGATGCTTCAGCCCGAAACTGCAGACACTGTTGTTTTGTGGGACTACCAGGGATCTCAGGTAGGAATACCTCAGAATCGCTCACAATACAGGTTAAATTTCTGGTATACAAACAGCTGGCCTGTTGAAACTAATCCTAATTCAATCGAAAAACCAGCTTTTCCATATGAACTTGAAGTTGACTGGATATTATATAATCCGTTAAAAAAATAGGACAGTATTTGATCCTTTGATAAATTTGAGAGATTAATAACAAAAAATCATCATTGACATGAAAAAAATAATTACAATTTTGCCGACATTTTTGCTATCCTGCTGTTTACTTGGCCAGGAATTAAAACCAATAACTCTGAATCCTCCGGATCTTAAAAGGGGATTCCCAATTATGGAAGCATTCTCGTTAAGAGCTTCAAATACTGACTTTAGTGACAAAAAGCTCAGCCTTCAGGATCTCTCGGATCTGTTATTTGCTGCTAATGGTATCAACCGGAAAGATATCAAAAAAAGAACTGCTCCTTCTGCCATGAACGCCCAGGATATTGATGTTTACGTGTTTCTGCAGGAAGGTGTTTTCATATATGATGCATTTCAGGGAGTTCTGAATCCTGTTGTGGCCGGAGATCAACGCCTTCTGGCAGCAGGTTCTCAGGTAAATGTGGCGAAAGCGCCTGTAATACTGTTACTTGTTTCGGACATTTCAAGGTTCAAAATGCCAGATGAATCAATGAAATTAGAAAATGCAGCAAAAGATGCAGGTATTGTATCCCAAAATATAAACATTTTCTGTTCCGGAACAGGCCTTATCACCAGACCGAGAGGTTCAATGGATCTGGAAAAAATAAAAAGCGTGCTTAATCTGAAAGATTCTCAGCATCCTATGCTGAATAATCCTGTTGGCTATCTTCTGAAATAAAAATTATCTACAAGTGGTACATCGATAAGCTTCAATTCCGGAGATAATTTTTACATCCTCTCTTTCTCCAGGGAATGCTAAAATCATTCCGGAGCAATCAGATTATTAAACATAAGTCAGCAATACTTGTTCTTATAGTTAATACTATATATGAATAATAATTTTATAAAGTGTATATCAGAACAATAGCAAATATTCAAGTAATGAATACGGGGAAAACTAATAAAATAATTTCGCTCATAATATTACTACAACTGATTTCAATTTTCACATTGTTATTCAGTGCATGTGGTGAAACAAATAATAAAAAAAAGCAGATGGAAAACAAAAGCAAATTGACTACTCTGGAATCTGATTCAAATCAGCAGGCCAACCCGTCTTCGTACGATACGATTACTTTAGGAGGCGGATGTTTTTGGTGTGTTGAAGCAGTTTATGAAATGCTCGATGGAGTAATTAAGGTAGAATCCGGCTTTTCAGGAGGAACAGTTAAAAATCCTTCTTACAGGGAAGTATGCACCGGCTCAACCGGGCATGCTGAGGTTGCGCAAATTACCTTTGATAATTCAAAGACCTCTGTCGAAGAAATCCTGAAAGTCTTTTTTACGGTTCACGACCCGACAACCTTAAATAAACAGGGCGCTGATGTCGGAACTCAATACCGCTCGGTTATCTTTTACAGAAATGATCATCAGCGGAATATTGCCCGCAGTATTATTGATGAATTAAATAATAATCATGTGTATCCATCCCCGATAGTTACTCAATTGGATGCATTCACTGTTTTTTATAAGGCGGAAGATTACCACCAGGATTATTATAATCAGAACAAAGAGGCGCCTTATTGCAGAATAGTAATACAACCTAAACTGGAAAAATTTGAAAAAGTATTTAAAGACAGGTTAAAGAAATAATATCGACATGCATTTATAGAAATAATCACTTTCCTTCTCTGATAGATGCTTGCGGGAAGAATTAAGAATAGATAAAAACTAAAATTATGATGAGAACACATGGATCATTTTTTTTAAAAATCATAATAATATTATATCTCATAATGACACTTGGTTTGAGTGCCTGCGGACAAAATAGAAACGTTAATCAATCAGCTTTAAACATGAATTCTATTAATAAACCTAAAAATCCTTATTATTCTCATACCGATACAACTAAACTGAATCTTACTGATGCCGAATGGAAAAAGATACTGCCTGAAGATGTTTATGAAGTGTCCAGGCATGCAGCTACAGAAAGACCGTTCACTGGTAAATATTGGAATGCAGATATTAAAGGAACATATTACTGTGCAGCTTGCGGAAACTTACTATTTCGCTCAGAAGCCAAATTTTCAAGCACCTGTGGCTGGCCAAGCTTTTTTGAACAGAAAAACAAAAACAGTACTGTATATAAAACAGATTCTTCATTGGGAATGGAAAGGACTGAAGTACTATGCGGAAGATGCGGCGGACATTTAGGACATATATTTGATGATGGTCCCCGGCCCACGGGAAAGCGCTATTGCATGAATTCAATTGCCATGGATTTCGTTCCTGATAAATAGAAAATCCGGTTTATCTGGTTTTAATCTTGCTTACTTTTTGAATATTTTCTTTTCAGGAAAAAATAAACCGGTATTCCTGAAAAAATCAGGACCAACCCAATTGTAGCTTCGCGGGGCCTGGTTATAATGGTATTGAAAAACAAACCAATACAAAAAAGTATAAATATTGCCGGTACCACGGGATATCCCCATACTTTGTAGGGTCTGTGGGCTTTCGGCATTCTGTGTCGCAAAATGAATACTCCAAGAGTGGTCGCTCCGTAAAAGATAAAAACAGCAAAAATAATCATATCGGTCAGCTGATCGAAGGTTCCTGAGAGAACCAGTACCGATGCCCATATTCCCTGCCACAAAAGAGAGTTCGACGGGACATTGGCACTATTAATTTTTGCAATACCGGAAAAGAAAAGCTTTTCGCGTGCCATGGAATAATATGGACGAGCTCCAGTCAGGATACTGGCGTTTGTGCAGCCAAGGGTGGTGACAAGTATTAACAATGAGATAAACATTACACCTCCTGTTCCCCAAAAGCTCCTGACCGCCTCAACCGCCGCAATCTGATTTCCCGTTTCATGAATTTGCACAAGCTGAGGAATAGATAACAGGGACAGGTAAGTGATATTTACAAGCAGATAAATGAATATCACAATAAAAACACCGGTTACTATACCTTTCGGGATGTTTTTTCTAGGGTCTTTTACCTCTCCTCCTATAAATCCTACAGAAACCCATCCCTGGTAAGCCCAGAAAGCAGCCAGCATTGCTGTATAAAATGCTGAGATCGTGACAGTACCTCCAGTCAGATCCTTAATATCCAAAAAATTTGCAGGTCTTGTTGCATGGCTGTTCAAACCAAATATGACTATTGTAGCAAGGCCGGTGAACACAAGGAGCATTATGGCTTTACTAACCTCGGCCCCACTTTTTAATCCTGATATATTCAGGCCTGTTAAAATTAATATCAGGAGAATTGCAGTCAGTTTGACTCCGAAATCCTGGAAAGGGAAGAAAACACCCCCTATTGTATAATGCTGCAATGAGCTGAAAATATGTGGAATATGTATGATACTGTTCAGCGATTGCGCGAATACATATGCCAGTGATGAAATGGTAGCAGTCTGAATAACCGTAAAAAGTGACCATCCGTAGATAAAAGCAAAAAAACGATTGTAAATCTTTTTCAGGTAAACAAATTCTCCCCCGGTATCGGCCAGTAATCCTGCAACTTCCGCATTACTTAAGGCTCCGAAAAGAGTGATGATCCCTCCGACAATCCACGCCAGTAGTATCCATATTGAGGAATGAAGTTCGGCGGCCATCGGAGCAATTTTTTTATAAACTCCTGAGCCAATGATATTTGCGACAACAAAAATGACGACATACCCCATTCCAAGGGCTCTGACGAGATTCCTTTGATTACCCATACCTAAGCATTTAAATACTGATCTTCACAATGTAATAAAATCATTTTTCCTTCCAGGCTTCTCCGACAAAGTAATCATAACCCGAAAGACTTGCAAGTCAGGCTTGAAATTAGTTCACTGAAAGATCTTTTGCTGCAGTTTCCATCAGCAGGAAAAAAGCCTGTCCTTCAGGTGCAACATAAGGCCTGTCAAAAGAAGGCACACCACAAACATTCTGTACATAACCAAGATAATCAACTTGGTCATTTGCAGCTTTCCGCATTTTTTGAGCTTTTTCCAGATAGCCTGATTCAAGATAACCTGCTTTGACGCCCCTGAAGATCGTGTAGCTTATCATCTGACTAAGATTTACTTCAACAAAAGTATCCGGTTTATTTACGACGTTATGAAATAACCCGTCTTCACGAAGGTACTTTAAGCAGCCGTCGATGACCTCCTTAACATAGCCGATTAGTCTTTTCTTATCATCCATCCTGTTGTCAGGCAGAAGTTTTATGACTCTTGTCAAGCCCGAGGCGGTCCATCCGTTTCCCACTCCCCAGAAATCTTCACGTTCAAATCTTTTATTAGGTCCGTCCCACATATGAGAATAGAGCTGATCATTTTTGTGATACAGGTACTTTCTGAAGCCCTCAATCTGCTTTAAAGACTCATCGTATTCACCTGCGGCAGCAAGAAAAGGGGGCAGCATATAGAAGGCATCCGACATTATGTATTTTGTCGGCTCCTGGGTATGATAAATTATCCCCTCATCATTTTTATGAGTTGTATTTTTAATTACATATATCATTTCATCTGCCCCTTTTTTAAACAAAGGATCACCTGTTAGCTTTCCTGCAAATAATACGGCTTCACCTATACTGGAACAATCGTTTATCGGGTTATTGCCCGCAATTACCGAAAAGCGGCCCTCCGTTTGCCTCATAATAGCAGCACGGGCAAAAGAAACAACTAGGTCATACTCCCCCATCTCCAGAAGAGCCTGTGCAACAGTGCCCTGCTCCCAGTTAAAACGCTGCATTCCGATTGTTGCAATTAAAACCCTTGATATTCTGTCCTGAAGCGATGATGGTTTGCCGGAGAAGAGATTTCCAGGCTTTTTTACAGCACTTTCAGGTATTGTCGATCCGGTTCGACAGGAAATAGCACCAGCTGTCAATCCCGCCAAACCTAAAGAAATTACTCCGGTATTTTTAATGAAATTCCTTCTGGAATTAATGTTTTCTGAAATCTTTAATTTTCCCATTTCTATTTTAAATTAGATTTTCCTTTCAGTTTAATCCTTCAGAATTTCAGCTCTTAATGCAACACATTCTCAGGTGCAACACTTGCATCTTCATCAACTAACTGAATGCTTGACATTGTTTTAAGAATAGTAAAATCATTATAAACCCATACTACCTTCTTACCTCTTGTAATCTCAAATGCATGGGGAGCCTTACCGAATTGATTATGTCCCAGCCAATTCGTCAGCACAAGGTTTCCGTTTGACAAACATTGCATACCGGTCATAAATTTTAGTTGTAGACCCGGAAGTTCATCTTTTGTTAACTGCCATACTATCTTTCCATTTTTATCAGCCTCAACAACCCCGGGGTCGCCATTATGATCCGAACAGGCAATTAATGTATTTCCCCCCGGCAGCCTGATTACAGAATGAGGTCCGCCCGTAATTGGGATTTCCATTATTTTCTTCCCAATGGAATCATATTCGCAAACCTTATCAAGGCCATAATGAGCTACCAGATAATGACCGTTATTTAGTTTTCTGGCATTTCGCATATAAAAATGTCCGCCGTCAGTACCATCAGGAAGTAGTTTTATTTCTTTAACGATCTTACCCTGTTGATTTACTTCCAGCAATCGTCCTGAATTACATTCGCCAATAAAGGTATTTCCATTTGAAAGACGCTGACAGGCATATATTTCGCTGTTTGATTCATAAGAAAAAATAATCTCTTTTTTCCGGTTAACCTCCTTAACTCCTTTCCCAGTATTGAAAAGGAGATTACCTCCTGGCAGTATCCATATATCATTACAGTTTTCAGCAGGGTATTCCCATTCCATTTTCCCCGTTTTTGATATAATAAAGACCTTGCCCTGGGTATAATCGGTGCATGCAAATGAATGCTGAACTTCGGTTTTATTGGCCGTTTGTGCAGGAATAAGACTTCCTGAAAGCAGAATCAATACAAGAACAGATATTGAATTTCGTACTTTCATCATCTTCTGTGACGTGTGTCGGTATAAACACGATGGATACCATCAGCCCGGACTGAACCAGACTGAAAGATTGTTGATCGCATTTTATTTGCTGAATCAGTATATGTCGGACAAACTTCCTTGTTACATCCAGCGGCCAGGATAAGTACAAGGAGAAATATTAACTTTTTCATAGATTCCAAAATTAAGGTAAATTCCCGACTCATGGAATAGGGTTAACAACTTTCGAAAGTAATTGCGGTAATGGAAAAAGGAGGTTATTTTACCCGATTTCATGAGTTAAAAAATCAAAAACTGTTCTGCAGAGAGTAATATTTAATTTTAAGAATGAGAGACAGAATCCTGTCAAAGTTGGACAATCTTTCCTAATTTTGAACTGCCGTTTTATTAAGAAATTTTACAATTCTCATAAAGAGATAAACAAAACCCGATAGTGAAAAAATTTATTCCATTTGAAGTCCTGGAAAAATTCATGGTGAATGTTATGGTAAAAGCAGGCATTCCCGTTGAAGATGCAAAAATTGTTGCTGATGTACTGCTTCAAGCCGACAAACTCGGATTTGACTCGCATGGCGTAAATCGTCTCAAAACCATTTATCTCGATCGTATTAAACAGGGTATATTGAATCCGGTAACCAATTATAAAATTGTAAGGGAAGGTCCTGCAACAGCTGTAATTGACGGGCAGAATGGAATGGGCCATGTCATATCATACAATGCCATGAAGCTTGCGATTGAAAAAGCCAGGAAATATGGGATGGGAATGATAACAGTCCGTAACTCAAGTCACTATGGTTTTGCAGGTTATTATCCTTTGATGGCGGTACGCGAGAATATGATCGGCATCACCGGAACCAATGCCCGTCCTTCCGTTGCACCTACCTTTGGAGTGGAAAACATGCTCGGTACAAATCCGATGACTTTTGGGATACCCAGTGATGAATCATTCCCATTTCTGCTTGACTGTGCCACTTCAATTACTCAAAGAGGAAAGGTGGAACTTTATGCCAGGGAGGGAAAAGAATTACAGAAAAGCTGGGTAATAGATGAAAATGGTGAAAGTAAAACCAATGCATCCGAAGTACTCGAGGATATTATTGCAGGTAAAGCTGCACTCACGCCTCTGGGGGGTGTTGGTGAAGAAACCGGGGGCTATAAAGGTTATGGATATGCCACAGTTGTTGAGATACTCTCGGCAGCATTGCAGCAAGGCNNGAGGATTTTAAAAAGACCACAGGTGATATTCTGCGTGAGCTCAGGGCTTCAAAGAAAATGCCCGGTCAGACCCGTATTTATACTGCAGGTGAAAAAGAACATGATATCTGGCTGGCAAGAAAAGATAAAGGAGTGCCTTTTAATAAGGAACTCCTGGAAGAATTCAAGGGTTTATGTAATACTTATGAACTGAAGGAATTTCTGCCTTATTTTGAAGGATGACATCTAGTAATATTCCACTAAATTCGCAAAAAAGATATCCCGAAACTGAATGCATTCTGTTTCGGGATTTTTCTGATTATAATGAATTAAAAAAAGTAACTTTCGAATTGATTTCCCTTAAATATTGATTCTTTACTATAATACAATATTTATCACTTGTTATTCTTTCTTAAACTTAACTGTGCTAATTATATTTTGTCCTATTTTTCTTCCCTGTTCTTTACCCCTCTCACAGGATAGACGGTAATGTATCCCTGCATAAACACGAGAATCGCCAATTTCCTGAGTCAGGGCATCCCACGATGTATAAGAACGCGGTGCCATACCCAGATAATCGTAAGTATGATCGGTAAAATGATAATCAGATCCGAACAAACTTTTCATTATTTCACTAAAGGATCCGGCAATGGTAGAATGGGCAGAAGGAAAATCGGGAAAGTTAGGTGTAGGAAACACCGGATTCCATAAGCTATAACCCAAAACTTCTCGTATGTATTTTATTGGTCTTTGCTGGTTATATTGATATTTAGTCTTAAAGCAACCGATACCTGCATCAATAATTGCAATACTGGCTTTGGCATAAGCATAAGCCGTAAAATCCAGTTGCGGATCTTCCTGTACTAATACCTGCTCTAAAATGGAAAGGTAGTGGCCACCGCCAAAACCTGGATTATCACGGTAATAAATAGCAATGGCTTTTTGTTCGGGGGTAAGAGCCTGTGAAACATCATATACATCTTTTACCATCATAAAATAGTCAGAAGTTGGTACTTCTGAATACGCCGGCGGAGCTGGTGGTGCAGTCCCATCGAGACTATTTGCAACCAATAGTCGGTTGTTGCCCCAATACGGCCCGAAAGCTGGTGCAAATGCAGGAGGTGTGGGCGCCCATAAACCAGGGCCAACAGGTGGAACATAAGGTGCATTGGCATTGGAAGCACCGTCGGTTGTCGACCAGTTAAAAACCAGCAAGGCTACGGCTTTACCAAAATTCACCGACCGATGAAACTCTGCTGTATCTGTCTGCATCTTATAATAATCGCTTAAGGCATTTTCCAAGGAATCAACGGATGCTTTGTTAGCAATTGTAGCATTGGAGAAAAAACTTCGCGTCATGAATGCCAATGCCGCATTTCCGCATGCAGGCCAGTAATACTCATATCCGGGAATCGTTTGTGGCATAGAGGGCATATTGGTTAACTGTCCCGATAAACTTTTATACACAGGCATCCCTGGCACTACAGATTCATACAAAGCAATAGCACTATAGCCGAAATAACGTTGCGGAGGCAAACCTCCAAGAGGAGTTGGATTTGTGCGGATTAAACGCAATTGCATTTCTATCCATTTAAAAGCAACTTCAGATGAATAAGCTTTGGTTTGCTTCAAATAGCCATGACCGTGGTAAAGATTTCCAGAGGAGTCGAATTCTTCCAACTTTTGACACGCATTGAATATTGTTATCGCCATAAAAATAATGGCAATTGGTGCAATAAATTTTTTCATGATTAAGTTTTATGAGGTTTAATAAATATTGTTTACTTAACAATGTAAAATTAAACCATACATAATCTGAAGGCATGATTCTGCGGTTCAACTATTTGTCAAAAAAGTTCATTTTAAAACGAACTTTGCAGAGTTGAATTTTTTTGACGGTATTTCAAGGGAGATAGGCCAAAATGCTTTTTAAAGGCGTGGCTGAAATGTGTACTGTTTTCGAATCCGCTTTCAAAAGAAATATCCACAATGGGACTGTTGGAATTACAAAGCAGTTTAAGAGAATGGGAAAGGCGTTTGTCTAAGAGCCACCTTGCGGGAGATTCGCTATATATGTTATAAAAATCCCGTTTAAACGACGAAAGGCTCCTGTTGCAAAGTTTTGCATATTCTCCGAGTGTAAGATTATAGCTATAGTTCGCTTCAATTATTGACCGGATGTTATTAGCCTGTGATGAGACCAATGTTTTCAGAAAGCTAATGAGTTCTGTATTTACAGGATTGCCTATAATATTGAATAGCAGCTCCCTGAACTTTAACTCAAGCAAATATTCAGGTGGCTTTACCGATGAAAAAAAATATGGTATTACAGATTCGAAGTAAGCAAGCATCATTTCATCTACTTCAAGCGATAATACCAGGTCATCTTCTTGAACATTGATTTTCTCCTTTGTCAGCAGTGCTCGGTTTTCAATTAGAAAAGACCGGAGGTAGTCATCGGGTATAAAAAAAGCCATCAGAATCAAAACTTCTCCATCCACTCTTTCAATAATACATGCTCCTTTTTTTACGAAAACTGCAGTTCCTCTTGTAAGTAACCATGAACGTGTGGTCGTATATAAAACTTTTTTACCTGATATAATATACAAGATGTAATTGTTCTGAGACCATCTGTCCTGTCGTACGCATCCTAAAGGACAATCGTAATAAACAAACAGCAGGTCTTTACAGAACAATTGTTTGAAAACTTTGGGGTTGGTCCGTGCTCCCTGGTAATAATTGATCAAATTGATTTTATTTCTTAGATTAATATTTTACAGTTCAAAAATTAGATAATATTTAAAGGCAACGCACAGTATGAGTTTGTCTAAGAACCTTATTTAAGGATTATTCTGACTAATTCAGGATGCTTTTAGCTATTGTAGTAACTACACTTTCATTTTCTTTCTACCATTCTTTTTTGGAAGTTAATATATTGAAATATAAAAAACTAAGTATTAGAAAATCTAACATATCAAACAGCGTAAAATTCATTTTGTTCAAACTAAGTATAACGTATATTTTTTGTGAGTATAAGTCAAAAATCCAGGTATCTTCTTGTGCGATGATCCATCTGACTTCCTGTAATATTCCACCAGATCCAAAAAACATCTGGATCTCTTTTACAATGTCTTTTTCACAAGCAAATCAGATACCATTTTGAGAAGCTGCAATTACATTTAACGCCTTTGGTATAATTTTAACTTTTACCGGGGTTATGCCCAATACCTCGCCGTCAACCTGAATCTGCATTTTATGATGAGAGTAAATATCAGCTTCTTTTGTTTGATAATATTCTTTTCTTAGAAACCTGTTTTCTTTACCAACTGCAAATGAAAAGATTAACGCAATTATATCCCATGGATTTTTTCTATCAATTATAACAAGATCCAGAAGGCCGTCTCTCTTGTTTGCTTTATCAGCAATTTCATATTCCCCTGCATAATATTTTATGTTTGCCATAATTACAAAATATCCTGTTGAATCAAATTCGTGATTGACATAAATCTCATGCCATTTATATCTGAAAAGAAGTTTGATTAACCCAAAGGGATATGCAAATCGTCCCCATTTTCTTTTAAATTCCGGAGTCGTTTTTTTTATAACCTGAGCAAAGGGACCCACCTCTAACATCATTGAAAAATATCTTGATTCTTTACCTGTTATTGCATGGCCCAGATCCATTTCTATCTTTTTGCCTTTTGTAATTAACTCTGCCGCCTCTTTCGGATTATTAGGTATGCCCAGCTCACAAGCTAAAACATTCGTACTGCCAAAAGGAATAATTACCAGGGTTGCTTTTGATTCAGCCAAACCATTAATTACTTCATTTATTGTTCCGTCTCCGCCTGCGGCAATAATCAGATCGTATTTGTCAGCAGCAGCTTTTGCTAATTTTGTTGCATGTTTTGGATATTTTGTGAATTCTATATCCAGTTTTATATTTTCTTTATCGCACTTCTTTTTTACTTCGGCTATAATATCATCCTCTGATATTTTAGGCCTGGACAGGCCGGCTAATCTTCTTCCCAGTTTTTTTAAAGTCCATTTTAGTACAGGGGGCATTTTTCTGCCCATTTTGCCGGAGGAGGGGTTTATCACTAGAATGGCTTTCATCTGTTAATATTATAAGATATCACTAAAGTTGATAAAGATACTTGTTCTCAAAAAATAAAATAAACATGATTTAAAAAGTAAAAGTATGAAAATTCCTTCGCTGATACATTCAGGTGTGAATGATATAACTTTTTCCAAAAGTTGTGTAATCCTTATCCCGACAGAGGTGACGACCTTTACGTTGTGAAAATGCATTCACAAAGTAAAATCACTGAGATGAACAAGACAGAAGTAAAAGGAAACTGGAATGAGCAAAAAGGCCGCCTCAAACAGAAATTTGCAGTATTAACCGACAATGACCTGATGTTTGCAGAAGGCAAGAAAGATGAAATGCTTGGAAAACTTCAAATTAAGCTTGGCAAATCTAAAGAGGAATTACAAAAGATATTGGAAGGGCTTTAAACCAGCGAAAAGGTATAGGAGCCTATTCCCCGTTAACCGGAATTTTATAAAAAGACTTCGACAAAACAGGATTTCTGTTAATGGTATATCCAAATACCTAATTGTACTAACTTTCCAGATTGTGTTTGAACTACCATAATTATTATAATATAGAAAATTGCGCACATTTTTTTTGAACCAAATAAATATTATCATGAAAGGATTTAAAAATAACATTGAAAAGGAAGCTCTTAAAAATGAGAATTTCAGAAAAGTACTTTACTCAGGTAAACATCTTCAGGTTGTATTAATGAGCTTAAAACCCGGTGAAGAGATTGGTATGGAAATCCATGAAAGCACAGATCAGTTTTTCAGGTTCGAAGGCGGCAAGGGCAAATGCATTATTGACGGGAATGAATATAAAGTGGAAAATGGAGATGCCATTGTTGTACCTGCCGGAGCCAAGCATAATGTAATAAATACAGATTCTGTAAATGGATTAAAAATGTACACAATCTATGCCCCGCCACATCACCTTGACGGACTTATAAACGCAACAAAAAAGGATGCTGAAACAAAGGATGTAGAATTTGACGGAAAAACAACGGAATAAATTTGTACCAAAATTAAATCAAATTGCACCTTCCAACGCATATTAATTCAAGACATAGTTCTCTCCTGAGGTCGTCTAGACGACCTTTTTTTTTACCTTCAGGCCAACTTAAAAATTAAACACTTCAACCACTTTCTGATTCGCAATCTGAGAATTTCAATTACAGGAAAATACGGACATTGAATTGCCTGAAGCAATTATTTTCTGCAGGCTAAATGCTTAGTGAAAATTATTGCCGAATGGTTTATTTTTCATAGCTTTATAATGTTGAATCCTTGAAAATCCTCTAAATAAATTACTCGATTTTGGTTATAATTAAATTCCCCTTTGAAACTCTACATTAAAAATATGGTATGTATCCGCTGCAAAATGGCAGTGAAATCAGAATTGGAGAGACTTGGTCTGAAATATATTTCGGTGGAGTTAGGTGAAGTTGAGATCATAAGAGAAATTTCATCGGAACAGAGAATTCAGTTAGATGCAGGTTTAAAAAAAACCGGACTTGAATTGATGGACAGCAGAAAAAGCATCCTGATTGAAAAAATTAAAATTATTATTATTGAATTAATACATTATTCTGATTATCCACTTAAAATAAATCTTTCAGATTATCTGACCTCAAAACTTAACTATGACTATACCTACCTTGCCAATCTTTTTACTGAAGTTCAGGGGACTACAATTGAACATTTTTTTATTTTTCACAAGATTGAACGGGTAAAAGAATTGCTTGTTTACGATGAACTCAACCTCAAAGAAATTGCTTTTAAGTTGCACTATAGTTCAGTAGCTCATCTTTCGAACCAATTTAAAAAGATTACCGGCTTAACTCCCTCGCACTTCAAAAAACTAAAGCATAAAAGACGTAAATCACTTGAAAAATTGTAAGATTTTATAGACCTGTTTGTTAAAATAAGGAAATATTATTAAAAACTGAAAATGACAGATTTAACACCATATAAGTTTGATTAATTTTAAATCACCTGAATGAAGTCTAAGAATACGACATCCCTTAAGCGGACTCAAGAAGCGATACCTGTAAAAAACAAACCGGATCAGTTTCCTATTGTAAGTATTGGAGCTTCTGCCGGGGGTCTTGAAGCGCTTGAGCAGTTCTTTAAGCACATGCCGGATAATACCGGGCTTGCTTTTGTAGTTATTCAGCACCTTTCTCCAGATCATAAAGGCATTATGCCGGAGCTGTTACAACGAATAACTCCGATGAAAGTACAGCAGGCCAGCGATAATCTATTAGTAAAACCAAACTGCGTATATGTAATACCTCCCAATAAAAGTCTCTCGATTCTAAATGGTACACTGCAATTGTTCGATCCTGTTGAATCGCATGGTCTCCGTTTGCCTATTGACATCTTCTTTCGTTCACTTGCCGAAGACAAACAGGAAAAGAGCATTGGTATAATACTTTCCGGAATGGGTTCAGATGGTAGTCTGGGGCTGAAAGCGATCAAAGAAAGAAATGGCTTGGTGCTGGTCCAGGACCCATCGACTGCTAAATTCGATGGAATGCCCTGCAGCGCTATTAACGCTGTAATTGCCGATATAGTTGCACCAGCTGAGGAGCTTCCAGGGAAGCTATTATCTTTTTTAAGGTTAAACCCACAGGGTAAAACCGATGCGGAAATTGATAGCAAAACTAAAAGTAACATTGATAAAATTATCATTTTACTTCGGGAACATACGGGAAACGATTTTTCTCTGTATAAGAAAACTACATTGTTTCGCCGTATAGAAAGGAGAAAAAGTGTTCACCAGATAGATAAAATTCAGGACTACGTCCGCTTTATGCAGGAAAATCCTAAAGAAGTGGAGATACTTTATAAAGAGTTGTTGATAGGGGTCACTAGCTTTTTTCGCGATATTGAGGTTTGGGAAAAGTTAAAAGAAAGTATTCTGCCTGATCTGATTAATAAGTTTCCGCAAGGGAATGTGATACGTGCCTG
Organism: Bacteroidales bacterium; assembly: GCA_003157075.1. Taxonomy (GTDB): domain Bacteria; phylum Bacteroidota; class Bacteroidia; order Bacteroidales; family VadinHA17; genus LD21. The sequence continues at coordinate 19,538 of PMIL01000214.1, read as the reverse complement.
GGTGACAGGTTGCTCAACCGGCGAAGAAGCCTATACACTTGCAATAATATTTAAAGAAGCTCTGGAAAAGGCAAAGAATCATATGAACCTCTCTTTACAAATATTTGCCACTGATCTCGATACCGATGCTATAGATAAAGCAAGACTGGGTTATTTCTCAAAAAATATAATAGCCGATGTGTCGCCTGAGCGAATCAGTCGCTTTTTCACTCCTGTGGATGAAGGTTTTCATATAAATGCCTCAATACGCGAAATGGTAGTTTTTGCATCTCAGAATGTTATCAAAGATCCCCCCTTTACCAAGCTTGACATAATTACTTGTCGCAATATGCTAATATATATGGAGCCCGAATTGCAAAAGAAGCTTATTGCGTTGTTTGATTACAGTCTAAAGCCCGGTGGAATTATGCTGCTGGGTACTGCAGAGACTCTTGGTAGTGAGAATACCAGGTTTACAGAGAGTGATGCAAAGCTTAAAATATTCAGACGCTCATCAACGCTGAATTCTACGGAAGTTATGGACTTCCCCAGCTCTTTCCGTTCAGTCAAAGGAGTTCTTTCTCTGGAAACAGCACTACCGAAAATCGTTGAAAATATTCAAACCCTTGCAGATCAGATTTTACTTCAGCATTTTGCCCCGGCAAGCGTGCTGGTAACCGATAAAGGCGACATTCTCTATATTACGGGACGCACCGGAAAGTATCTGGAACCTGTTGCCGGAAAAGCAAACTGGAATATTCATGTCATGGCACGGGATGGAATCCGGAATGAGTTGCCAGGGGCATTCCGCAAAGCAATGCAAAGTTTCGATCCTGTTGTATTGCGAAATATAAAGGTAGGGACTAACGGAGGTACTCAATTTGTTGATGTCACTGTGCAGCGTATCGAAAATCCCGAAACAATCAGAGGTATGATAATGATAGTTTTTGCAGATGTCCCAGCCATCATCAGTCATGAAGGGATCTCTAAAATTGAAAAAGGAAAGTCAACAGTCCGGCAAAAGGAATTGGAGATTGAATTGCAACGAAGTCTCGAGGAGATACAAAGCATACGCGAAGAGATGCAAACGTCGCAGGAAGAACTGAAATCGACAAATGAAGAGTTGCAGTCTACCAATGAAGAGCTTCAATCCACCAACGAAGAACTCACTACTTCAAAGGAGGAAATGCAGAGTCTGAACGAAGAATTACAGACTGTTAATATTGAACTGCAGAGCAAGGTAAATGATTTTGTTCATGCCAATGACGACATGAAAAACCTATTGAACAGCACAGAAATTGCCACTCTTTTCCTTGATAAGCAATTGAATATACGCAGATTTACCGATCCCGTTGCAAATATTTTTAAAGTACGCAATTCAGATATAGGCAGACCATTGACCGATTTAGGTTCTAATTTGTTATATCCTGAAATGGATAGCGATGCGCATAAGGTACTTAAAACACTTACATCAATCGAAACTCCGATTACTACCCTTGATGGCAAGTGGTTTAAAATACGCATAATGCCATATCGTACACTCGACGATCGTATCGACGGACTTGTAGTTATTTTTAATGATATCACAATTTCAAAAAAGCTGGAAGTAAAATTAAAAGAAGCCAATGAGGCTCTTCATAAAAAGAAAGATAGTTTATAGTACATGTTACTCTTAAGAGCAAATAATAATTATTTTTAACAAAAGAAAATCATGAAAAAGATAAATAATATAGCTGAAAGTATAGGACTGCGTGAGGCGGCAGAAAGAATTATAAAAAAGAAATCTTCGAAAGCTTACCAAAAACTATCAGAACACGATACATTAAAACTCCTTCACGAACTTGAAGTGCATCAGGTAGAGCTTGAAATGCAAAACGATGAGCTGATGAATGCAAGAGACGAAGTCAGAACAGCCAATGACAAGCTTACTTCACTTTATGATTTTGCCCACACTGGCTATTTTACAGTTGATCGCGACTGCAAAATTTACAAGTTAAATCTGAGTGGTGCCTCTATGCTTGGAAAGGAACGTGCCTCAATTTCAAACAGAAATTTCAGGCAGTTTGTTACCGTTGATACTCTTTCCCAATTCATTGACTTTATATTGAGAGTATTTGAGACCCATTCAAAAGAGACCTGCCATGTGAGATTGATAAATAAGGGAAACCAATCCAGCTTTGTTTTAATTGAAGGAATGATATCAGAAGATGAGGAAATATGCCAGTTAACCGTGGTTGATGAAACAAAGCAAAAACGGACTGAAGAGCTGCTGAAATTCAAAGCCCATGAACTAGAACAATTTGATGAATTTATGATGGGTAAAGATCAGCAGATGATGGAACTCAAGAAAGAGATTAATCATTTACTAAATGAATTGGGAGAAAAAAGAAAATTTAAAATAGAAGAATAAGGGTCATCATTTAATAACGGGAGGCCTGTACTCAGGTTTTTGTATTTTCCCTTACTTTTTAATGGTTTAAGCTTCAACTTTCCTTTGAAAACCATATCTTAAAATTATATCTTTACTTATAAACTAATAATTGACTGATTCTCTGAACCAGAATTAAATTAATATACTATGAGGCAAGCAGTAATGACAGCTCCAGGAACTATTGAAATCCGAGAAGTTGCTGTTTTGACAAAAGTAAAAGACAATGAAATCCTGCCTAAGATTAAACGAATTGGTATATGCGGTTCTGATATTCATGTTAATCATGGAAAGCATCCGTTCACAAAATACCCTATAGTCCAGGGACATGAATACAGCGGAGAAGTTGTAAAAACAGGGTAGGAATAGCTGAAACAATAAAGAAATTAGAACAACTGGTCAGCTGAGAAGATCGGACAATTTTATTGATTTACCCATTATAAAAGTCCATGCAAAAGGATGTTACCGATTTAGAAGGTTTCATAAAAACAAACGATGAGATGGTTTGTTTTAATCAGAGACCCTTTAGAAAATGACTGTTTAAGGCAAGAGAATACCTGATAGTCATCAGGGAATATTAAAATTGCATCCTTTGAATAACAAAGTAAACCGGTATCTGCTTCCTGTTAGTTTTATTTTTCTGTCAATGTATTCTTATGGCCAATTGGCTGATACTAATATTCTGAAGGAAGTTTATGTTCACTCTTATTTCAATGTGCGTCCATATTTACGGACGCCATCCTCTCTCGCAATAATTGATACCGCAATTCTTGCAAAGCAACAGGGCGGATCTTTGGTGTCAGCGCTTAATACTCTTCCCGGAGTGCGGATGGAAGAACGTTCGCCAGGCAGTTATCGTCTTTCCATACGCGGAAGTTTATTAAGATCTCCTTTTGGTGTCCGGAACGTTAAAATATATCTGGATGAATTTCCGCTTACTGATGCCGGAGGCAATACCTACCTGAACTTACTGGATGCGAATGTTATTAACCGTATGGAAGTACTTAAAGGGCCAGATGGCAGTCTGTTCGGTGCCAATTCGGGTGGTGTAATACGCATATCTCCATCAGATACACGTGCCGGTAATACTTATTTTAGGTCAGGTATTATGGCCGGGTCTTATGGATTATTTCAACAAAATTCTGTTCTGCAATTATCGCTTAAAAAAAACAATATTTCTGTGAGTGAGGCTCTTCAAAAGTATAACGGTTATCGTGACAATAGTTCATTGAAGCGACAATATTATCAATTAACAGACAGATTGAATTACAGTTCTCATGGTCAGTTGCGTTTGTTGCTATTTTATTCAGACCTGAATTACCTTACTCCCGGTGGGCTCACCCTGGTTCAATCTCAGGATAATCCACGTGCTGCCCGTCCTCCTACTGCCTTTCTTCCCGGTGCTGTTCAACAAAATGCAGGTGTTCATAACAAAACATTTTACGGAGGTATCCTGAACGAGATTATAATAAATGATCATTTGCGTCATGTGATAGCAGTTTTTGGTTCTCATACAGATTTCGAAAACCGTTTTATTACAAATTTTGAAGTACGAAAGGAAAACAGCCTTGGAATACGGACATGGCTTGAAGCAGCTAACCACAGGGAAGGATCAGTCAATCTTGCTTTCGATATAGGCTTAGAAGCACAGAAATCTCCAACCCGCATCGGAAACTTTGGAAACCGATATGGTATAAAAGATACGGTACAGGCTGTGGATTATTTAAAGGTCATTCAGCGTTTTGGATTTGTACGTCTTTCCGTCGATTTTAATAATCGCTTAACTTTTGAAGCTTCCGCAAGCATAAATGATAACCGTTTTTTATTTACCGGTATTAAACCTGTTCAGAAACCTGAACAAAAACGGGTGTTTACTCCCCAGATAATGCCCAGGATCGTAATATCTTACCTGATCTCCGGCAATCTTGCCTGGAGAACGTCTGTAAGCAGAGGTTATTCGCCTCCTGCTTTTGATGAAATTCGCCCGTCGAATGATGTAGTTAACATCAGCCTGCAGCCAGAATCGGGCTGGAACTATGAAACAGGATACCGTCTTCACGATAAACATGACAGAATATGGTGGGACGTATCTGTCTATTATTATCAGTTACAGCAGGCAATTGTTCGCCGCACAGATGATGCCGGAAATGAATTTTTCATAAACGCCGGGGGAATTAAACAACCCGGTCTGGAGTCCCTGTTAACACTTAATCTTATTCCGGTTGGAAGCCATAATATCTTAAGACAGCTGCAGCTGACAAATAGTTTCACCTATAACAGATTTAAATTCAATAATTACAAAGACGGATCAAATGATTATAGCGGGAATAATCTTACCGGTGTTCCTCAATACGTGATAGTCACAGGACTGACGATAAAGCTGCCGCTTGATTTTTTTGCATTTGCTCAGTATAGTTATACGGCCCGTATACCACTGAACGATTCCAACAGCAATTATTCAGATCCGTATCATCTTATATATTTTAAAGCAGGATGGGAATCTGCAGTTCATCATAACCTGACTTATAAAATTTATCTCGGTGTTGACAATCTTCTGAATGAACAATATAGTCTGGGAAATGATCTAAATGCAACAGGCGGGCGCTATTATAATCCTTCTCCTGCAAGAAACTATTTTGCCGGGCTCAATATAACATTCGGCAGATAGTGCATTATTCGCGAAGCTTATATCACATTGACTTTTTGTGTATATTTCGATGTTATGCGTAAACATGAACTAGTAAACGATCTATCAAAATTGTATACCCAAATAACACTAAATACATGAAAAAGTATCTTCCGATTCTATTGGTTTTAGCAAGTACGTTTTCATTTCCCCGGTCGTATGCTCATGGAGGTATTTCCCCGACTGACCTGAAAACCGAATGGATGGTCAATCCTCTCGGTGTCGATGTCCTGAAGCCTGGACTAAGCTGGGTACTCACTTCGGCAGACAGGGAACAAATGCAACTCGGTTTTCAGATACTTGTTGCATCTTCGGAAGTTAACCTTGATGCAGATAATGGTGATATATGGAATAGTGGCCACATTAAATCAGGCGAACAGACTAACATAATTTATAAGGGTCCGGCTTTGACCAGTGATACCAGATACTTTTGGAAAGTAAAAGTCTGGGACTCGAATAATATTGCTTCTGATTGGTCAGCAACGGCTTTCTGGGAGATGGGATTACTTAAAAGCACAGATTGGCAGGGAAAATGGATAGGGACTTCCACAGAAAAAGAATCCCCGTTTTTTCGTAAGGATTTTACCATTATTAAAGCCTTAAAAAAAGCAACGGCCCATGTCTATGGACTTGGATGGTATGAGTTGCATCTCAATGGATCAAAGGTTGGAGATCAGGTATTAACTCCGGCAAATACAGACTATTCAAAACGCCTTCTTTATGATTCTTATGATGTTACAAAATATTTAAAGGAAGGCGGAAATACAGTGGGATTGTGGCTCTCAAATGGTTACGGTGCAAGTTATAGTAAATACGGATGGAGATGGATGGATTCCAAAAGAGCAGTTTTGCAGATGAACATTGAATTCACTGATGGCAGCAAGATGAGCATCATCACCGATGAAACATGGAAAGCGGGTGACAGTCAGATTTCTTCAGCCGAAATTTATAATGGTGAAACGTATGATGCTACCAGGGAGAAAACAGGATGGGATCTCAATGGCTTCAATGATAAAGACTGGGAAAATGTTACTATCACTTCTGCTCCTTCGGGAAAAATGCAGTCGAATATGTCAACCCCTGTCAGGGTAGCAAAACTAATAAAGCCGGTATCAGTAAAAATGACAGCTTCCGGAAGCTATATTTTCGACCTCGGACAAAATATTGCAGGCTGGGTCCGAATTCATATTTCAGGGGCAACCCGGGGTATTAAAATAGTAATACGCCATGCGGAAGCTGAAAAGAGTGACGGGACACTTGATACATTCACAAACAGAAGCGCTCTGGCAACTGATACTTATATATCTAAGGGCGTAACAGGTGAAGAAATCTATGAACCCAGGTTTACATACCATGGTTTTCGTTATGTTGAAGTAACTGGTTATCCTGGCACGCCTTCCCTATCAGATCTGGAAGGATGTGCTTTACATTCAGATGTTGAGCACACAGGCAGCTTTTCAAGTTCAAATAGTCTGATAAATCAAACCCATAGTAATTTTCAGTGGACAATTTTAAACAATATGGTAAGCATCCCTACTGATAATCCGGTCCGCGACGAAAGAACCCCATGCCAGATGGATGAGAACTGCATTTATGAAGCAGCAATACAAAATTTTGATGTTCAGCAATACCTTAAAAACTGGCTGTATAATATTTCAGAAAACACCTCAAATCCTGACTGGTCAGAAGGCCAGGTGCTGGGACCCTGGTTGTTGTACCAGTATTATGGTGACAAAAGAATTTTGGAAACATTCTATTCCTCTTCAAAGAAAGAGGTTGATTTTTGTCTGGCAAATGCCCAAAAATCAAACTACTGGTCAGATTCATTTGGCGACTGGTGCCCGCCGAATACCGATGGCAGCTATAAAAACAGCTTTAGTGAAGGTGAGGTAGTCAATACAACCTTATACTATTATATGACGAGTCTGATGTCAAGGATTTCTGGGATTCTTGGGAAAACCGGAGATTCAGCCAATTATGCATCGAAAGCAAATTCAATTCTGACAACTTTCAACAGTAAGTTTTTTAACAGTTCTGCCAATATGTATGGCAGCGGAAAACAGATAACTTATATTATGCCCCTCATGTGCGGAATTGTCCATGCCAACAAACGAACTCCTGTTTTTAATAACCTTGCTGACAATATTACAAGGGAGTGTACCGGGCATTTTGGATCAGGAATTTATGGAACATCATTTTTACCCGATCTCCTTTGCGATCATGGACGGGCTGATATTGCATACTCTATATTCACACAAACCACTTATCCCGGCTTTGGCTACCAGATAAAAAATTACGGAGCTACTACCACCTGGGAACAATGGGGGGTACCTTCTTCCGGCGGCGAGATGGAGACTTATGATCACGCAATGTATTCAGGTGCTGACAAAACTTTTTTCACAAGATTCGGCGGGATACGCCCTTTGACCCCCGGCTATAAAACAATAAGCATAAAACCTTGTATCCCTGACAGTTTGTCCTTTGTTAAATCATCTCTTAAAACGGTAAAAGGCCTGATTACATCGAACTGGGACAAATCCGATGGTGTGTATACGCATTTTATCACAATACCGGTGAATACAACTGCAGTAGTTCAGATACCGGGAACCGATCCGGGAAAGGTTTATGAAAACGGTGCTATTGCCGCCAAAGCTAAGGGAGTACATTTCCTTAGAACAGAAAACAATTATATTGTCTACAAAGTCGGATCAGGATCATATTTTTTCTCATATGGGAGACCAGTAAAGTCGGAAATGATCAGTGAGTAAAATATGCTTAAAGTGGCATCAATTAAGAAAGAAGTCTGGTCAATCGGCCAGCTACTTCTGCCTTGCATCATTATATAGGAAATCAAGATGACCAAAATTCATGCTGCCTCCATATTTCAAAGTCAATAGGAATTTACCTGTATCAGGAAATGATATTGCTCCGATCTCCAATTGGTTTATCTTTAAAAATATAAAAATTAATATCAATTGATTAAATTATGATAAGTCAGGTATTGGATATTAATTTGTAAAATATTTTTTAATGATATTTAGAAAGAAATAACCGAAAATGAATTTAACAACTATTGTATCAATTCTTTTGATAATTTCTCTCAATTCTGAAGCTCAGTACAAAAAAGTAGAATGGGTTTCAACAACTGAGAATATGCCCTGGGTCTCAGAGAAGGGCAATCTCACAAATAATTCCCCGGCATTATCAGACGTAGAAATAGTCCTTAATAAATCACTTCAGACAATTGAAGGCTTCGGAGCTTGTTTTAATGAGCTGGGGTGGACTTCATTAAATATACTTTCGGAAAAGGACAGAGACTTTATTTTTAAGGAGTTATTTAAACCGGGTTTTGGAGCTGGTTTCAATATTTGCCGGATGCCTGTTGGAGCCAATGATTTTTCGCGTGACTGGTATTCATATGACGAGACTGAAGGTGATTTTGAGATGAAAAGTTTTAATATCGGAAACGATTTGCAAACATTAGTACCTTTTGTAAAAGAAGCTCAAAAATACAAGCCTGATCTGAAGCTATGGGCTTCACCCTGGAGTCCGCCTTCATGGATGAAATGGAATAAACATTATGCCTGCAGAGTGTCAGAACCATCATTGAATGATAAATTTAAAAATGGGCTTGATCCGCAAAAGCAAGGAAAAGAGGGAACAAATATGTTCATTCAGAAAGATGAATATTTCAAGGCGTATTCCTTGTATTTTGCCAGGTTCATTGAAGACTACCGAAAACAGGGCATTAATATTTCCACTATTATGCCACAAAATGAGTTCAATTCGTGTCAGATCTTTCCAAGCTGCACCTGGACTGCCTCCGGTCTGGCAGAATTTATCGGCAATTATCTCGGGCCCCGGATGAAAAAACAAAAAGTGGAAATAATGTTCGGTACAATGGAAAGACCTGCTGAAGCTCTTGCTGATAGTATACTCTTAGATATAAAAGCAGGACAATATATTACAGGAATTGGTTTTCAGTGGGCAGGTAAAGATGCTATTGCAGGTTTACATAAACGCTATCCCCGGTTGAAGCTTTACCAGACTGAACAGGAGTGCGGCGATGGTAAGAACGATTGGCAATATTGCAATTACGCCTGGGGCCTGATGAAACACTATTTCAATAACGGGGTATCTTCCTATATGTATTGGAATATATCTTTGGAAAAAGGCGGATTCAGCAGATGGGGCTGGCAGCAGAATTCTTTAATTACTGTTGATCCCCAATCAAAAACTTATCATTTGAATCACGAATATTACCTTATGAAACATGTAAGTCATTTTGTACAAACAGGGGCGAAAATGATCTCCTTATCAGGTTCATTTAAAAATATGCTTGCCTTTCTGAATCCCGACAAAAGTGTAGTCATTATCCTGCAGAATGAAACAAATGAACCAAAGAAGATTAACATCAAGATAGGTGACTCACTTATATCATCAACATATAAACCGAATTCTTTCAATACCATTATGGTTTATTAGCATATTCGGAGAAGTTGTTGCTTACATTCTCCTTTCCCCTATAGAGCAAATCTTTATGCGCATCTTTAACCGTAGAGATCCCTCACTCATCCACCTAAAACCCTTAGCTTACGAAAAGTATAAAGGGTGGATTCGATCGGGATGACAGGTTTTTGGCGTGTATTGGGGGAAGGAAGCACCGGCGATTCATTACTCCTTTTAGCAGAAAATCAACTTCGAGTGAATCGCCGGTGCTTCCTTCCCCCTTTTCTCCCTTAAATTCATTGTCATCCCGAATTTTTCCACAAAAAAAGTTTATTATTTAACCGAAATACTATCTGTGGAAAAATGAGGGATCTCCCCAGGTCTGAACAAATTCTCGAAAGTATTATTCCCATTAAAGATGTGAATAAAGAAAAGCCTCCAAATGGAGAGCTTGCTTCAATACTTTACACTGAGAATATGTATTAGTCAAAAGAAAATCAGATCGAATTGATGTGTATACAAGAGTGATTGAAAAGAAAATTTTTACCTGAAGCTGCCATATTACAATAGGATAGCAAAGCAGAAGTCCCTTGCATATAAGCTATGTCAAGGGACTTCAAATTGCCAGATGGATTGCAGAGTATATGGATCAGGTTAATATCATTTTAAAAACTAAGTTCATTTTACATTCAGATAAGAGTTTGATTGATATCAGATAAATTGGCCGTTGTTAATTTTTAATAAATTTCTTTGTTACCAATATATCTTTATCCTTTATCATCATTACATAAACACCTGACCTGCTGCCGGAAAGGTCAAATTGTTTTACTATCTCCTCTTGTAATACAGGGCCATTGTAAACTTGTTTGCCACCCATATCTGTAATAATAATCTCACTTTTTTCCTCCAGTAACGGATTGACAAATTCTATTGTAAAATGACCATTATTTGGATTTGGATACAACTTAATAACATCCGAATTAGCATCATATTTAACACGCGTTCCCACTACCAACTCTATGGGCGATGACTTTGTGGTATCATTTAAATTATCGGTTGCAATTGCTGTTATATAATAGGTTCCAGCCGCAACATCTTTCCATGTGTAAGTGTATGGATCTGAAGTCAATTCGANNGCATTCTGGTTATCGGTAGCTATTGCAGTCAATGAATAAGTACCTGCCGCAACATTATCCCAGTTGAGTGAATATGGAGCAGCCGATGCAGATCCAAGCTTCGTGCTGCCATTGTAAAATTCTACAAGATTAACAGATCCATCGGCATCTGATGCATTGGCTGTTATTGAGATATTTGCCTGTGATGTAAATGAACTGTTTGCAACCGGAGAAGTTAGAACTGCAGTCGGAGGCAAATTAATACAATTATTAGTAACAGGAAGCTTTGAAATACCGGAGGCTGCTCCTCCTGTTGCTGTCTGTAAAAAATTAACTGCCGGCTTTGTATAAGAGACATTAACAATGTCACCGTAAACTATTCGGCTCTGAAGGGTAAGTTGAACCTTTGTTCCGGATATGGCAACCGCATTAACAGTTCTGGCAACAGAATTAATAAGAACCGAAAAAGATGTAACTGCAGGGACAATATTTGCGAGAGACATATTATAGGACATCTCTAAAAGTGATGGTGTTGTGTTCGCGACCGCTGAGCTTACATAAACGGGATTTATCGCATTTACCCTGTTAGTTACTGTCTGACCACTTGTGCTTTCAGCCTGACCTCCTGATGAAATCTGAACCGGATTGACTGAAGGTTTTGTATAAGAAATGGTTACATTATCTCCATAAACTACCGGATTTGCCAGAGTCAACTGAACATTTGTTCCTGAGACAACTACCGAATTAACTGCCCTTGCAACTGAATTGACAAGAACCGTGAATGCGGAAGCAGCAGGAACAATATTGGCAAGTGTCATATTATAAGTCATTGT
>PMIL01000214.1:0-7995 GCA_003157075.1 Bacteroidales bacterium | reverse complement strand
GATTGTCTTGCTGAGGTAAGCTGGCTTATTGTTGTGGACTGAAAATCTGCAGCGCTGGCAGTAACAGTACCATTCCAGCTGTTGTGATCCTGGGTTGATGATGCCACATTAGCTGTACCGGCAGTATTATTTACTGCGATATTGTTTTTGAAAATATTGTCAATACCACTTATATAATTGAATGCCCAACCCATTTGTGCATTTCCAAAGGCAGTATTATTATAGAAGTTCATTCTGCATGTTCCCCATGATGAACCATAGTTCTGATCAAATCCGTGATATTTATTACCTGCCGCCACACAGTTTGTAATAACCCTTCTGACTGTGGAATTATAAGTAGTTGTATAATTGGGACCAAGTTTGAAACCCTGNNTAGGCATCCACTCCGTAGAAATCAAATCCGTCATCAGCATTGTTCCATGACCTGCATCCATCGAAAGCTATATTATCTGAAGTATTTTGTGCTACACCGCCTGTAACACCAAATCCATTTGCATTTTCCCATGCGCCGTTTGCTGAATAGGGATCGGCACAATGATGAGCATCACAGTTCTTGTATGTTACATAGGTAGAATTATTACAGGTGAATCCATAACCTCCCATATGATGACAAACACAATTCTCTATTGTAATATGTGAAGAATTTGTTGTATAAATACCGGCCACATTAGTTGCAGAAGAGGGTTGTGCCAATCCGGTTACCGTAAGCCCTTTGAGATCAAGATAGGTGCTTCCGTTCATAAATAATGCGAATACGGCAGACTGATTTGTGGTAATGTTATCAAGATTTAATACAGGTACTTCACCGGGATATGCGGAAACAGTGATATGACTGGAACTGGTACCGGCCATGCCGCTCATTGTTAAAAGTGCAGATGAACTGGCATTACCCGTTGTCCTGTATGTCCCACCTCTTATATATAGGATATCGCCGGCTTTGACATGATCAATTCCATATTGCAATGTAAGCCATGGGGTGGAAGTAGTAGTCCCATTATTGCTGTTACTGCCGTTTGTGGCTACATAATAAGTGGTTGCATTTACTGCAACTGATATACACAAAAACATTAATATTATCGCCTTTCTCATAATTTACGTTTTTTGATGAATATATTAAATTATTTGACTAACACAGATTATTAAACGGCGAATATTCGTTTTTATTACACTAAAATTAAATTATTTTATTTTTTGAACAATAATATTTTCTATCGTCCGTTTTTGAAGTACAGATTTGCCGTAAGAGGAAATCATGTCTGCAGATAAAAGAGTCGAAATATAAAGAACAATTACAGATAATGTATATAAAGTCTATAATTATTGATAAACGTATGTGAGAGGAATTTATTTTTAATAACTGATAATAAAAAAGGAAAAACCATGAAAATTAAAATAACTACTATTTTTTTGCTCTTTGTAGCAATATTTCTTTCATGCAAAAAAGAAGAGATTATAAACAACGGAACTCCGGGTACATCCGGAAATGCCATTGCTCCCCTACTTAGTAAGGTTATTACTGATAGTCAGACTTCTTATGAGTATGTATACAACGATTCCAATCTGGTAACCCAGGAAAAAAGTAAATATGATCTGGCAATGCACCATTATAACGCAAAAGGATTATTAGTTTCAACAATTCATTACGGAAATGATGACATTCTGAGCAGTGATCTTCAGGTTGCACAAACAGCATTGAGCACCCAGGTATTGGTTACCCCTGAAAACGGAAAAAAGGGAGGTACAATAACATATGAGTATAATACTAATTCCCAATTAATTAAATCGACCTATACCGGTCCTGCATCAGCGAGCACTGAATATTCCCAGTTTACTTATGGAAATAACAACAGAATAAACAAACAAACAATGTATTGGGACAATGCAGCCACAGGTTATATTGATTATTCTTACGACGCAAAAGGCAATCTTACAAAGGAAGCATTATACAATCTACCGGCATCGGGTACTGCAGAACTGTTAACAACTACAGAATATGTATTTGATAGTGAGTCAAATCCTTATAAAGCCACAAGTAAGTTAATGATACCTGGAATTTATACCAATCAGAATAACATTACTAAAGTGACTTATACTATTCATCTTACCGCCAGTGATGGACCCGATAATGTGCAGACTACTGAAACAGCTTACGAGTATAATGCACAGGGATATCCTACAACAATTAACGGAACTACCTCCTTTGTATATAATTAATAAACAGATTCCCTGATTCTTTATTCAGGTATAACCGGATTTATGCGATTTCGCTGAATCCGGTTTTTTTGTTTGAAATTCTACTGATATAATTTCAGTTCTTAAATCCCCGTAAATACTCTATTCTGTATTTCATAAAAACTATTCGTCTGTTTTCGTGTTCCAGTATAAACGAGCTGGACCAAAGAAGAAATGGAGCCTGCTAATTAGTTGTTAAATGATTAAAACAGTTATACCGATTACCCGCTTTATATTAACTTAGCGGCACAATTAAATAAATAAATGGATTTTGTAGACTATTATAAATTATTAGGTATAGATAAAACGGCAACTGCGAAAGACGTGAAGACGGCCTTTCGCAAACTGGCCCGCAAATACCATCCCGATTTGAATCCGAACGATAAAGATGCAAAAAGAAAGTTCCAGCAGATCAACGAAGCCAATGAAGTATTGAGCGATCCCGAAAAACGTAAAAAATATGACCAGTACGGCAAGGATTGGCAGCATTCAGAACAGTTTGAAAAACAAAGTCAATATCAGCAGCGACCTTCAGAATCAGGCGGCAGGAGGTATACAAGTTCACAACAGGACGGAGACTTTTCGGATTTTTTCGAGTCTCTTTTCGGAGGTGCTTCACCAGGTCGTAGCAGCAGTAGGCAGGTAAAATTCAGAGGTGAGGATTATACAACAGAATTAAATCTGGACCTTACAGACGCTTATAGATCGCATAAACGCACACTGAATGTGAACGGTGAAAAAATAAGAATTAATATTCCGGCAGGTATTGAAAACGGACAGACGATCAAAATATCGGGTCATGGAGGCAAAGGAATAAGCGGGGGACCTGACGGAGATTTGTATATTACTTTTACAATTGCCAATCATCCGCGGTTTAAAAGACTAGGAAATGATTTATATACAACAATTGATCTTGATTTGTATAAAGCTGTACTCGGCGGAGACCTGACCATTGATACTTTAGACGGAAAAGTAAAGCTCAAGGTAAAACCCGAAACCCAGAATGGGAGCAAAGTAAAATTAAAGGATAAAGGATTTCCGGTTTATAAAAAGGAGGGTCAGAATGGGGATTTGTATATAACTTATAACATTAAAATTCCATCAAACCTCACAGAAGAACAACGTTTATTGTTTAAGCAATTATCTGAATCATAATATTATAATGAAAAAAATGGATTCAAAAAACCTGGTTGCAATTGACGAGTTTTGCACAAGTCATGAAATTGAGATTTCATTTATAAGCTCTCTTCGTGAAAGCGGATTGATTGAGATAACAACAATCAGTGAAGGAGACTTCATAGAGACAGAACAACTTAAGCAATTGGAAAAGTTTATGCATTTGTATTATGAGCTTGATATAAATCTTGAAGGAATCGAGACAATCAATTATTTATTGCAGCGGATGAATTCCTTGCATGATGAAATTAGAGGCCTCAGAAATAAACTTCTGCTATATGAAAATATGGAACTATAAGAAAAAAATATCAGAATTAACCTTTATATTGTCGTAATATATTAAGCTCATTAAGTCATCCTTTATAATTTCACAGTGAATCTATTGCTTTTCTCAGAACCTGAGCTGAGTAAGACAGAGAATTTAGTTCTGAAGGAGAAAGGGGACTCTCAATAATCCTGACAACCCCGCCATCAGAAACAACACATGGAACGCTCAGACAGACATCTTTAATTCCAAAATCAGATTCCACAAGTGTCGATACTGACAATATACTATTCTGACTACGGAGTATTGCCCCGGTAATCCTCACCAGTGCAAGTCCTACAGCAAACTGTGTCGACCCTTTATAGTTTATTATATGATATGCTGAGTCACGCACTTGCTGTTCTATAAGCTGGCGTTGATTTTTCCAGTCAGAACACTTGTTGCAAACCGGACAGTATTCATCGATATTTATACCTGCAATATTTGTCATTGACCATGCAGCGAACTCACTGTCCCCATGTTCTCCAAGAATATAGGCATGAACATTATGAACATCAACACCACAATGCTTACTCAGGAGATGTCTGAATCTGGAACTGTCCAGAACTGTTCCCGATCCGATAACCCGGCTTTTTTCCCATCCTGATCTTTTTAGGGCTACATAGGTAAGAACATCCACCGGATTACTTACAATCACCATTACTCCTTTACATCCGGTTTTAGCGACCTCCTCCGATATAGATCCGGTTATGGCAGCATTCTTCTTTATCAGCTCCAATCTGGTTTCTCCCGGTTTCTGTGCAGCACCGGCAGTAATTACCACCACCTGCGCATCTGCACAATCCGCTATTGTTCCTGAACGTATTCCGACTGTCGGGAAAAAGGTCTGACCATGAGCGAGATCAAGAACCTGACCTTTCATTAGATCTTCATTCTTGTCGGTCAGCACAATTTCATCAGCCAGTCCGCTCTGGGTTAAAGCATAACAATATGTAGCTCCCACTGCACCTGCACCGACTACAACTACCTTGCGGGATTGCATTGAATTTACCTTGTTTTCCATTTTTCATCCTGTATACTGCAAAGTAACAAATTAATAATATCTAAGTTCCTGAAATAATGAAATGCTTTGGAACAATCAAATGAATCTGGTTTAATTTTTTTTGCAACGTTCATGATTTTATCTTGTCTTTAGCTTGAAATCCCGGTAAAAAATAATTATCGTGGATCACTTTAAAACAATGATTTAATCTAACCTTAACAAGACAAACACAATGTTCAACAATCTTATCAAGCATAGTTTAAGATCTTTTAAAAGACAACGTGCATATATCATTATTAATGTTCTTGGCCTTTCAATAGGTATTGCATGTAGCTTGCTTATTTCAATTTATGTATTGAATGAGGCCAGTTACGACAAATTCAATGTTAAGAAAGACAGGATTTTCCGTGTAATTCTCAATGGAAAGATTGGTGGTCAGGAAATTACTTATGCTACATCACCTGCCATAATGGGACCAACAATGGTAAAAGAATTTCCTGAAATCGAAGCCTTTTGCAGGATGACTAAAGAGGGACCTTCAGTAGTGGAGTATATGAACAAAGCATTTACCGACGATAAGATTATTGAGGCAGATTCTTCTTTTTTTGACTTCTTTTCAATACCCGTTTTAAAAGGAGATCCAAAAAGCCTTCTTAATGCTCCATACAGGGTCGTTCTATCGGAGTCAACTGCAAAAAGAATATTCGGAAATGAGAACCCCATTGATAAACCTATTAAAATCGGCTCGGATACTGTACGATATATTGTTACCGGAGTTATGGGTGATGTTCCGGCAAATTCACATTTTGACGCCAGTATGCTTACTTCTTTTATGACAAACCCAAGGGCAAAGAATCCTATCTGGTTGAACAACAGCTTTAGTACCTACTTTTTGCTTAAACCGAATACTAATTATAAAAGTGTAGATGCGAAGTATCCGGAATTGCTTATCAAATATGTAGGACCGGAAGTAGAGAAATATATGGGTATTTCATTGAGTGAATTTTCCAAAAAAGGCAATAAATACAGGTTTTTTCTTCAAAACATCAAGGATGCTCATCTTGATTCTTCAATTCAACAGGAGTTTAAAGCTGCAAGTGATCCGAAATATCTGAAAATCTTTGGAGCAATTGCAATATTGATTGTATTGATAGCATCTATAAACTTTATGAACCTTTCAACTGCGCAGTCAGCAAAGAGGGCAAAGGAAGTAGGTATAAAAAAGATCGGAGGATCCACCAGAGGAATGCTTATAGCTCAATTCCTTACAGAGTCTTTTATTCTCTCATTCGCTTCATTAATACTTGCTTTGATCTTTATTAAGGTTTCCCTTCCTTATTTTAACAATCTGCTTGGGGCTAACCTGACTTTGAATCTTCTGACCAACTGGTACACAATTCCTGTTCTATTACTATTCTCTGTTTTTGTCGGCTTTCTCTCAGGAAGTTATCCGGCATTCTTCCTTTCATCATTCAATCCTTATGAAGTACTGAAAGGCAATGTCAAGAACAGCATTAAAAATGGCAGGCTCAGACGCGTACTCGTAGTTTTTCAGTTCGCTGTTTCTATATTATTGATAGTTTGTACAATGGTAATGTACCGTCAGATAAATTATATGCTGAATAAAGATGTAGGCTTCAATAAAGAGCAGTTGATAGTTATTGACAGGGCCGATGCAATAGGTCAGAAGATGAAATCATTTAAAGAAAGTGTGAAAAGGATTTCTGGGGTTGTTAATATCTCAAGTTCGACTGCAGTACCGGGACGAAACAATAATAACAATGGTTATGGACTCGAAGGAAGGAAAGATGAATCATTCCTGATGGTTACAAACTGGGTGGATTATAATTATCTCGATACGTATGGAATGAAGTTGGCTTCCGGCAGGTCATTCAATGAGTCATTTGCAACCGATAAGGATGCATGTCTTATCAATGAAAGTGTAGTTAAGAATTTTGGAATCAAAGAACCTGAGAAGACAAGATTTATGCAACCCGGCGACCCCGGAACAAGAAAGTATATACCAGTGATAGGAGTAGTGGAAAATTTCAATTTTGAATCTCTCAGAAACCCTATAGGACCATATATTCTGTGTTTTCAGAATGAGAATTTTTTGTGGGGATATCTTACTGTAAAGTTATCGGCAAAGAATTATTCATCTACAATAAATGAAATTGAAAAAATATGGAAAGAATATGCTGCAAATACTCCTTTGCAATACTACTTTGTGGATGCCGACTTTGAAAAAATGTATGTCCAGGAAAAACAAAATGCAAAAATGGCGGTGGTCTTTTCAATACTGGCAATATTTATTGCTGCTCTCGGCTTATTTGGACTCACATCATTTACTGTTGAACAGAGAACCAAAGAAATAGGAGTAAGAAAAGCCATGGGTTCTTCCATCGCCGGAATATATGTTGAAATATCAAGAGAAATCGTCATTCTGGTTTCTGTTTCAGCGCTGATCGCGTGTCCTCTGATTTATTATATTGCCCAAAAATGGCTTGAAAACTTCTATTACAGGATAAGCCTCGGAGTGTTCAGTTTTGTTGCCGGCCTCACAGTAGCTCTTGGTATTGCCTTAATTACAATCAGTTACAGAATCCTGAAAACTGCCACTATCAATCCTGCGCAATCACTGAAATACGAGTAGATCTTTTCAATAGATTTGTGGGGCTTTTGAAAAAGTCTAAATCCATTAACCACAAAGGTCACAAAGAACTGAANNAAGGACTTTTTCAACAGCCCCAATTTTAAATTTTTAGCTATGATAATAGAGATAACCGAATTCAAAAATTAAATATGACCGACAAATCAAATGAACTAAACGCATCTATAACTTTAGTGAACGATAAACTTCATTTTATATCACATGTTGGTGAAAATGAGCCGATCTCGATAGATTATACTCCTCCGCTCGGAGATAATCTGGGTTATACTTCCCTGGAATTATTTCTTCTTAGTCTCTCATCATGTGTTGGAAGCTCAGTACTGACCATTTTGCGAAAGATGCGAAAGACAATTACAGGATTTGAAATACATTCCAGGGGAATCAGAAGAAAAGAGCATCCTACATGTTTTAAATCANNTTGATCTGAAATCAGATGACACGACTGAGGAAGACCTTAATAAAGTGATTAAGCTGTCTGAAGATACCTATTGTCCAGTTTGGGCTATGATAAAAGGTATAGTTGAAGTCGAAATAAAATATAAAATTAACCCCCACTCCGGTTGATCTTTGTTTGTTTTTACCTTATGTAGGTTGTTTTTTAATTTCCGG
>PMIL01000126.1 GCA_003157075.1 Bacteroidales bacterium | reverse complement strand
GATTTGTTTGTTCCTGTTTGGTTATTTTAAGAGCAAGGTAACCGGGCAGCCGCTTATAAAGGGAGCTGTAAAGGTCACCCTTATCGGTATAACTGCTGCTGCTGCTGCATTCATGGTTGCCAAAGCGTTTAATCACCTGTTTTAATTGATATAAAAGAAAATGAAAACAAGAGTTTTAATTATGGTATTTGTGTCTTGCATGGGTAATCTTCTGTTCGGTCAGGAAAATGCAACAGATTCATTAAAAACTGTTCGGTTGGATGAAGTTGTTATCTCTGCTAACAGAGTGCCAATATTGTTAAAGAATAACCCGGGATCAGTATCCGTTGTAACGCCTGAAGTTCTTTCTTTTATGCCTAAGTCAGTGGGGGCAGAAGAGGCGTTACGATTGATCCCGGGTGTTCGGATCGATAATCAGCATGATGGTGAGCGGGTTCATGTATCTATCAGAGGCCAGGGCATATTGACAGAAAGAGGATTAAGAGGAATCGGGGTTATTATTGACGGAATTCCTGCTAATGACCCTTCCGGATTTGCTCCGGATCTGTACGATGTCGATTGGGGTACAGTTAGTAAAATTGAAGTGTTGCGGGGACCGTCCGCAAGTTTGTATGGAGGTGGCGGTGCTGCGGGGATTTTAAATATATCCACTAATGATGGCGGTTCAAAACCTGTTGGAGGTGAGGTAAACCAGATTTTCGGTTCTAATGGTTTTTCCAAATCGTTACTGCAGGTAGATGGTTCGCATAATGATATTGATTACCGGGTTAGCTATTCACGCACATCGGGTGACGGGTATCGCGATCATCAGGCATTCTGGGGCAATAAAATTTATGAAAAAATAAACTTCAAGCCTTCTGCGAAACTTTCTGTCACCCAGATTATTTCGCATACCGATTATTTTCAACAAAACCCTGAGGGATTGAATATCGGACAGTTTGATAATCTCCGGCAGGCTAATCCCGATGCCAATCCATTCAATGAGTATCAGAAGACTAATCGTACAACTGCCGGGTTTCACGGAAAATATAAATTCAGTGAATTTCATGACCTTGAACTCACAGCTTATATTCGATCATGGAACTACAAGGAAACCAGCAATAAAGCTGCTGAATACAGAAATATTACTAACCCGGGAACAAGTATTCAGTATAATCTCCATTTGAATAGCGGGAAAGTTAAAAATGATTTAAGCTTTGGCGCTGATATGAAATGGCAAAATATCGACCTCTATAAGCTTCAAAGCGCATCCAATCCTCAGCGACAGGAAAGTATCAGTGAAACAAATCTCGAAACTGATTCATTGCTCGCCAATCAGATAATTTCACAAAAAAGTATTGGTGTTTTTGCTTTATATAAACTTGGAATAGGAAAATTTAATCTTATTGGCAGTATGCGTAGTGATGCAATGAATAATGAATTGACAAACAAAATGTTAGCGCTTGATACAGCCAGAACTGTAAAGAACTTCAGGAAGTTCTCCGCCCGGATTGGCGCAAGTTATTCATTCAGTAATTCAGCTAATGTATTCATTGACTGGAGTGAGGGCTTTACCCCTCCTTCCACAGAAGAACTGGCCAGCAATCCGGTTGGGTATAGTGGTTTCAACACCCACCTGGTTCCTGCAACTTCCGATTGCAAGGAAATAGGGATCCGCGGGTTTGTTAATGAAAAATTATCATACGAAATAACCGGTTTTATAATGAATACGGAAAATGACTTTTTCCGTTTCAAACAATCCGGCAGAGGAAACCAGGAAGTTTTTTATGGAAATGCAGGGAACAGCAAACGATATGGAATCGAAACATCTGTCTCATACGAGTTACTTAAGAATCTTACTCTTCAGGTTGCCTATACATTCGCTGACTATAAATACGTTTCATCAGTGATTGATCCTGTCTACACTGATCCTGTCTATGTGCTGACATCTCCGCCTGTCACCGGACAATGGCTGCCCAATTCTCCTAAACATCAGCTATATACTGAAATAGTCTATTCATTAAGCAAAAGCTTTAAATTCAGTCTTGCTTCGGAATACCAGTCAAAATGGGCTATTTACACCGATCCAAAAGCTTATTACGGAGAATTGGATCCTTCAGTCTATCAAAACTGGCAGAATGGATTTAATCTGTTTCATGCCAGAATCTCTTATGAACTTAATATCGGTAAAGTAAAAGGTGAATGCAGCATTTTCGTCAGGAATATTACTGCATCAAAATATATGGCTTTCACTGAGCCTGATCCCGATGGCAATGCTTATCATCCCGGACCTGCCAGAGAATTCTTCGGAAATATTAAAATAAAATTTTAATAAAACTTAAGATTATATAGAATCCAACCTCTAACAAAATAATTGTCATGAACGACTTTGATTCATTATCCGATGAGATTGAATCATTAGTAACCGAATGGGAAATTATCCTGAGCAGTCTGCCTCAGCAAGCAGTCTCCCAAAGGAGAAACTCCCAGAACAGGACTATTAAACAGATCATAGGTCATATTATTGACTCTGCCTCCAATAACACACATAGAATAGTTCATCTTCAGTACCAATCCTCTCCATTGATCTTCCCAAACTATGCCACTTTCGGAAATAATGACATATGGATAGCAATTCAGGATTATCAGAATGAGGACTGGAATATCATAATTCAGTTATGGAAATACTCGCTTTTGCATATCAGCCATGTAATAAAAAACATTCAGACAAAGAAACTGAGCAATGAATGGATTTGCGGACCCGGAGAAAAAGTGACTCTTGAGTCAATGATCTTTGATTTTCCAAGACATTTGAAATTGCATCTCTCAGAAATAAGCGAACTTATTAAAGAAAACTAACTCGACTGAAATGAAAACTGCTGTTTTATTCCAAAGATCCCACATCGCTCCATGCGGAATTAATTGTGGAACCTGTAAGGCGTACCAGAGAGTCAGAAACAAATGCAGCGGGTGCATGTCCGTTCACGGTCCAAAGGTCAATCATTGCATGACTTGCAGTATTAGAAATTGCGAGTCACTTGCTAAAACAGTTTCAAAATTCTGTTCCGGGTGTGAAAAATTTCCTTGTCTGAAAATAAGAAAAATTGATAAAAGATACCAGG
>PMIL01000308.1:4258-6937 GCA_003157075.1 Bacteroidales bacterium | reverse complement strand
TAATATAATGAGATTGGTTTCCGCAGGGAATCCATCCGGCAGCCGTTTATATACTACTATTCAGAGTGGTTCAGGCGAATCAAAAATGCCACCCGCAAACAAGCCTCAGTTATCTGTTGCTGAAATTGATTCAATAGGCAAGTGGATTGGTTATGGAGCTAAAAATGAAAATTGCGGTGAGGTATGTGATACTATTAATCCTGTCACATTTTCGGGAACATTATGGCCTATTATGCAAACCTCATGTACAGGATGTCACACCGGAACATCTCCGGGTGGTGGCATTATTCTTGATGGTTATGCCAGTGTGCAGACCATCGCTCTTAACGGAGTTCTTATGAATTCTCTCAGAGGAAATGGCGTATCACTAATGCCTAAAGGCAGCTCGTTCTCTGCTTGCCGGATCAGACAATTTGATATTTGGATTAAGAATGGCTCTTTAAACAATTAGTAAATCACCTTATATGAAGCGATTATTCATTTCTCTTGCTATTATAACCATATTCTCATTTTTTATAGTTTCCTGCTACTATGACAATGAAGAGGCATTATATCCTTCGCTCAGCAATTCATGCGATACAACTAATGTAACTTATAGCGGAACCATAGTCCCTATACTTAACAATAATTGTCTGGGTTGTCACAGCGCTGCTGCTACAGGCGGATCTATTCTGCTGACTACTTACGATGAAGTTGTAGCCAGAGCTCCACGTATAACAGGATCAATGAAACAACTTTCGGGTTTTTCAGCAATGCCTAAAGGGGGAGGGAAGGTCAGCAGTTGTTCAATCACACAATGGGACATTTGGGTGAGAAAAGGAATGCTCAATAATTAAGCAATCAATTTAACATTTAATATATGAGACGATTATCTCTAACCTTCCTTCTTTCGCTGATTGGCTTGGGAATATTTGCACAGGATGACCTGATGAACATTCTTAACCAAAACACACCCTCTGAGACAAACTACACCACAGCTACTTTTAAATCGACCAGGATAATGAACGGTCATTCAATAGAAAGAATGCCTTCAGGACAACTGGATGTAAGGATATCACACCGTTTTGGAACGCTTAACTCAGGAGGATATAACTTTTTTGGTCTTGACCAGTCAAATATTCATCTTGGTCTTGAATATGGAATAACGAACTGGCTCATGATTGGTGTAGGAAGGTCAGAGTTCGAAAAAACTTTTGACGGATTTGCCAAATTCAGCATTTTAAGACAGTCAACAGGTGCAAAAGAGATGCCTGTATCTGTTTCAGTTCTAACCTCTGTTGCCCTTAAAACTCTGAAATTCCCAGATCAGACCAGAACAAACTATTATACATCCCGTTTGGCATATGTTGGCCAGGTACTTGTTGCACGTAAAATAAACGAAATATTCTCAGTTCAGCTGACGCCTTCTTACGTCCACCGGAACCTGGTAGCCACAGAGCTTGATCCGAACGATATCTGGGCACTTGGTGCGGGAGCAAGACTAAAGGTAACCAAAAGAATCAGCCTAAATGGTGAATATTACGCTATCGCAAATCCTAAAACTTATCTGAGTCAGCAGATCTACAATCCTTTATCCGTGGGTTTTGATATTGAAACAGGCGGGCATGTTTTTCAATTGTTCTTCACAAATTCACTTGGCATGACTGAAAAACAATTTATAGGCGGGACAACAGGCCAATGGAAGAAAGGTGATATTCATTTTGGATTTAATATTTCCAGGGTATTTACCTTAAAGAAACACAAAAAGGCTCCAAACTATTAACCGGGATTGTTGTTAATTAAAAATATCACCCTTTATATTTACATTTAATATAATCATTATGAAACGTTTAATTGTGCTATTTTTCTTATTTAATCTGGTTCTGGCAGTAAATGCCCAGAAATACATGACAAAGAATGGTTTTATCGGCTTTTATTCTCATACTCCGATGGAAGATATTAAAGCTGAAAATAACCAGGTTGTCGGGGCCCTTGATATATCAACAGGGGAGATGGTTTTCCAGGCACTTATCAAATCCTTCCACTTCGACAGAGCACTTATGGAAGAACATTTCAATGAGAATTATATGGAGTCGGATAAAATTCCAAAATCGATGTTTAAGGGAAAAATCACAAATCTATCAGCAGTTGATTTTACAAAAAACGGTGCCTACGATGTGACTGTCGAAGGTGATCTGACGATTCATGATGTGACAAATAAAATCACTACAAAAGGAACAATTGAGGTAGTTTCCGGCGGAATAAATGCCAATTCAAAATTCAATATCATCCCTGAAGATTATAAGATAACAATTCCGGGAGTTGTAAGGGAAAAAATAAATAAAAATCTTGAAGTTACAATTGCAATGAAATATGCTCCACTAGCCAGTAAATAAAAGAATTTTCCGGTACGATAATATCATTTTTACCCTATAACCACATGAAACCCTTTGTAAAAATTGCACTATTCGTTGTCTTATTTATTGCTGTTGCGGGGATTTTGGCGGCTCTGATTATGTACAATAAAAAGCATCCTGATACCGCAAAAGCCAAACCCGATTTTGTTGTTACTGCAACTGCCCTGCAAAAAGAATTTGAGGATAATGAGAAAACCGCATCTGCCAGGTATATTAACAAAATACTGGAAGTTAACGGAACTATTGCATCTGTTACTCTGGCCGATAGTGCTCATCTTAACAT
>PMIL01000308.1:886-4248 GCA_003157075.1 Bacteroidales bacterium | reverse complement strand
TCCCGGTCAGAAAACGATAACTATGAGTAATCCTGTAAAAATACTTATGTTCAAAAACGAGATTGAGGCAATGCTTCTCGATGAAATACTTACTGAAAAACAAATACCTCATCTGATCAGATCATATCACGATTCTGCATTAAATGGATTATGGCAAACCCAGTCTGGCTGGGGTCATGTTGAAGCGCCTGAGGAATATGCTGAGGAAATCAGGAAGACATACAGCCAGATGTCAGAATAATCCTTATTTCCAAATTACCCGTATAATCAACTTAAGTTTTTATCTTTGTCCTTCATTTTTATTCTGGCCTGATAGCTGAATAAAATACAACTGTTTATTTTAGAGGTACATGAATACTAGCTATAAAGAAAAAAACCGATTGCTTATCTATCTTTCAGATATGTATCATAGTATCCTTCCTGTTATAAAAAGTAAGTATTTCTATATTGGTATATTATCAGTTATTGCAGGAGCAGGATTAAATTTTGCTTCTGAGTCTTATCTGCATAATTATATGACCGAAGGGAAAACCCTGCCAATGCTCTCCGATCTGATTCTTGATAATCTTCCCTTTTATAATGTTTCGCTGATATACGACATCTCCTGTCTCATTCCTATTGTTCTTGTATTAATATATATTGTCCATAAGAAGGATTATAACAGGATCCCCTTATTTCTGCTGATGACCGGCATTTTTTACATTGTAAGAGGAATTTTTATTGTTCTAACCCCATTCGGAAATCCACCCATGTTTAACGGATCAGACCCTCTTTTTCACGGATTCTCAAACTATGAATTAGGAGTATATCCGTCGGGCCATGCAGGAAATGTTTTCCTGCTGTTATTGCTGGTTAAGGACAAAAGTTATAAATGGCTTATCCTCGCCTGTCTCATTGTTGTTATAGTTGCATTGTTCCTTGCCCGCGGACATTATAGCATAGACATCCTTTCGGGACTTTTCTTTTCTTATGCCATCAGGGCTTTCGGCGAAAAACATTTGTCAATGTTCGATATCAATAATAGTATACAGCCTGAAAAAATCTCAATAAGAGGATTTAAGCAGATTTAAGAATTAAAAATTTCAGTATTACTATTTCAGAGAGAGCTCTTCATTCGAAAGCGATCACAGAATTTTACCGTTTTTCTTTTCCATCCTCCGTATGAAATAATAATTGACCACGGCAATTATTACCATACCTACAATAAAAATCGGGTAGCTAACCTTCCAGTTATCAGGACCCGTCATCATTGACCACTCTGACATGCCACCGATACTTGCAAGCAGTGTAAGCGGCATAAAAATAGTTGCAATAAGTGTGAGCCGCCGTACCGAAGTATTAGTGTCATTCGACATTTTAGTCATCAGATTATTGAGAAGCGAGGTATATAACTCCATAAGACTTGTTTCAATCTCCCTGTACGTTTCTGTAAGTTCGAAGAATTTAGCCAGGTGATCATAGATATCCCTGAAATGAACTATTGCCTTTTCAGTCACAAAAGGACAGTCGAGCCTGCAGATCTTTACCAGGATCTCTCTCTCGTGATATAGTGTTTTTCTAAGCTTCATCAGATTCTTTCTCATATGAATCAGCTGCATTGGCTGAAATTTTTCCACATCTTCAAGCAAAGATTCTTCCGCAATTTCAAGCTCTTCTTCCATATCATCGAATGACTTGTATTTCTCGTCAACAAGCCAATCGAGAACGATATGCATCAGAAAGTCGGGTCCTGCTTTTGCGTTTGAACTTCCGTTTTCTATTTTCTCTTCAATATTGTCCAGGGGGTTTCTTCCCTCGGAATGGTTACCGCTGACAGTGATAAGAAAATTCTTCCCGATAAACAGGTTTACTTCATCAATAAAAAGTTCATTTTTGGAATAACTGAAAGAATTAAAAATAATAAATGTGTTGTTTGTAAAGTATTCAATCTTCGGAACCTGCTCCTCATCAAAACAGTCTTCAACCGATAATGGATGTATTCCGATTTTATCGACCAGCTTGCTGAGCGTTTCCTTTGAAGGCTGATAAAAGTTAAACCAGACAAAGCCTCCTTCCTGGGCTGCAGTAACTGCTTCTTCCAGTGTATTGATCCCATACATTGACCCTGATAATGGAAAGTGGTAAAATTTTGATTCTGACATAATTTAGATTATTGAAGTTTTATTCAGCTGCACAGTTTAAATCTATTGCAAATTAGTATAAAAAACAATATGCGGGAAATATCACTGACCCTTGGATAAACGAACATTTATACTATGGAGGTGTTTAATGTGTGATGCTCCCTGTCCCTTCCGCCAGTTGGCTGAAGGGACATCCCCCTGAAGGGGGACTAATTCCGTACCATTTAGGTAATTTTCACTCAAATGGCGAGTATTTACCACCCTTTAGAGCATACAATAAACCTAATGAAGGTGAGAAATAGGGCCAAAGATTAAATGAGGATAACTGAACAATACGATAAAAGTCATTGTAAATAGTTAGAAATAGGATCATTTTTGCAGAAAATACTAAAAATGAATAACGCTATATATAATTTCAGGGAACCAAAAAATGAACCTCTCTTATCATACCGGCCGGGCAGTGAGGAAAGAGCATTGCTGGAAGAAGAACTTAATGTTCAGAAAAACCAGATAATTGATATCCCCCTTATTATAGGGGGCAAAGAGATCAGGACTGGTAAGACAGGCAAAGTTGTAATGCCGTCTGATCATCAGCATATTCTTGCTACTTATCATATGGCTTCTGAAAAGGAGGTTACCCTTGCAATTAATGCCGCGCTTGATGCCAAATGTGAATGGATGACCATGTCGTGGATGGAAAGAGCAGCTATTATGGCCAAGGCAGCTGAGCTTATTTCAAAAAGGCGCCGGTACCGGATAAATGCTGCCACTATGCTTGGACAAGGAAAAAATGTAATGCAGGCAGAGATTGACGCTGCTTGCGAAGTGATTGATTATCTTCGTTTTAATATATTTTTTGCCTCTCTTATATATCAGGAACAACCGATTTCTGAAGGTGAGAATATTAACCGCCTCGAATACAGACCACTGGAAGGTTTTGTGTATACAGTATCTCCTTTTAATTTCACTGCCATAGCCTCCAATCTTAGTACAAGTGTTGCGCTTATGGGGAATACTACCGTTTGGAAACCCGCCACAACTTCTTTGCTTTCTAACTATTACCTGATGAAAATATTTGAAGAAGCAGGATTGCCGGCAGGAGTTATNNCTCTGGAAACAGGTGTCAGATAACCTCACTTCTTACAGGTCATATCCTAAGCTTGTTGGTGAAACGGGAGGCAAAGACTTTATTTTCGCCCATCAGTCAGCCGATCCTCTGGAACTTGCAACTGCAATCGTCCG
>PMIL01000308.1:0-840 GCA_003157075.1 Bacteroidales bacterium | reverse complement strand
GTAAAATCATCAACTGAAGCAAAAATAATTGCCGGAGGAAATGGTGACAAATCAAAAGGGTACTTTATAGATCCGACTGTTATTGTAACAGATAATCCGCATTTCTTCACAATGGAGGAGGAGATATTTGGTCCTGTAATGACGATATACGTTTATAATGATGACCGTTTTGAAGAGACTCTTGAACTTTGTGATCAAACTTCTCCTTATGCCCTTACAGGTTCAATTTTCAGCAATGACAAATATGCNNATGATAAAAGCTTGCAGGATTTTGCGATATGCTGCCGGAAATTTCTATATCAATGACAAACCAACCGGCGCCATGGTTGGACAGCAACCCTTTGGCGGAGCCAGGGCTTCAGGCACAAACGATAAGGCAGGCAGCCATCTTAATCTGCTGCGCTGGGTAAGTCCAAGAACAATCAAGGAGACTTTGATCCCGGCTACAGGTTTTAAATTTCCGTTTATGGAATAACTCCGAATTTCCAGGGATACTGCACTAGTTATTGTGAACTGGAGATTCCTCGCTTCGCTCGGANNAAATTCCTCACTTCGTTCGGAATGACATGGAAATAAGGGAGTTATTAGGGTGAAAAAGTGGCGATTCGCGATACCAAATTACCATTTAGAGAAATGCATTTGCGAATCGCCACTTCTTCACCCCATATCTCCTCAACGGCATTGTCATCCCGAGCGCCAGCGAGGGATCTCTTTCTCTTATACGACAGGAGGTTGGGGAAAAGTTCCTGCTTTGATAAAGAAAGAGTGTTTTTACTTTTTGTAACTCATTATAGTTAAATAGCCCTTTTTACCTCACATTGAAAAAATCTTGCTTAAATT
>PMIL01000297.1 GCA_003157075.1 Bacteroidales bacterium | reverse complement strand
TAAAACCTATTGAAGACTGTTTCCAGATATTCCGCGATATTCTGCCTACGGTATATCCCGGATTATCCCACTTATTATTATCCTTTATATGAAGAACTCCCAGGTTCCACTTACCTATTTTTCCTGTAAACTTACCTCCATATTTTATTTTGACCGGATTACCATCAGGATCAAGCCCGATACGTCTCGAAAAGAAAGGAATCATCTGAGTGTTCTGGGGGTTATCGCTGTCGCCATTAATTCCAAAAGTGAAATAATTTGCCCCATCAAGAAAGAAATCCCTCTTTTCAGGAAAGAAAAGACTGAAACGGGTAAGATTAATCTGCTTTGCATCGACCTCGGTTTGGGCAAAATCAGTATTCACAGTAACAGCGGCTTTGAGCGATGGTGTTAAATGGTAGAAAACATCCAGCCCTCCGTTCAGAACCGGTTTTCCTTTTGACTCAGATTCTTTGATTATCCCGCTTGTGATATAAGGTATAATATCCAGACCGATACCCTGGGTGATTTCAGTAAGGCCTGTAATGCGTCCTGCATCGGATATCTGAAACCTGTTTGCATCCAGAGTAGTGGCAGGCCAGTATGATGATTCGGACTTTCGCTTGATATACCTTATAAGTTTTAGTCCCCAGGTACTATTCCCTATTTTAAATCCCATTGTTTTAAACGGAATTACCAATTCCCCGTCCCAGCCATTTGCTGTTATCTGAGCTTTGCCATCCCATAATCCATCCCATGATTTATTGAAATCTTTTCCGTTCTCATTTATCAGAGCGTCTCCGATACTTCCCCTGGGGCCGATCTGAAACCAGTAACCACTGCGTCCGTCAAGATAGGTATCTAGGATTACCTGGATCCTGTCATCATCACCCAGACTAACGTCACGAGCCTTTTCTTTGGCAGTAATTCCTTTTGGATTGTCGTAGCAATGTATTCCAACATAGAGGTTGTTGTGATCATATAGAAAATAGAATTCGGTTTTTTCAGAAACAGGTGTCCCCGGATTTGGTTCTCTCTGAAATAACTCATTAATCATTGCAGCATTTTTCCAGGCATCATCATTGACTAAGCCATCAATGACAGGAGGCGTGGAGGTGAAGACAGCTTTAATTTCAGGCTGAGCGAAAAGGTTGGTTATTGTAAGTATAGTTATAAATGAAGCTGTCAGAAGAAATCGGGTCATTTTTTTAAATTGAGCCGCCAAAGTAACCAATTTCCATCTTTCTTTTATTTATTTGTCAAGAATTATAATGTTTCCCCCGATAAGTTTCCGACCTGCTTTTTTAAGCTATTTTACAAAATGTTCCGTGATGTATTATGTGCAGTGCAGAGGGCAAGACGGTAGACAAAAAAATACTAACTTTCCCAAAAATTCACACATGCCCAGAATAATAGCCGACGATAAAATTCCTTTTCTGAAGGGGGCCCTTGAGCCATATGCAGAAATGATCTATATGCCGGGGAATGAGATTAACAGGGATATACTTATGCATTCCGACGCGCTTTTGATCCGTACAAGGACAAAATGCAACGAGAGCCTGTTAAATGGTACACGTATCAGATTTATCGGCACCGCAACAATCGGATTCGATCATATTGATATCAATTACTGTGATAAGAATAAGATCATCTGGACTAATGCTCCCGGGTGCAATTCTGTATCGGTTCAGCAATATATTTCTTCTGCACTGCTGAAAATCGCTTCTGAAAACAACTTTCAGCTGAAAAATAAAACCCTGGGAATCATTGGCGTCGGCAATGTGGGATCAAAGGTTGAAAAATTTGCACGTGCCATTGGTATGAATGTTCTTTTAAATGATCCGCCCAGGGAAAGAGCGGAGGGGAAAAGGGAATTTCACTGCCTTGATGCAGTTCTGTCTGAATCAGATATTCTTACAGTTCATGTGCCCCTGAATATGACTGGCGAAGATCATACCTTTCATCTGTTTAATGAAGCAGTATTCCGGAAAATCAGAAGGAACTCATGGTTTATTAATTCTTCAAGAGGTGAAGTGACGGATACAAAAGATTTAAAAGAAGCGCTGATTTCCGGCATACTCGGTGGCGCGGTCATCGATGTCTGGGAAAATGAACCGTCTATCGATTTGGAACTAATGAATCTGGTGTCAATTGCGACTCCGCATATTGCGGGTTATTCAACCGATGGCAAAGCAAATGGAACTGCTATGGTGGTTAACTCAATCAGTAAACACTTTCATCTTCCTCTTGCTGACTGGTACCCTGATAATGTTCCTTCTACCGGAGCTCCTGTTATTTCAATTGACTGTGACGGAAAATCTGAGGATGAAATTATCAGAGAAGCTGTGACACATACTTATAATATTGTAGAAGATAATGACAGGTTCCGGCTTTTACCTTCTGAATTTGAAAAACTAAGAGGTAATTATCCGTTACGCAGGGAGTTTTCTTCTTACAGTATAAATCTTATCAGAGGAAACAGTAAAGCCCGGCAAACACTTAAAAATTTGGGATTTAATATCTGAAATTCATTAAATAGCAAATAGATCTGTTTCAACTTAATAACTGACAAAATGAAAGGTTCGATCAAGCTTACACGGCGACATTTTACACAATCACTGGCAATAGGAGGGATTGGTACCCTCGGATTGCCTTTTATCGGAGGATACAAAAAGGCAAAAAGTCTCAGTGAAGGAACACCGGCTGGCAGACTGAAAATCAGCCTGAATGCTTTCTCTTTTGATAAACTTCTTCGCGACGGATCCATGACTATTTTTGATCTGTTGGAGTTTTGCGCCAAAGCAGGTTTTGATGCAGTTGACCTCACTGGCTATTATTTCCCCGGCTATCCTGCGGTTCCACCCGATGATTATATATATAACGTAAAGAAGAGAGCTTTCAAACTTGGTCTGGGCATTAGCGGAACAGGCGTCAGAAATGATTTCACATGGTCCGATGCAGGAAAGAGGCAAGGAGAGAAGCAACTTGTGAAAGACTGGATAATTGTTGCGGAAAAAATTGGCGCCCCTCTGGTAAGAATATTCGCCGGGACTCTTTCTAAGGAAAACTATTCATGGGGAGAGAGGGCAAAATGGATTGCAGAAGATATACGGGAATGTGCCGAATTTGGTAAAAAACATGGAGTGATGACTGCTCTGCAGAATCATTATGATTTTATGAAGTCGTCAACGGATGTGGAAAAGATGCTGAACCTGGTTAATTCAGATTGGAATGGCCTGTTACTTGATATTGGCAGCTACCACTCTCCTGATCCATATAAAGATATAGCTTTGACTGCAGGGCTTGCCATTTCATGGCAGCTAAAGGAGAAAGTATTCGTGAATGATATCCAGACAGATACAGACTATGCTAAGGTTATGGATATTGTAAAACAATGTGGTTATGCCGGGTACCTTCCGCTGGAGACTCTTGGTGATGGTGATACGGTTAAAAAAGTTGAGGCTCTTTTCCAGAAAGTAGAGGCTGTTCTGAATACCTGAATTTAAATAAGAGGACTAATCTATTCATTACCAAAATTCTGAAGCTTAACATGGCAGACAGGTCCGTGGCCTTCATATTCCATTGACAAGTCACTCTGTCATGAGCTGATCAACAAAAAATCATAACCAACATGAGATCAGTTTAACTCTGGGAGATCCCTCGCTCATCCACCTTACATCCTTATGTTATTGTAAATGAGCCAGGTGGATTCGCTCGGGATGACAATGCATTTAAGGGAGAAAGGGGGAAGGAAGCACCGGCGATTCACTCGAAAATTGATTTTCTGATAAAATGAGTAATGAATCGCCGGTGCTTCCTTCCCCCAATACACACCTAAAATCTGTCATACCGAACGAATCCACTCTCCATACTTTTCGTAAGCTATGGGTTTAGGGTGGATGAGTGAGGGATCTCTAGGGTTAAAAAAATGTGTATAAAGATTAGCCATGGAGGAAGGTTGGGAAGGGGGATTAAAATATTTTTTAGTTTAAAATTTTTTAGGTACTGATTTCAGCGTGTTCTCTTGTCATTGCAAACTCCTTGACCTGGAAAACAAATGCCTGGAGCCTGGTATCGAGTGACACAGAATCCTGGCCATCATATGCAATATTAATAAACGGAATATTATTATGGTCTTTTCTGAAAGTATCACTTACCGATGCAACCAATGTGCCGGGCATACAGGTAAATGGAAGAATGGCAGCAATGCCTGAAACACCTCGATTTACCAGTGCAGCAGACATGCCTATTGCCACCGGCGGATCTCCATCATAAAACTGATTGACATACCTGTTGCAAAGACTAAGCATTTCATGCAGGGATACGTCTTTCTCCTGATCGGTAAATTTTTCAATTCCTTTAAGCAGCGAAGCTGCTATTAATTCCTGACCCAGACCCTGAATTTTTGATTTAACTATTCCAATTTTATCATTTTTCCATTTGCTGTCGCGTGTGAAACGGTGAGTTGAATATGAAATCCACTCAGAGAAAGGTGCAACAAACACTTCAACGCCTAGTTCTTCAAGTCTGTTTGAGATGTTACCGTTGCATGCTGCATTATCTCTCATAAATATCTCGCCAATAATTGAAACCACTGGTTTTCTCCGGCTTTTATCAACCTTAACAGCCATATAATCCTCTGCAATTCCGACAAGAGTTTTATGCAAACCGGACGATCCGTTTTCAATACATTTTTCAAGTCGGGACAATGAATCTTCGTAAAGCAGTTCTGATTCTCCCTTATTTATTTCATATGGCCGGGTTTCCCTGTGGATTTTATGGAGGTAGTCAGCAGCAACAAATCCTTTCCATGCACTTATCCTGAATTTTTGTCCATGTTCGCCGGCCACATCTTCATAAGAAGCATCATTGGACGGTGTAATAAGTTCAGCTGCCTGAAACCCAAGCCTGTCAAAAAGTATTCTGTGAAACTGATTATATTGGCCAAACCGGCAAGGACCATTATGATCCGGCATAAAAAAACTCATTTTTGCAGGATCTGCACCAGGCTCCATAAGCTTTTTAAGAAAACTGCCTGTTGTGCAGATCATTGGAAAACACTCCTTGGACGAGGTATATTTTCTTCCGAGTGCAAGATCTTCACCAGTCTGTTTGGGAAGGACTTCAGATTTAATTCCGCAACTACGGGCAGCGGCAGCTATCATATATGCTCCGTCATTCATGTATGGGAAATACATCACCCTGTCTTTCAGGGGTGAAGCCGGACTGGGTCGTGGTCTGAAAATTGTTACTTCTTTTTTTGCATTTTTCTCAGAACCGGAAAGACTGTCCAGAAAGGCTTCAATCCTGGTTACCATTCCGGCATCTGCTGAGTGTTCATCAATCTCCAGATGGAGGAATGGTTTACCTTTAAGTTCTTCTGTTACATAATGCCATATAAATGAGTCAGGGCCGCATCTGAAGTTACTTATATATACCGCGTGAAGGTTTTCGCTTTTTGCCGTCAGTTGAGCAGCAGCGATTACTTTTTGTCCGTTTGGCCAGTACATATTCCTGTAGTTCGTAAAAATATTGTATGGAGACAGATCAAGCATATCAAGCGGAATTGGCATTACATTTTGGTTTATGAGCTTTTCAATGAGCCCAAGATTGAGGTGAGGATCAGAACTGTTGTAGGGTCGTCCGAGAAGTACTACAGGACGGCAGTTTTCCGGGATTGTTTTTAGTATTTCTCTTCCATAATCAACCAGGCTCTTTTCGAATAATATTTGTGCTGCATCAGCATTATATACTGCTTGTCTTATTTCTGTTTTGCTTATTCCGAATTTCTCGGAGAAGTATTCAGTCATTTCTCCTATCAGGGCTCTTTCAAAAAACCTGAAATGGAGAGTTGGCATAAGCAGTTTCGATTCGTCAACTTTTCCCCGAAGTGCAGCTCTGATCATGAAAGGATAAGTCTGTATCCAGGGACAGTTACAGTTAAATGTTTTATTTCCTTCTTTCTGTTTGCCATTAACAATGAACGGAAGGAATATATAGTCAACACCTTTCTCCATCAGATCGATGACATGACCGTGCATAAGCTCAACAGGAAGGCAGGTTTCTGCGGTTATTGTTTCGATTGACCTGGTTACTAGTGATTTGTCTGATTCTTTTGAAATAACTACTGTAAAGCCAAGTTGTTCAAAAAATGTTCTCCAGAATGGAAATTGCTGGTAGAATACCATCAGGGACCTTGGGATCCCTATTGTGGTCGACTTCATTGATCCATTTTCAACAAAACCTTCCATAAGCATCTCGGTCCTTTTTATAAAAAGATTCGGGATATTATTGTTCAGTTTTTTCCTGTCTTCGGTTTCGTACTTCTCACAACGGCCACCGTAGTAGAGTGATTTTTTTTCTCCGTTTATCTTTACACGCCTTATTTCGCAATGATTGGTACATCCCTGGCAAACGAACCTGCTGACTTTATAGGTGGAATTTCCTATGCCAAACCCCTTAAACCTTGTCATCTGACCTTCTTTCAAAGATCTTTTAGCGAGAATAGCTGCTCCTATTGCTCCGGTAACGTCAAAATGCGGGGGGATAATTATTTTCTTACCAACAACCTGTTCAAAAGCTGCTACTACGGCTTTATTGTTTGTAACACCTCCCTGAAAGAATATTTTATTGCCGATCTTTCTGTCTCCGACTACCTTTTGCAGATAATTATAAACAATTGAATATGCCAGGCCACCTATANNCATCCGAATTCCTCAACAATATTGATATTCAGTTTTTCAGCCTGTTCTTCAAGAAATGAACCTGTACCAGCCGCGCACACCTTATTCATTTCAAAATCAACGACGACGCCATTTTCAATTCCGATATATTTAGAATCCTGTCCTCCGATTTCGAATATTGTGTCCACAGTAGGATCAAAGTCAATAGCTGCCGTTGCCTGGGCAGTAATTTCATTGACAATTATATCGGCCCCTACAAAATCACCGGTAAGGTAACGTCCGGAACCTGTTGTTCCGGCTCCCATAACCTTAATATGTTCTCCAACTTCATCAAAAATTTCAGTCATTCCTTTTTGAATGGCTTCCAGTGGTTTCCCGGCAGTTGGCAGATATCGTCTTGCAACGACTCTGTGATTTTCATCAATCAAAACAACATTTGTACTCAGAGAACCGATATCAAGACCCAGGTAGACGCTGGTCTTTTCACTTCCTTTTTTGATGAAGTGAACTTTCTTTCTATATTCTGCTGATGA
Organism: Bacteroidales bacterium; assembly: GCA_003157075.1. GTDB lineage: Bacteria > Bacteroidota > Bacteroidia > Bacteroidales > VadinHA17 > LD21. Next base: position 2,406 of record PMIL01000297.1, on the reverse strand, counting down.
TTCCTTAAGGGGAGGAAGACTCACAAATTCCGTTGCTACTCCTGTAAGATATTCCTCGAGCCTCAATATCCCTGAGAAATGATCCATATCGAGATTATTTGCCCTGGCATAATATACAGCTCCTATTGCACCCATAGCCGAATGGTGAGTTGGTATTATCAGCTCCCCGTCAATCAGATTAAGCGTTTCCCTGAACGCCCGTATCATGCCTGAATTTGCAGCAACACCTCCTGAAAAAACAACTGGTTTTCTGATTTCTTTGCTTCTTGCAACATTACTGCGAAAATTTCTGGCCAGCGCAAAACACAGACCTGCAACAATGTCATGAAGTGGAGTCGCGATCTGCTGATGATGTATCATATCACTCTTGGCAAAAACACTGCACCGGCCTGCAATTCTTGGCGGATCGACCGATTTCAGCGCCATAGCGCCAAACTCATTTTCAATCGGAATACCAATTCGCCTGGCCTGTTGATCCAGAAATGATCCAGTCCCGGCAGCACAGATGCTGTTCATCTCAAAATCGACCAGTCTTGAGTGTCCGTTTTCAGGATTTTTCTCAAGAATGATAAGCTTTGAATCCTCACCACCGATCTCTATCACTGTTTTTGCCTCGGGATATATTGTTCCTGTAGAAGTCGCCTGCGCAATTATCTCATTGACAAAAGCTCCCCCGATGAGTCCTGCAGCAAGTTTCCCTCCTGTTCCGGTCAGGGCGATTCCTTTAATTGATTCCGCAGGATATTTTACAAAGAGAGTGGTAAGCCTGTCTTTAAGCACATTAAAAGGCCTGCCATGAACATAGTCGTAATATTCTTCAATAATTCTATTATTTTCATCAATAACGATAGTATTAAGGGAGACGGACCCAATATCAAAGCCGAAAAATAAATTAGATACAGATAATCCGGAAGGAAAAAAATTAGCCGTCATAAAGAAAGGTTAAGATCGGGTAAAAAAACAATTCTTTTGGAGCAGAATACTATAATATCAAATGTATTCAATTACCTATTAAGAACCAATCTAAATAGAAAATTGATGACAACTATCATTAATAACCAAATGATAACAATCATATAATCAATTATATAAGATTAAGTATCCTATATATACGATAGGTCTTTCTTTTGATTTTCAGATTGTTTTTCACACCCATTCTTCCTGAAGTATATCTCCGTTAATCCCCACGATCAACTTCTTTACCGGAACTTTTCTGACTGACCTGCCTAGAGCCTTTATAACCATCTGCAAGAGTCCGCCGCAGCAGGGAACCTCCATCATCATTACAGTAATTGTATTCACTTTGGCTAAATCAATCATGCTGGTAAGTTTCTCAATATATGAATCAGTATTCTGATCAAGCTTGGGACATGCAATAGCAAGAGATTTTCCCTTTAAATGGTTAGCGTGAAATCCTCCCAAAGAAAATGCTACACAGTCTGCTGCGAGTAACAGATCAGATCCTCTGAAATATGATGCATTAGGATTGACGAGATGCATCTGAACAGGCCATTGTCGCAATTCAGATGGCTGGCTCGCAGCTGAATTTACATCATTCATTGAGGAAGGTTTCTCAATTACCATAGCCCTCGATCCCGGACATCCGCCTCCTTCATGATTATGAGGTTCAGGCCCTGATTGAAATTCAGGTTTGGGTATAAGTATTTTCCCATGATTATGCACAGTACTCATTACTTCTTCAAGATTGAATCTTAATTCAGTTTTGTGATCTTTCAGATATTTTACTCCTTCTTGCAGGAAACCTGTCTCGCCATGATCTTTAAGATGTTTGAGATGAGCAACAACTGTGTTTTTCCCTTTCTCCTTCATCAGTTCCATTACCCGGACTTCATCATAAGGTTCAGCTTCCCTGCTCTCAATAGTAATTGCACCTTCGGGGCAGTGACCGATGCAGGCACCCAGTCCGTCGCACATTAGTTCGCTGACAAGCCTTACTTTATCATCAATGATCTGCAAAGCTCCTTCATGACAGTTTGGAACACAGTGACCGCAGCCATTGCAAAGGTCTTCATCAATTTTTAAAATATCGCGTTTCATATTATATGATTTAGTTTTCTCCTGCAAAGTTGGAGAAATACAGCAGGATAAAATGTAACATAGGTTACAAAATAGCAGTTTTGACCACAATCCCATCGAAGTAAACTAAAAGAGTTGAATGTAGTACAAGAGAGAGAGTTTAGGACAATTATGAATGTAATGTATTGAATTTATGCCTGATATATTTCTCCTCCTTTTGAAGGCTAATCTTTATATACATCTTTTTAATTCATTTTTTTTATTTGAACCTAAATATGAATCAGTTTACCTTTCACTAATAATTCGTCCCATTCCGGATCAATTTCATTTATTAGTGCATCTTTCTTTGATCGTGAATATCCTTTAATT
>PMIL01000068.1 GCA_003157075.1 Bacteroidales bacterium | reverse complement strand
TATCATAAATTATATCTCATTTCTGTTGGAAAATTGGTACACAAAAGAAGTCTAAGAAATTCTAAGTTCTTGTTAAGAAGTGTTAAAATATTGTTAAAGTGTTCCGTTTCAGTTCTCCCATTTTTCTCCTCCGGTCCCCCCTATTGAGAGGACATGAAAAGACTTCGCTCCTAAAGCCCCTCAATTGGGGGTTGGAGGGCAAATTTGCCGGAAAAAACAGAATTTACATCCTAATGCTCCACATTTTGGAGGTTGGGAGGCAATTTAAGCGGATTCCAGACAAATCCACATCTAACAGAACTCCTGATCAGAAGTATTATTGTCATCAGCGAGAAGGCAATGTTGAAATCCTGAGGTAAAGCAGCGTGGATAATAAGAAACCCAGCAGAAATGAAGAATACGATCCTGAACCAGATAATTCCCGGTTTATTCAGCATAAGCATTATCAGACATACTATTATAAATGGATTAAGCCAAATGATATTCAGGTTCCATTTCATCTGAACGTGATCGGTAAAAAAATTAAAAAAGATCATTAATATTGCCAGGAGCGAAAAAACCGAATAAATTGTAATATCAATTGTTCGGATGATCTTTCTGCTCTTAATGAGAGCTGCAAGAATAAAGACCAAAATTATTACCAGTGTGAAAATAAAAGGCGGAGCTAATAAAAAATTCTGTTTCACTACCGGTGCTTCAAAATCAACCAGTATATCAGGATTCTGAAGCAGCGGAATCCTTTTATCGGATCTCTGAACGGTTAATTTTGATAATCCGTCTTTCAGGTCCAACGGTAGGAACATTCTGTCGCGGAAACGTGATTTTTTATCAGATGTTGAACCCATTATAAGATCAACGCCAAACCTTAACCACGGATAAGGATTCTGATATCTGGCAACCATATCGCGGAATGTAGGAATCTTTTCCGTCTCAGGTGGTGGATATTTCAGCTTATCTCCAATAGACTTCTCCAACAGATCCCTTATCCGGGTAGAGCAATCATCATAGAAGAAATCATACCTGTATTTGACATTTTCGGCTTTTAAGTTCTCATTAATCAGCTCAACCAGTTTCCTGGTTTCAACAGGATTGATATTTATCTTTTGTGAATAAACAGACCGTTTTTCAAAAAAATACTCTTGCAGAAAACCTCTTGGAGGTTCAGCAATCAGCATATAATCCAACCTGCCTTTTGCAAATTTCCAGGCAAAATTTTTAGTGTTAAAATCGAACACCCCCCAGTTATAAACTACATCTGTCTGTTTTTCCGGAATTACGATCCTCAGGGCGCTATGTCCATAGACTGAATAAGTCTCTGTACCGGGACCGCATGTAATTAAATATGCTAAAGTATCATTCGATGATTGTGAAAAAACTCTGCTGACTGAGATCAACAGAAATATTAAAATAACAGATATTTTTTTTTTCATTGTGTCACTTCACTTACTGCGAATGTAAACGTAAGAGATTTTTATCATAAATAAAAGTTTGTTAGCTTTACCCCTCTTTTAAAAGAAAATCACTTAAAGCATTTAATATTTTAAAAATATGAAAAGAATTGCCGTTTTGATCATGGGTATATTATCATTTACTTTCTGCAATTGTCAGAATAACAGTCCTTTCCCACTTACCGACCTGCATGTCCATTGCAAAGGAGGATTTACTATTGACAATGCCGTGAAAAAATCAAAAGATGAGAATATAAGTTATGGTATTGTAACTAATGTTGGAGTTGGCTTTCCGGTTCATAGTGACAGTCAGATTGATTCAGTTATTAATTCGTTGAAAAACTATCCTCAGTTCTTCATTGGTATGCAGGCTGAAGGCCGGGAATGGCTTAATAATTTCACGAAAGAATCAATGGCTAAATTCGACTATGTATTCACCGATGGTATGACCTTCACCGATGCGAAAGGAAGAAGGAACCGTATTTGGATTAAGGAAGAAACATGGATAGATAATGAGGAAGATTTTATGAATTACCTTGTTAATACCATTGTAAAAATATTAAGTACTGAACCAATAAACATGTACGTTAATCCAACATACCTTCCGGCTCAGATGGCCGACAGATATGATTCATTCTGGACTACTGACAGAATGGACCGGGTAATTAAAGCTGCAAAAGATCATAATATAGCGATTGAGATAAACAACAGATTTAAAATACCTTCTGCAGCATTCATTGCAAGAGCAAAAAATGCCGGCGTTAAATTCACTGTAGGAACAAACAATATGGATTCAAATTTCGGAGGAGCTGCATATGCTATCGAAATGATAAATAAGTGCCATCTTACTCCTTCAGATTTTTATCAGCCTGTCAATAAAAGATTGAATGGGAAACATTAATCTATCACAGGTTTTAATATTTCTTCCAGGGATAATTTTGGGATTAACAGTACATGAATATTGTCATGCCCTTGTTGCTTTAATGTGTGGTGACTCTACAGCCAAGGAACAAGGAAGAATAACACTAAATCCATTAAAACATATTGATCCTCTTGGCTTTATAATGTTAATATTTGCAGGGTTCGGATGGGCCAAACCTGTGCAATTCAATGAAAACAATCTTAGAAATCCCAGAATTGATGTTATCAAAATAGCTTTAGCAGGGCCATTATCAAACGCACTTATCGCTATGATAGTCTCGGTCATATATGTTTTGTTTTCATCCTCCATTTCCTCATTAAGAATAGTAGATGAGATTTTTCGTTCGGCTATCTTCATAAACTGGGCTCTTTTTGTTTTTAACCTTATCCCTTTGCCCCCACTCGACGGTTCTCATCTTTTATTGTCTCAATTTAAAAAATATCCTGTTCTTTATAATGCACTTTATAAGTATGGATCATTTCTATTATTCGGTCTTGTAATAGTAAGCTTTCTTACAAAAATTAATGTATTCCCGATATTACCGGTGATAGAATTCCTGGGCAAAGGTTTCCTCTCGCTTCTTGGATCCAGATAGTCCGGTTAAGTCAAAACTGAAAATTTAATTATGAACTGACAGTGGTACGCACTCAATGCGGACAGGAGGATAAACAGAGTAGAAGTTTAAACTTGAAAAAGAACGGAAAAACTATTTGAAAGGACTTCTCAAAGCCTCAACATCTGACCCAGAAACCAATGTTGTCAGTTTCACCACAATTCATTAAATTGCGTTACACTAAATTTTTCATGATTATGGATCATAGTAAAACAACAACTGCATTTGACATTAAAGGGTACGACATTGTAAAGAACCTGGGTGTTGTGAGAGGAATCCTCGTTCGTTCCAGATCTATCCTTGGCAATATTGGAGCAGGTCTTCAGACATTAATTGGCGGAAATATCACCATACTCTCAGAACTATGTGAAAAGACACGGGAGGAGTCATTCTATATTATGATGAAGCATGCAGAATCATTAGGGGCAAATGCAATAATCGGAATAAGGTATGAATCAACTGAAATTTTACAGGGAGTCACAGAAGTTCTTTGTTACGGGACTGCAGTGGTAGTAGAAGAAAATAGGAAGCATCAGATATGATATTTTCTTCATTTTAGATCTTCATTCCTTTCTTCTTTTTATGGCTGTAAAAAATCAGTGCCAGATTCTGATCTGCTGATTAACGTGGGATTCATTATCGGATGGGGATCATAAATACAGAACGATAAAAATTATAATTATCCGGAATTATGAAAAGAAGAACTTTTATTAAGACAAGTATACTTGGAAGTTTTGCAATCGGACTGGGCAATTTTTCAAAAAAAGAGAAAACCCATATATTGACTCTCAGTTTCGATGATGGGTTTAAAGATTCATTTTATAAGACAGCAGATATCTATGAAGCTCATGGTTTAAAGGCTTGCCTTAATGTCATTGCATCAGGACATCTCCGTTCATTTCAATCGCCCGATAAATTTATTACCGCGGAGCGGGGTGATTTTAATGACTGGAATGCTCTTAAAAGAAGAGGCCATGAAATTATGCCCCATACCTGGGATCATACCAATCTGACTCTGATATCCCTTGAAAAAGCAAAAGAAGATATTGACAAATGTCTGCGCTACTTTGAAGAAAATCTAAACGGGTTTAAGACCTCTGATGCAGTATATAACTTCGCCTTTAATGCCTCTACCCCTGAGCTTGAACAATATGCACTTTCAAAAGTCAGAGCGGTCAGGACTCAGGGCGATTATGCTATAAACCCTATTCCATCTACTTCCAAACCGGTCCGACTGGGTTGTTGGTCACACGGACCTGATAACGCCGACAAATGGGTGGAGATTCAAGTCAATGAATTCCTTGCCGGAACCGGAGGGTGGCTTATTTTAAATCTTCATGGGCTTGATAAAGTTGGTTGGGGTCCGATAACCTCACAATACCTGAATGATTTGTTAAAACGTCTGGTAAAAATTGAATATCTGGATATTCTGCCGGCGGGAGAAGTATTGAAAAGAAGGTCAGAATAAATGACAACTTTTAATAAATTTTAAATATTAATCATCTATTATTTATCAGAAATAAATTACATTTCTCAACACAAGAAATTAAATATCAGATTAATGGATAATATTTTCAGTATATTGTTTGTCAAATGCTCAAAGATCTTTCGTTCCATTAAATTTATCTGTGCGGTTTTGATAATTTTTACCTTCACGGCTGCCGGAAATCCTGAACTTTGTACCGGAGATAAAATATCTAAACAAAAACCATACTCACTTGCTCTTGAACTGCGCGCTTTTTATGATTTCACGTTACTCCCTGGTTACCTGGACAATACGATATGTGCACAAGTGTCATCCTGGGATACTACCGGGGGAAATGATGACGGATTCAGCGGAAAATATTCATTCTTAAGCAGAAATGCTGACAGCAGCCTTGTTATTTTCGATAAGAAAGGAAGCGGCGTTATAAACAGAATCTGGACTCCTACTCCAACCACTGATACACTCGATTTTTATATTGATAAGGCCGATCATCCAACCTTCTCTGTTGCTTACATCGATCTCTTTTCGGGGAAAAGATTTCCTTTTGTGGAACCTTTATGTGGTAATCAGCTCGGAGGATATTATTGTTATCTGCCTATTCCTTTTGAGAAAAGCTGCAAGATTGTCTCAAGAGGAAAAAAGATGCAGTTTCATCAGATACAGTACAGAATGTATGATAAGAAAGCTACTGTCAAAAGTTTTAATCCTCACCTGAATGACGAAGAGAAAAATGCTCTCGATAAAATTATTACCCTGTGGCAAAAAGAAAAGAGGACAGTAACTGATTTCTATCCCGCTAAACTGCTGGAATCTTTAAATGCATTTCAGATAAAACCAGGTGAAACGATACCTCTTTTTGAATTTAACCAGGGAGGCCGCATTATGGGTTTTGAAATTAAAGATGCAAAAATCTTTGAGGGTCTGGGTAAAAATATAGATATTAAGATCACATGGGATGATGAACAAAATCCTGCTGTTTACTGTCCAGCGGCAGATTTCTTCGGGTATGCTTTTGGAAGGGCATCGATGAATAGCTTGTTGCTGGGAAGTAATGGTACTGGAAACTTTTGCTATTTTCCCATGCCTTTTGATAAGAAAGCCAAAATCGAACTTGTTTACAGACAGGATAAATCATATCCCCAGGTTCCTTTGCAATTTACGGCGAATATCTGGTATTCTACCGAAAAAAGAGTTCCTGAAAAGGAGGGCAGGTTTTACGCTCATTGGAATAAAAATATCAGTTCTCAAACAGGCAAACCTCACATATTTTTAAATGTAAAGGGAAGAGGACATTACGTGGGAACAATTCTGCAGGCACAGGGAAAGAATGCCGGAATGACATATTTTTTCGAAGGTGATGATTCCACGTCTATCGACGGAAACTTCCGGATTCATGGCACAGGATCAGAGGATTATTTTAACGGCGGCTGGTATGCAATGATGGATCGCTGGGATGGGAAGATGAGTCTGCCGCTTCACGGGGCATTGGACTATTCGCTGCCATTCTGCAGAACCGGAGGTTACCGGTTTTATATCTCAGATAAACTCTCCTTTGAAAAAAGCATCTTCCAGAGCATTGAACATGGTCCGGCCGGGAATTTATTTCCCGTTGATTATACCTCCTTAGCTCTTTATTATTCCGGATTCCCTGTAAGTGAACTTACCTTACCGACAAATGAACTGTCACATGTTTTTATTCCTGACACATTAATTATATATCCCCAGTTAATGGACTATAACATATTCGGAAACATTGACATTAAAACTACGTGGAAATATGGAACCGGTGGTGAAAGCTATTTGTTTACTCCCGGTAAAGAGTCCTGGTTGCGGATTTCTCTTGCAGACATTCCTGATGGAAAGTACAGTGTGTTTTTTGATTTATTAAAGCAGCCGACAGGATGCGATTTTTCTTTGTGGCAACGACAAACTCAGATATCAGATTGGATTTCAACATTTCATTCTGCTGAAAAACGGGAAAGAGCTCTTTATGTTTGTGATCTGATTCAAAACGATTTTATTAAAACACTTACAATTCGGTTCAAAACGGATAATCAAAAAACAAGTTTGCTTCTAAACAGAATAATCCTGATCAGAAAACAATAGGAATTAAATTTTCATATTGTCACTTTATAGGGTTTACCTAAATAAAGGGCTCTTAATCAATGACTTATTATGCTATTATAACTTTGTGTGCTTTGTACCTTTTTGCCCACCGTAGCTTTAGGTACCCTTTATACACATCTTTTCTTATAATAATATTTTCGAAAATTTGTTTAATCCTGGGAGATCCCTCGACTCATCCACCTAACTCCCTAAAATATCTGGAAATGAGAAGGATGGATCCGCTCGGGATCCCGAACGAATCCACCATCGATACGATTAGAAAGCCATGGATATTAGGTGGATGAGTGAGGGATCTCCTAATCATTATACTGTTTTCCTAAATAATTAATTATCTGAGGATTAAATTTGATAAAAGGTAGTTAAGGGGGAGTAATACCAAGGTATAAAAAAAGAGCTGTATCAACTGAAACAGCCCTTTTTATATCATTCAGTGTTACTTTACAGAATCTTAAGCTTAATGTTTCTGAACCAAACATCATTACCATGGTCCTGAAGTCCGATGTAACCCTCTTTAGCCGGGTTAACAAACCATTCCCAATCTTTAAATTTGGAGCCGGCAACCATCTTTTTCCAGTCTTCTGTCCACAGATGGTATTCAACTACATTTGCACCATTCATTGAATATACAACTGTTCCCTGGTATACAAGAATATGAACGTGGTTCCATTCGCCTGCAGGTTTTGTATTCTGTGGTTTTGCAGGAATCAGATCATATAATGAACCGGCCATACGGTCACCATTTACACCAAGTTTTGCATCGGGGTGCTTATCATTGTCGAGTACCTGCATCTCCGGAGATGATTTATAGATCGGCTCGTTTGGTATCTCCTGTGCCAGAATAAAAATACCGCTGTTTCCGCCTTCGGAGATTTTCCATTCAAGATCCAGTTCGAAGTTGCTTAATTTTTTGTCATAAATAATATCGCCACCGCTGCCGGCTTCACCGGTTCCCGATCCAATGCAATGGAGAGTACCATCTGCAAAATCCCATCCAGCTTCCGGGAAAGCCGGTTTATTGTAGCCGCGCCAGCCGGTACTGGTTTTGCCATCAAAAATAGAGACAAAACCTTCATCCTTAGTAGCTGCTTTTTTTGTGTTTCCGTTTGATCCGCATGATGTTACAAGACCCATAACAAGAATGCCTGATAAAATAATTTTAAATAGCTTCATAATAGTTAATATATTAATGGTTAAAAGTCAGGGGTTAGGTTAGTAACCCGTGACTTATATTAATTATGCAGGCATTTCAGGTAAAGTATAACCTTTACGGTAAGTGTGTTTAACCATCTCTGCAGCAAACTCTTTTGCGTTAAGTTTGATGTTAGGTCTGTCGAATTTAGGATCACCGTCAACAATAGTGAAGTTATCAGAAATAGTAAGTCTGACAGCATCTTCAGCAGTGATATTGGTAAATTCCATTTTTTCACCGTTCCATTCCAGTCCTTTATTAAGACCCTGTAATCTTACAGCAAGAACTCCCATAACAACCATTTCGTTAAAAGGACCGGCCTCTGAAAAATCAGATTTTGATTTAACTCTTGTATCAGCATTTTCTTTACAAGCACGTACCCAATCCAATTCATGACCACCCTGCATTGCCTTATCTACTCTTCTTTCAGTTTTCGGAACAACAGGTGTCCTTCCTGATAATAACCATGGATTCACGCCATAGCAACCGCAAATCAGTGTATCTTTTGTACCGTAGAAGATTACTCCTCCTCCGGAATCATTCATGTCTTTTCCAGCCGGCCAGCCGGCAGGTTTAACGGGCTGTAAACCACCGTCAAACCAGGTCACATCAACCTGAGGGTATTTAATTTTTGCACCTTTCGGAGCAACTCTTTCAGGAAATGTAAGAGTAACCATCTGGGCATTAGGTGCGCAATCGGTAAGTAATAATGTTGAACTTGCCTGAGCTTTGATCGGGTAGCCCAATTTAAGTGATTTAAAAATTGGATGCATAATATGACAAGCCATATCACCAAGAGCTCCGGTTCCAAAATCCCACCAGCCTCTCCAGTTCCATGGAGTATATATTGCATTGTATGGACGCATTTTTGTCGGGCCTATGAACAGATCCCAGTTCAATGTATCAGGAACCCACTCACCTTTTGGNNTGAGGGATCTCCTAATCATTATACAGTTTTTATATAAATGTTCTGCCGGTTCCCAAGACATATTTGACTTAACTTGAATGGCTCTCGTAAAATTTGAGTACAAAGAGACGAAAGAACATTAATCCGGCAGCACATATAATAGAATTGATCCAAAAAATAGCCGAAATAGAAATATTCTGTGCAATTAGCCCTCCCATAATCATTCCCAGACCCATACCAAGATCAACTGCTGTGTAAAGCGTGGAATTAGCGGCTCCGCGATGCAATGAATCCGCCAGATTATTTATCATCGACTGAAAAGTCGGAAAAATAACACCGTTACCAAATCCTATAATTACAGCCGATACGTAGAAGAGAGCTGAATTTTTAGCCATTGCCAGCAAGGGGAAACCAATTATAAGTAAGCCAATACATATAGTAATGATCCTTCTTGGCCCATTTCTGTCAAAAACTTTCCCTGCCGTGAGACGCGCTGCTGCAATGCCAACCGAAAAAATCAGAAAGTACATAGAGGAATTTTGAATTCCTATTTCACGGCCATAAAGTGCAATGAAAGAAAGTAACCCGCCGTAGGCAATCATTGTTATGAAAACATTTAAGGATGGACGGATGGAATTTCTGTCGAACAGACTGCTAAGTTCCATCCTTATACGCTTGCCAACAACAAAACGTTTTCGCATATGCACAGCATAAGCACAAACGAGACTTATCACGCTTATTATACATCCCGAAACAAACATGGTTGTATAACCCCACTCATGGCAGATAAATAATCCGATAATCGGACCAACTGACATACCCATTGTTGTTGAGAGAGCAAAATATCCTATCCCTTCCCCCCTCTTTGAAGCAGGAATATTATCAGTGGCAATAGTGGACCCGGATACAGTTGTAATCCCCCAGGTCAGGCCCTGGGCAAACCTTAGAACAATTATTGATGTTATTGTAAGTGCAAAAAGATATCCGGTAAACAAAAGTGCATAGAGTATAAGAGCGAGTAAAAATATTGTACGCCGGCCAAACCTGTCTAGTGCAAAACCCGAAAATGGACGTACAAGAACCGATGCAATAGTGTAGGCGCCAACAACAATGCCAACTTGCAATTTAGAAGCATTCAGATCACCGACTAGATAAATTGGCAATGCCGAAAGTATTGCATAATAAGTTATGTACATTAAAAAATTGGACAAAATAAGGAATATGAAATCCTTTGTCCAGATCTTTTCATTCATATTACTCAGAAATAAAAACCAGGTCGCTAAGTTACCAATAAAACAGAAGAGATTAAATCTGTTAATACTGCGTAGTGTCAGATTGAGAATGAAAAATTATTTAATGTTCAGAAATAAAAAAAGGTGCCTTCAGGGTACCTCTTTTTAGTGATTCCGGTGCGACTCGAACGCACGACCCACAGCTTAGAAGGCTGTTGCTCTATCCAACTGAGCTACGGAACCTTTTTCCGGCTGCAAAAATACATTTTTTTTCAGTTTTTGCAACCTGATTATGAATTTGAGATGAACTTATTATTAGAATATGACTTTAATTATATTGTTTTCATATAGTTAACAAGTCCTTTCTTATCGATAATCTGCTTAAGCTTGTCAGGAAGCGGTTCAAAGGAAAATCTTGTTGAACCAATGAGTATTTCACCTTTATCAAAATCAATATTTACCTGATCACCAGGCTTATATGCTTCGACGGCTTCTCTGTGAACAATCAGCAACAAGCCTTGATTAATTGAGGATCGGTAAAAAATCCTGTTAACCGATTTCACTATAATAGCTTTAATCCCAAGATATGAAAGTCCCACTGAAGGATGCTCTCTTGAGCTTCCGCATCCAAAATTATCGCCTGCGATTATAATATCATCTTTTTTAACATTCTTGCTAAAACCCGGATCAAAATCCGCAAAGAGAAGTGGGATAATCGCTTCAGGATCAGAGCTCAGTACGTTATAGGTATGTTTACCAGCAAACATCTGATCGGTATTCAGATTATCGACATCCGAATAATTCCAGACCGATCCCATTCTCCTGTTTTCGCCTGGTTTTATTTCAAATGTAACACTCTGTGAAATTTTGTACGGAAATTTTTCCCTTCCCCACTCAGCCCTTGGATCAGTAATAACACCAGTCAAAGCTGAATGTGCAACAGTTGCAGGAGAAGCCAGATAAATTTTAGCGTCCTTGTTCCCCATCCTTCCTGAGAAGTTCCGGTTAGCAGTTGAAATAACAGTATGTCTGTTTGCAGGAATTCCCTGCCCGGTACCAAGACAAGGGCCGCATGAAGGCGTCAGTACATTTGCTCCGGCCTCAATAAAAGTTGTAATTATACCCTCTTCGATAGCCTGAAGAAAAATCTTTCTCGACGCCGGAATTATGTTAAGCTGGAAACTGTCTTTAATTGTTTTGCCCTTTAAAATTCCGGCAGCTATCCGCATATCTTCAATTCTTCCATTTGTGCAGGTACCAATAAGTCCTTCATGAACAACAGTTCCTGCTTCTTCAGCAACCGATTTAATATTATCCACATTATGAGGGGCTGCAACTACAGGGAATACTTCATTCAGATCAATAACAAGCTCACTAAAATAATTTGCCCCTGCATCGGCCCAGGTCCCGGATGTCTTTTCGCCATAGAAATCTTCAAGAACTTCGTCTGCCGGAAACACTGCATTCTTTGCTCCCATTTCAGAAGCAAGGTTTGCAATTGTCATTCTTTCAGAGATATCTAGGGTTTTAACACCATCACCATGGTACTCGATTGACATATAGTTGGCGCCATCCGATCCGATCCTTCCAATAATCCACAAGGCAAGATCCTTGGCGGAGACATCTTCATTCAATCTGCCTCTCAAAGATATTTTTATTGATTCGGGAACACGGAACCATGTTTCTCCTCGTTTCCAGATACCCGCTGATTCAGTGCGGTCAATACCCGCTGCCAGAGAATTAAAAGCTCCTGCAGTCGAAGTATGACTGTCGCTGCCTACTATCAGCATACCCGGTCGGGCATGATACGACATTATCTGATGGCATATCCCTTTTCCAGCATCATAAAACTTCTCAATACCCTGCTGTGAAACAATATCCCTTATATCCTGATATTGGGTGGCAAGCTTAGCATCGGCGGGTGGTGCGTTATGATCAAGCACCACCAGCATCTGGTCGGGATCAGCTACCTTGCTTCCTCCCATCTTCTGAAATGTCTTATAAATGCTTGATGTGTTATCATGCGTCAGTATAATATCCGGCCTGGCAAATACTATGGTGCCGGCTGGAGCTTTGAATATTTTTTCTGCAAATGTTTGTGGCTTCATTATCTCATTGTTAATAGTTATTACCCAAGCAGGCCGCCGTTCTGGTATACCTCATACTGCACGTCTGAGAAAGGTTCCGCATTAATGCTTTTGTGATTTCCCGTGTTTTCAATATTTCCGGTTATAAGATTGATCCTGATAGTGTCGCCATCTTTCAGTTCCAATTCAGAAAGGGTACAGCAATTCATTATCGGGAAAGCTGCATTTATTGCATTTCTTTCATATATAGCCCCGAAAGACTCTGCAATAATTGCCTGGATACCAAGGGCAGCGAAACAATCTACTGCCTGCTGTCTGGAACTCCCGCATCCAAAATTCTTTCCTGTTATTATTATATCTCCCGTCAGTGCTTTTTTTGAAAAGGTTTCAAAACCTTTAAGATTATCAAAGGTATACTGGCCCATTTCTTTAAAATCTGTAATAGCGAGATAGCGGTTATGAAAGATCATGTCGGTATCTATATTATCTTTTTGAATAATCCATATTCTACCTTCAATAACAGATTTTTTGTCAGGAATACTTTTTCGAACAGGCTTACTTATATGAGCGTCTGAAGATTGCTCCTTTACAGCAAAAACGGACGGTTTTTCAGGTATTTTATCAGAAGAAGTAATATATCCAGCCACCGCCGATGAAGCAACCACCACGGGAGAAGCCAGATATACGCTCCCTTTTCCCTGTTTACCCGGGAAGTTTCTGTTGCCTGTACTTATTGTCACTTCGCCGGCTCCATTCTGTCCAACCTGACCAGCTGCACATCCCGCGCATCCAGCGTTGGAAACAAGCGCACCGGCATTTTTGAAAATATCAATCAACCCGTCATTCAGACATTGTTTCCATATCTCATCGGTTGCCGGGACAATTTTCAGGACCACCCCTGGGGCCACTTTCCTGTTTTTCAGAATTGCTGCAACAGCTTTCATGTCGTTCATTCTGCCATTGGTGCAGCTTCCTATGAATGCAGAATCTATTTTTTTACCCAGAACTTCCGATACATTTACGGTATCATGTGGTTCTCCCGGTCGTGACACCATTGGCTCAAACTTAGTCACGTCAATTGTGTAAGTCTTTTCATATTGCGCATCGATATCTGCAAATAATGGAGTGAATTTTGTTTTTGCACGAACTGAGCAGTAATCAATTATCTTTTTTGTAGGAGGAAAAAGAATGATTATTGCTCCCATTTCCGTTGCCATGGAAGATATAGTGATGCGGTCATCCAAATCCAGATCATCAGCTGCAGGACCATATATCTCTATTGAATAGCCAAGAAGCGAATTGGCACCGAAGATTTTAAGAAGATTTAAAACAATGTCTTTGGAACTTACATTAATCGGAATTTTTCCTTCAAAATTTATCTTTACAGATGCCGGAATTTTAAACCAGACTTTTCCATTATGCCAGGCTGCTGCAATATCCATATCTCCCATTCCTTGTCCGAAGGCTCCGACCGCGCCAAGAATATTTGCATGGGAATCAGTTGATAAAGCTGTTGAACCCGGGTAAACATATCCTTCTTCTAACAGAACGTGAGTGCCGATTCCTGCATTAATGTCGTATACTTTTATTCCATGTTCATGTGCAAACAACCTGCAAATATGCTGGTTGACAGCATATTTCTGATCTGACCCTGTCGGATTGCAATCAAAAGTAAAAAAGGTTTTATCCGGGTCGTGTATAGTCAATCCATGATCATTAATGTTTTTAACAACATTTGCGCCTCCAAAATCACGGGCAACCCTTGAGTCAATTTCAATATCTACAATTTCTCCCGGCTTCACAGCCTCATATTTTGAATGTGCTGCAAGTATTTTTTCAAGCAATGTCATTGCCATAATTTTTATTTTCAAAGTTAATAGAATAGACAATTAAAAGGTACAAAGCACTATTTGAATTGTGCTCTGAATTCTCTCGGGGAGATTCCTTCGGTTTTCCGGAATTGCTTATTGAAGTTGGAAATGCTGGCAAAACCGCATTCCATTGCTATATCATGCACAGGATATTCTGTTTCCCTCAGAAGATAACATGCTTTATTTGTCCTGACACGGTTCAGGTACTCAATAAAACCTGCTCCTGAGTTTTTCTTGAAATACCTGCTGAATGCATAAGGACTCATTCTGGCAATTTTAGCTATCTTTTCAAGAGGAATTGCTTTAAAATAATTTTCCCTTATATATGTATAAACATCAGACATTCTTTTATTTCCACGTTCATCAAATGCCAGTTTATAATTTTCTGAACACAGAAAAGCTCTTTTGCTCGATGAACAAAGTATCTTTATGATATTGAAAAAATCGATCATTTTATCAATACCTTTATTATTAATCATTTGTATCAGGTGTTTTTCAGCCTTCCTTGAATCCTCTACTGAGAATGCTATTCCTCTGTCAGATTCACCAAGCAAGTCTTTAAGACAGTGTAATTCATGCTGCGATAAAAGTGCTTCACCGATAGATTCAAGTTTAAAATTAACAACAATACCATGATTTTCAGGAAGATTGTTATTCTGCTTATAATAGTTCCAGCAATGAGGTATATTCCCGGCTATCAGGACCATATCATATCTGTCGAATAATTCAACACTATCACCTACAATACGGGTTCCATTGCTTTTTATATTCAGAACGAGTTCATATTCCGGATGAAAGTGCCACACACCACCTGTTTCGCTGATATAGGCGGCTCTAAACCCTCCTCCATCGTCATATAATATTTTCTCAAGTTCCGCAACCATTTAAAAATTTGTCTATTCCGATCAGATACTATAAATATAGACAATTATTTGTCAATAATAAACATATGCTCGTCATAATTTTATTAGATATATTTGATTTAATGATTTTTATTTCTAAATTTGTACCAAGCTCATGCTATTGGTATTAAGAGGAGATGAGCAAGGGTTGGAGGTGAAAATCAACAGGATTGTATTGCAGACATTGACTTTCACATCAGGAACCGCAGGAATAGCGCCAGCTAACCATGGTTCCATCCTTTTATCAGACAGTAGACACGGGAATTATCTCATTAATAAAGCCCGCTCCTGATTCTCACAACCACCCTTCCTCCTCTTATTTTTTTATCTGTTTGCAAGATTCTAAAAATAGCAAATACTTCTTTGTTAATTCTGACCACAACGATCGGCCTAATATCCATTACTTCTGAATTCTGAATTCTGATTTCGAATGTTCTTCATTCGTAATTTATTAATTTACTCTGATTTGAATTAAGAATATTGAACAAATGAATAGCGAATTAAGAATTAAAAAATAGACTATCTTTGCGTACTTTCAGTAAATGGGGATAACTGAAGAAAACTATCAATAAGCTGTATAGAGTGTTATGAAGACCTATATCAGAAGACGGGAAAAGAATAATCATCTTGTTGTATTATATGGAGGCTGGGGCACTGATGAAAACGTCTTCACACCACTATGTAATGACGAGTTTGATTTTATTCTTTTTTATAACTATTCTGCAGACGAAGCTCTGGTTCTTCCTGAAATGAAAACTTATGAAAAAATTACACTTATAGGCTGGTCGTTAGGGGTCTGGGCGGCTGAATATCTTTCGCCAAAAACAGGCATTAAACCCGATGTTACCATAGCTGTTAACGGAACCCCGGTTCCTGCAGATGACATGTATGGGATACCGCTGAATATATTCGAAGGTACTCTAAATCACATTACTGAAGAAAACATAGATAAATTCTACTTCAGGATGTTCGGAGATAAAAAGTCATACCTTTCAAACATTGATAGAATCCCCCACCGAACATTGAAATCCTTGCATGATGAACTCCGCTGGCTCTATAACCGGATAATGGAGCAGAAAGATCCTGGATTCAGATGGGATTATGCTGTAACGAGCGATATAGACCGTGTTTTTCCTTCAAAAAACCTGGAGGGATATTGGGAAAAAGAAAAACACACAAAAAATATAGTCCTTAAACTTCCTCATTATTTGTTTAATGAATGGAAATCATTTCCAGAATTTATAAGCTTTGTTGAAAACTATTAAACGAGAAACAAAATCTAAATAGCACAAAGGAAATCAGATTAAAGATCTTTGATCAATATATTCGAGTCAGATTTTGCAATCATCTTGTCAAATTTTTCCAGCATCGAGATGATCTTCTCATAATCTTTATTCCTTATCACCATTATCTGCTCAACGCCTTTTTTGTCGAGACGTGAAAATACGTAACTTACTGTTAATCTGTTTACATCAATAGCCGGTTGATATAATCGTTCTTTCTCTTCATTTTCGTGAATTATCGAAACAAGATTAGCGCTGCTGAGATCTGCAAGAATATCACGTGCAAGCCGGACGGGGATTTTCAGATTAGCTGCAATATATTCAGCACTGATAGGTTTTTCACCCAATATAAAATTACGGATAATCATATGCATAATCATCAGTATAAGCGCCCGTTTTTGATAGTTGCTTATATTCAGGGCTTCAGACTCCAGCTCATATCTCGAGATATTCTGATTGGCAAAGCATATTTCTGCTCCAAGGAGAACCACACTCCAACTACTCTGTATCCAGATAATAAATAAGGGCACTGCGGCAAAACTGCCATAAATGGCATTCAGCTTTGTAATCCCGAATTGAAGATCGATATATAACCATTGTATACCCTGAAGTATGGTACCTGCAATTATACCCGAGATCAGGGCTGGCACAAACTTTACTTTTGCATTTGGCATAATAATGAAAAGTATTGTCAGTGACACCCAACTAATAAAATAAGGAATAAACCTGACTAAAAAACTGATAACAGGTTTAAAAAAGTCAAGAATGGGTGCGTTAGCCATATATTCAGGAAGCCCCTTAATTATAAAACCGGTTATACCACTTGAAAGGATAATAAAAACAGGGGCGATAAGCATTATGGTCAGGTAGTCGGTAAATTTCCTGAGCCAGGGCCGGGCTGAACGGATTTGCCAGATATGATTGAATGAGCTCTCAATATGATTGAGCAGTGACATTACCGACCAGAAAAGAATTATTATACCAATACCCGCTATATAACCTCCACTGGTTTTTTCAATAGCAATCCTGGCATTCTGAAGAAGCCATGAGAGAACTTCCTGCTCCGATTGGTTCTTTTCGACTATCAGGTTTTGAAGAGTTTGATCAAGACCAAATCCCTTGGCGATTGCAAATACGATTGCTGCAATAGGTATAACAGAAAGAAGCGAATAGAAAGTCAATGCAGAGGCCCGCATTGAAACCTTATCGTTTGAAAAGCCTCTTGCAGCCAGGACAATTATTCTCAATTGTTTAAATATAAAAGTCTTACCTTTTGAAATCTCCGAAAGCGGTGTATTCCAGATAATATGGTTAAATCTCTTGAGCAGGTCCAGCATCCATGTAATAGGATTTACCATAATGTTATATTTGCATTAATATCAATAAGTTATTTGTAGAAAATGCTCTCCGCATCAAATATACGAAATACCTTGGGCATGAAATGGAATAAGTAAAAAAATTGCTATTTTCACTTTCAAAACATTGATAAAATGAAAGTTGAAATACTTGAATTTGTTGAAGGTGCCAGGAATTCAAAAGGTGTGGCTGTCATTATAGATGTTTTCAGGGCCTTTTCAGTTGCATGTTATGCAATTGATGCCGGGGCAGTGAGAATAATCGCTACAGCGGAAGTCTCTGAAGCTCTGAAACTAAAAGCGACTTATAAAAATTGCGTTCTGGTTGGTGAGCGCGACGAGAAAAAAATCCCCGGTTTTGACTTTGGAAATAGTCCTACGGAAATTATTAAAGCCGATCTCTCGGGAAAAACTGTTATTCAAACAACTACAGCCGGGACACAGGGACTTATAAATGCCGTTCATGCTGATGCAATATTGACGGGAAGTCTTGTAAATGCAAGTGCTATCGTTAAATACATAAAATCAATCAACCCCGATCATGTGTCACTCGTAGCTATGGGATACAGGGCCACAAATTCTGCTGAAGAGGATCTGATGTGTGCAGAAATGATAGCAACGGAACTTAATAATGAAAAATTCATTGCTGAAACCAGAATTGCCGATCTTCAAAACAGCTCCGGCAAGCGATTCTTTAATCCAATAAATATTGATTTCTCCCCTCCGACTGACTTTTTTCTGTGTACAATGGTCAACAGATTTGATTTTATATTAAAAGCAACTAGGAGATTCGACGGTAATATAGATCTTATGAAAATTGAATTATAACTGATTCATAATCAATAAGAATTATCCAAGATCCTGCATAAAACGGTAACTACGAATTGAGTAGTATGTTTTTGCCTGCGATCCTATTCGCAAATAACATCGGCTTTTGAACGATTAAAAGCTAGAAGACAGGTGTGATTTTTTTCCTGTTGTGAATTTCCCTGTAAGTACAAAACATGCTCATCTTATAAAAACCGAATAATAACAGGGAGATATCACTGGAGTCAAGCCTGATTTCCATCCGGTCCCGATATCTGATAAAAATAGCCGCCATAATTCTGGTCAGTCCGAAAAACTTGAGTTTATTATAAAATCCGAGGAGAATAACAGTTTCTGAAAATGCTTTCTTATCAGTTACTTTATCATAAAGCTTGCTGAGGTTTTCAATTCCAAGTTTGGTTTTGTTAAGAAACTCCCTGTTCGATTCAAGTCCCTCGTGCATAAGCCCATTGTCAATATGAAGAATCCCAATACCTGCTTTTTTCAGCTGATAACCAAGAAGCGTGTCTTCATGACCGTATTGCTTTAATTCCTCATTGAACCGTATCTTAGAGAATACAGATCTGTCAATGAGAACATTAAAAGTTGAAAATCCGGCATGAGGGTGTTTATTTCTTTCAACGGCACTTTTCTGTTCTCTCCATTTCCCATATTTCCACCGGAGCAGTTTGTCAGGATCGCCGGGAGCGCTTTCGTGATATAGTGTTCCGCCGCATATTACTCTTGAAACTTTCATACTGGGGAGCCATTTAAGAATATATGCTTCGGCTGTTCCCGGCAGCATTACATCGGCATCAATAAAAAGCAGGTAATCACCTTTGGCTTCAAGAGCCAGTTTATTCCTGATCGCAGCACGGCCAATGTTTTTTTCAGAAGAGATAACTTTAATATTTTCTGTTTCGAGTGATCTATATTTTTCACTGAATTCTGCTGTGGAGCCATCGTCGCCAATAAGTATCTCACAGAACTCAGGTACTTTGCCCATCGCATTTTTCATGCTGTAAACAAGCGCAACAATATCATAATCCAATACAGGAATCAGCAATGAGATCTTCATTTCGGTCAGAGGTTATTCAATCAAATGTACGATAATTTTCATAATATTTGTCGGACAATCTTTGGCAAAGAATTTGCATTAGCTAATTTTGCGGATCGCGTCAGTAATCTTACATATAAATGAGAAAGGTTTTTTTAATAATTTTATTTTTATCAGTCTCGGTTTTTTCGTTTGGACAATTAAAAAACGGCTATGCAATTGATATAACTGTAAAAGGGCTCCAGGATTCGACAGTTTTTATGGCATATCATTTAGGTGACAAGCAGTATATAAAAGATACAATAAAACTCGACAAAGCTGGCCATGGAATAGTACATGGACAGGAAACTCTTCCTTCGGGTATATATATGATCGTCTTACCCGGAAGGAAATATTTTGAGTTTTTAATATCCTCAGGTCAACGCTTTTCACTAAGCTGCGACTACAAGGATTTCTTCAATACCCTCAAATTTACCGGGTCAGATGAGAACACAGCTTTCGTGGCATATCAGAAAAAATGGATGTCATTGCAACAGCAGTCTGCTTCCATTTCGAAAAGAATTCAGAATAACAGGCTGAACAGCGATTCTCTGAAAATACTTAGTCCAGTTCAGAAGAGTCAGGAAGAAAATATGAAATCATACCTCAAAGATGTAATTCAGGCAAACAACGGAAATTTACTCGCAATCCTGGTAAAAGCGCTGCTTCCGGTAGATGTTCCTGATTTTCCGGTTCCAATAGGATTCGCCAAACCTGATTCTGTTAGGTGGATTAAAAGTTACCTTTATAACAAGGATCATTTTTTCGATAATATTGACCTTATTGATGAAAAATTACTTCGGACACCTATCCTTTACTCGAGACTGAATGTTTTCTTTACATCTGTGATAATTCAGGCCCCTGATTCAATTAATAAGGAAATCGACAAATTAATTGAAAAATGCAGAAATAATTACAAGGTGTACCAGTTCGTTGCCGTATATCTTTTTAATCATTTCAGAGAAAGTGAAATAATGGGTCATGATGCAGTGATGGTGAAGCTGGCAGACGATATCTATCTTTCAGGGAAAGCAGACTGGGTAACCAAAGAGTTTAAAGATGATCTCAGAAAGCAAATTGATATGATAAGGCCAAATCTTATAGGCAAAAAAGCTCAAAACATGGTCATGGACTCCTTTAAAGGCATATTTGTTTCACTCTATGATGTTGAAAAAGAATTTACTATCCTTTACTTCTGGGAACCCGATTGCGGACACTGCAAGGAAGCCACGCCAAAACTAAAGGCCTTCTATGATAAGCCAAGAGACTATTCCATCGAAGTTTTTGCTGTTTGTACTACTTCAGACAAGGTAAAATGGACAAAATATATAGAGGATAATAAAATTACATGGATAAATGGTTGGGATCCGCAGAGAAGCTCACATTTTGACTTTTACTATAATGTGAATTCCACACCTACTATCTATATTCTGGATAAGAACAAAAAAATAATAGCCAAGAAGCTTGCTGTTGAAGAAATCAGCCCTTTTATTGACAATTACAGGAAGTATTTTAAATAGACCTTGTAGTTGTTCTGCTGAGACAACCCATTAATTCATAAAGTGATCTGAACTCCAAAATTTCGGTCCCATTGACAAGTTTCCAGGGAGAATGATTTGTTGTCGGAAGAATTATAAAAGGGAGTGTTTTTTCTTTTGACACTTTAAATCCTGCCCTGTTAATCGCTTTTTCAGTCCAGAATCTTTTGTTTCCTTCACCTTCTAAATAAACAGCTCCCTTTGTTTCACTCCTGAATGAAAAAGTACCATCTTCAGAATTGAACATAACGGTCGATGAATCAAAAAGATGGTCAAACTCACCTGCGAGCATCAGATCTTCAGGGGCACCTTCGATCAATTCGTTCTCAAGTATCAGCCAGATCTTATCAGCCTGACTGATCGCCATCTGAAGATCATGAGTTGAGAAGATGATTGTTTTGGTACCGCTTCCTGATAGTTGATGCATCAGATGAAGAATCTCATATTTGCTTGCAATATCAAGAAAAGCAGTTGGCTCATCCATTATCATAATTCCAGTATCCTGTGCCAGGATTCTTGCAATCATCGCTTTCTGACGTTCGCCATCTGAAAGTTCTGAAATGAACTTTTGTGCAAAGAAGGACATAGAAGTCTTTTTCAAGGCATCCAGTATGATCTCATGGTCTCTCATTCCGACTTTTCCGATCCAGTTTGTGTGCGGGAATCTTCCAAGAGCAACCAGATCATATACGCGCATGTTACTTACCTTGACAATTTCAGTAGATATATAGCCCACTTTCTGTGCCAGTTCGATTCTTGTGTAATCTTTGATATTTTTCCAATAATAAGAAATATTACCTCCGAGTGGTTGTTGAAGCCCGGTTAGCGTTCTTAAAAGTGTACTTTTTCCAATTCCGTTTCTTCCTATAACTGCTATGAGCTCACCGAAATTGGCACTGGCATTTAAAGGTGGAAGAAGTGCATTCTCGTTTTTTCCCGAGCCATACCCGATTCTCAATGAATCAACCGATAATATTTCTTTTGAATTCATTTCCATCAAAAAGAGTCTGAATATTGCCGATTACGTAATATAACCCAGATAACCACCGGAATACCGATAAGAGAAGTAACAGCATTTATCGGCAGAACTGTTTCGGAACCCGGCAATTGCGACAGTATGTCGCTGGCAAGCATCACTGCCCCTCCCATAAGAATTGTACCAGGAATTAATATCTTATGATCTGAAGTTTTAAAGAGAATTCGTACAATATGCGGGACAGCGATTCCTATAAATCCAATAGGCCCGCAGAAAGCAGTAACACTGCCGGCAAGGATACTTGTGCATATAAATATTACCGCTCTGGCAAACCTGACATTAAGCCCGATACTGCCTGCATAATTTTCGCCAAGCAGCAAGGCATTTAACATTTTTGATGAGAAAAGGCTGAGAATTATACCAGCTGAAACTGAAATTAAAAGAACATTCAACTGATTTACTGTAAGATTGCCTAAGCTTCCCATAGTCCAGATAACATAAGCTTTCAACAGTGTCTCATTGCTGAAATACTGCATAATTGTAACAACCGCTGATATCCCGCTTGAAAGCATAATTCCAAGAATAAGTACCGTCATTATATCTTTTACCTTGGAGGAAATAACCATAATCAGGAGCATCACTGCACCTGCTCCCACCCATGATGCTGCAACCAGTATCCAATTACCAAAGCCGGTCAGGCTTTCAGGCGTAATAGTTGAAGAAAATCCTAAAATAACAAAAGCAACACCCAAACTTGCTCCGGAACTAATTCCCAGAACATAGGGCCCGGCCATCGGATTTCTGAATACAGTCTGCATTTGCAGACCGCTAAGCGACAAAGCAATTCCTACTGTCAGAGCTGTAATAGCTTTTGGCAACCTGAATTTTAAAATGATAGTTTGAAAACCAGTATGCGAATTGTTGAAAAATGCACCGATTACTTCCGATGGCTTTATATTAACAGACCCCAGAAAAATATCAAGAATAAGGAAGAGAATCAGAAGTAAGAAAAGACATATGAAAATGAGCCTTGCTTTCCTCCCTGAATTTATTTCATTAGTTAAATCTTTCCGTACTGCTGTTTTCAAGGCTCCTGTTTTTAGTCAATCTTTTTGTAGTACATCAACTCATTACCGGGAAAAATTTCAGGATGCAATATTGTTGCAATATCTTTAAGCAGCAAATGTGGATGAAGAGCTCCGCTCTCCCAAAAATCATTTCCTCCTTTTTCAGTGATCCTTTTATTATTATTGAACAGATTATCATTTTTAAAACAAGGAAAATCATCAAGTCTCGGATCGACACTTGTTATCTCTTTCCTGTTTTTTACACTGCTGATATTCAGCCAGTAATCGGCTTTCAATCCCCGGATATAAACATTTTCAATCCCATAAGGCATTGAAACGGGAGATTTGGTATCCTTCCACAAATAATCCCCGCCGGCATCGCTGATAAGGTTACTTATAAATGAATTACCAGGTGAAATAAACCAGGTGTCTTTAAAAGGAAGACCAAGCATAACTTTTGGTCTAATTGTGACACTTTTTATAATTAATGACTTCAGCCTGGTATATGCATCTTCTTCACTGTTAAACAAACTGTCAGCAAGGTTATCCTTTGAGTATAAAGCTCCAAAAAGTTTTATCCATTCTGCCCGTCCCAACGGGTCAGTTTCGAGATAATCAGCATTGATTATGACTTTTATTCCAAGTTCTCTGATTTTTCCAAGATAACCTGATGATTCACTTCCAATACCATAGATCATTATAAGATCAGGTGATATCTTGATGATCAGCTCCTTGTTAAGATTAGCTTCATAACCGACATCTGCAACTAATCCTTTTTCAGCATTCCTGAGAACAGAAGGTGAATAAATAAAATTAATTCCGGAAACACCCGCAAGACTATTTTCTTCACCTAGTGCAGTTATCATTGCAACGTGCGTTGTCGACATACAAATCATCTTTTGTACAGGCACAAATATTACAGCTGAAGAATCCATCCACTCGGGTAATCGTGATCCTCTTTTTGCAAGATAATAAACCTGTTTGACACCATTTGCTCCCTGCCAGGGATCAATAATTTTAACTTCGGTCCAGCCATCCTTCTGCACAATGCTGAGACGCTCCGCTCTTGAAATTTTGTTACGAGTCTCTGTTAAATAACCGGTATCTTTTTTCCCTTTGCCACAACCTGAAACGACAATAAGCAGACATAATGATATGTATTTCAGGATATTCATCTCTTTAAAAGAAGGAATTACAGGATGATTTTTTAATTAGTCTGAGAATTTATTGTCAGATTGAAGCACATTGATCCTGGTATTATACCGGCTTTTTGTTTTGAGACAAAATCTCCCCTATAGGAATAAATATATAAGTATCCTTGCTGAGCAAAATCAAGTGCATCTGTTACTAAGATATCTCCATTGAGGGGATTTATTGCAAGTTTGTAGTAGTACTGTCCGCCTCCCTGTTCGATTATAGGTCCTGTTGGCAACGATGGAGAGCCAATATCCATCCGCATGACGCCTTTATCAATGAAGTATAGTGTCTGGCCAAAGCTATCGATATTAAGACAGGTTGGAGAATCGTCAATTGTAGGAAAAATATACTTTTCTTCAATTCTATTGGTTGCGGCATTTATTTCATAAAGTTCGGCATTATTTTTACGTGCATAACCACCGTTGCAGAGTACCCAAAGCCTTCCATTGCGGTCAAATACCATACTCTCAGGTTCTGCTCCCACTTGTATTGAATCCACCACTGTATCATTTGCAAAATTAATCACCATTACTTCTTTCCCTCCGGCCCAATTTGAAATAAACACTTTACTTCCTGCTACAATTATAGATTCGGAAGTTTTATGCATGTTAATATAGCCCGACACAGTGTTACTGGTAAGATTAATAATTGCGACTGAGTCTGAAGATAAACTTGTAACATATGCTTTTGTATCGCTTAAAATTGCCATATTCCGTGGGGATTTAAGATTTTCGATGGTTGCTTTTGAGACAAAAGTTGATGGATCAATAACTTCAATCTTTCCGGAATTATTTACAACAATATATGCCTTCGTATCCTTCAAAAGTACCGAATTTGGAACATCTCCCAGCGGACGGCCGTTAGCTGAAGAAAACAGATCATTGTAAATTTTGGATGAGTCGTATGAGTAAAATGACAAGGAACCGTTTCCGCTTCTGTAATTTCCTTCATCAAGAAGAATAACTCCGCCTCCCATTGTATAACTTATATTCGGTAATTTTGGATCTTTTATACAGGAAACAACCAGCAGAAAGAGAAGAGCAGTTTTTATTAATGTTTTCATTTTCAGATTATTTAATAAATTGAAATAAAATTTTAATATTGTAATATCGTCCTGGCAAAGGATAATTAGCAATTGACTGATAATTAATATTGAAAAGGTTCTCTACATTAAAATTTATATCCACTGAAGAGCTTTTCAAAGGCAATTTCATTCCAGCCATAACGTTATTGATAAAATAGCCGTTAAGAAAAGCTGAATTATCAGTTGCTGTATATCTCGTTCCGGTAAAGCTAGACACCCACGATGTGTAAAAACTTTTATAACCCATCCTTAACGATGCATTAGCCTGATTTACAGGAACATACATTAGCTGTTTCCCCTCCGAATTATCATTTTTATACTTTGATTCTCCATATTTAGCCAATGTTAATATGTAACCTGCCTTAATAGTTGCATTTAAATGATTATACTTATAATCAACTGATAGTGAAGATTCAGCACCAGATGATATTACTTTTTTAATGTTCTCAGCAGTCCAGTAAATTTGCTCTCCCGGTTGCCATTGTATCATATCATCTATTGCATAACGGAAGAACGTCAGATTATATTTTAAACGTAAAGGAACAGAGATTTTCTGATTCATCTCATAAGAGATCTCATAAATCAGTGAATATTCATTCTTTAAGTCAGGGTTGCCACCTGACCCATAGAACAAGTCATTCATAGTCGGAATTTTAGAATTTCTTGAGAGGTTTGCCTTGATATAATATTCCTGTGCATTAATTAATCTAAGCTGCAGTGCGGCAGAAAAATCAGGAATAAGCAGAGTTTGCCTGTCCAATATCTCACGAATAAGGATTGTCGTCCCAACCCTCGCCTTATTCCACTCAATTATTGCACTTGCCGATGCAGTATTTCTTGTTGTTTTATGGGTATAGTTAACTGAATTTATAACATTTGATTCTTCGTCCAATACAATTTTAAGCTTAGTAAAATCTCCGATGGGATTTTCAAAGCCTGCTTTCAGAGTAAGCATTTTCGAAAGGTTCCTCGAGTCAATGGTATCTACGTGGTTAAAATAATTCATCCTGTCCATAACCCAAGCTGAGGTGAGTGAAAAGTTGCTTTTCCCTACAACTCTGTCATAATTCAGCATTGTCCGCAATGATTGATCAAATTGCTTTTCACCCTGGTCAGGGATCCCTATCGGATGGGAAAGGTTTCTGTCAGCTGATTGGTACCAAAATCTGGCTGATAAAAGATTTTCAGAATTTTTGTAATAAAATTCCTGTACAAATCCCCGCTGGGAGACCTGGTTATTTGTACGTGTTTCAGTTATCCGGCTCTGGATAGACTGAGTATTCAGATATCTGAAATCATTTTCGGACCCTTGCAGAAAAGCTTTCGTAACTGTTTGAAATTTATTGTTTCCAGTTTTTACTTTAAGTAATTCTGAATAACTTCCAAAACTTCCTATTCCCGAATTTAATGAGATCACCGTTTCCTTGTTCCAGACAGGTGCTGTTTCAAGATTAATTGTGCCGCCTATTCCACCATTATTCAACAACATCGAAGCGCCGCCAAAGTAAATATTAACATCATCAACTAAACCAACCGGGAAAAGGGAAAGATCTGACTGTCCCAACATGGGGCTGTTAATATTAATTCCATTCCAGTCTATTATTGTGTGACTTGCCGTTGTTCCCCTGAATGCAACCGTTGAGGTCCCTCCCATTCCATAACTTTTAATATAAATATCTGTGTTCTCTGAGAGCATATCGGAAAGATTCCTGTTACTGTAATTAACGAGAGTTGATGAATCAATTTTGGTTTTCTTATATCCTGAAGCTTCTGTATCCGGCTTGTTTCTGCTGATAACTACCTCTTTAATTTTAATTGTATCCAGATCTGTGGAGATCTGTCCGGAATAATGAACAGGAAGGAAGAATACCATATAAACTAAGGTATTTTTCACATGAGAAACGAAAGTTCTTTTTTTTGTAATCTCCACTTATTCAAAAATGTTATTCCACGACAATTTTAATATGTATTTGCTTCCAACATCCGGTGCCGTCAGGGAAACTTAAGTGGAGAATCAATGAATGATCCTACGCTTTTTTCCCCGAAAGCTTTGAATATCAGATTTTTCTGGCAGGTCTTCTGACTTATCCCGGTTTTCTAAAGCCTTCCCATGGCGCCTTGCGCCACAGTGGCAGGTATTTCAGAAAACCATCATCACGCAAAGCGTGATCGGGCATCACAGCAGCGGGTACTGTTNNACCGCATTCCCTTTTCATTACAATGATTAAATTCATTGTAACACCATATCACAGCAAATATAAACGAAATATTTAACCCGGCATAAAATGATTAATGTCAGATATAAACACTTGTTAACAAATTAATAAAGTAGAGACAGGTTTCAGACCTGTCTCTACAAATATACCTGTTTCAACAAAAAAAAAGCGCAATAATTTATCTCAGAGATTTCAGTATTTGTTCACCTATGCCGATACGGTATCCTGTGGAATTGAATAATATGTTTCCTTCCCTGTCAGTAACAATGACGAGAGGAAGATTCATCACGGCTGATCCTTCCCGTTTGGCAAAGTCATTTAGTAATGTTCGTCCGTTATCTACAGCGAAAGTTGAATTGGTCGGCAGTCCTTTAATATTTCCTGCATCAACCTTGCCTGCTTTTGTTGAAGGATCTGACAGAAAAAGAAATCGTCCTCCCCATGCATCAAGTTCAGTTTTAAGTAGGGGAAGATCATTAAAAATATGCTTGGTAGGTTCCTGATCAGGGTCAATCCAAATGATGACATTGCCTTTGTCGTTTGCACAAAGTTGAGATGTATTATTTTTTTGACAGATTGCAGTTATCATCTTCGGATCAATATGGCCGAGTATTTTCTTTTCCGAAAGATCCTTTCTGATTTTTACATCGACAGTTTTATGCTCATTCACACCAAGATCAAAGAAGGAAATATTTGATAGTATCTTGCTGTCGCTTAGGCGGTTTCCTGTTACTAGCATATAGTGTCCGGGTGGCAGGGGGATCTCTTCTTTGAACGAAGTTATCTTTTTATTGTAATCATACTCAAGCGTATTATAACGGCCATTCTCAAACCGTGCCAGAGTGAAATGGATATAATATTCCGGGACAGGCTTAGTCTCTTCCGATTGAAGTTTAATAAAACCNNACTCCGGCATATTGCAACAAAACAGATTGCACGTGAAGCTTCATCGGAGACTCTGAGTTCATTAACCCCAACAGGAGTTATTGGCGTATTATAATAGTTCTCCTCATTAATAATTTTGATATTATCATTCATGTACTGAATGACCAGCATAGGATTGCTTTCTGCATTTTTGATCAATTGGGAAGGAAGTTTTGATAAAAAATAGTGTCTCCATGAAACTAAAAGTTCATTTGCAATCCTTGGATTCAGGATATATTCCAGGAATATACTGTTCTCCTGATCACTGCCAGCATGAGTATGTAAGTGTGTATTACTGAGATGATCTGTAAGCACGGTTCTTTTAACATCACGAAGGTCCTTATCAGGCAGTATTTCTAACAATGACAATGCAAATTGACGTGACGAGTCTGGTGTTTCAGACAAGAATGAGCTGATTACTTTAAAATTGCCCATGCTTTTTTCAATTACATTTCTTACCCGTACAGTATCAAGATTCAAAGTCAATGCGAGTTGTTTAGCACTTGCAGCCGTCATCCATGAATCTGTAAACTTCTGACGGATATTGTTTTCTTTGGCAAGTCTTTTCGAATTTTGATCGATGAGAGCTTGTGACGGTCCCTGAAGCGGTGTACGGACTATGGGGACATCAAGATCCATATCAATACTGGTTCGGCTGCCAGAGTGTTCATTAAGTTTAAGTATTAATGTATCAGTCTCAGCAACTGATATTTTTTTGAAGTCGAAATCATCACCTTTATGTGCCCATACCAGTAAATCACCAAGACCTGTTTCAAACTGACTTAATCCGTTTTCATTAGTTGGAATAACTGCGAGTGGATAAAATTCTGCATAATTATAAAGTTGAAATTCTACCATGGCATTACTCGCAGGCGCATTATCCCTTCCAATAACTTTTATATATATTTTTTTCGTAATTGCGTATTTTGCCAGATTGTTTACCGTAGAGTAATCAGAATTCTTAATAATTACATTTTCATCGCCGAGAGATGCACCAAAGGATTTTGTATGCACCAGCATAGCTCTTCTTGCAGGTTCGGTAAACCAGCCACGGTCAAGTACAGGCTCAGGTTCACATGCTCCAAGATAGTACCAGCTGCCGTTAACCCAGATTTCTACCCAGGCATGATTATCATCACTATGAGCCCAGCGGGGAGTATAGACCTGCCTGGCAGGGATCCCGATAGTGCGGAGTGCGGCTACAGTGAATGTAGACTCCTCCCCGCATCTTCCTCTTGCTGAGAGAATGGTACTCATAGGGGCTGAAGTCCTGATATCGGCAGGCTGATAGGCAACTTTTTCATGGCACCAATGATTTACCTCAAGTGCAGCATCTTCGACATTCCTACCCTTAACCCTGTTTAAAATATCATCAAAATAGACAATCCGGAAAGAGTCGAGGTTTTCGTTATTTATCCTGCAAGGAAGAACATAATGAAGAAAAATATCTTCAGGTATTACTTTTCCCCAGCTCGTTTCTTTTCTTGCCCTTAATGCTACATTAACGTTAGCAAGGAAAAAATCACCATTATAATCTGCAAGATCGCTTAATGGCATATATGCATATAAAAACTTCAGGGCTTCAGATTGCTGAATCGAAAGTTTCTGCTTAAAGACTGAAAAGAGAGCTGAGTCTCTGTGAACAGATAGTTCTTTTTTAAGTGAAAACGCTTTTTCGGTTTCAGCACGATAATCTCTGTTATTTATAAGATGATCACCGGAACAGGATATAACAAGCATTATAATCGTTAATAGAGCAGTGACAAGCCTGCAAAGTGCAGAGATCGAATTATAAAGAGCAGAGACAGGTCTGGAAATAGTAGAGACAGGTCCGGAAATAGTAGAGACAGGCCTAAGACCTGTCTCTACATTATTAGTTCTAACAATCTTTAGATTCATTTTCATATCAGCAACAGAGCAATTCTAGAGTGTGCCGCAGGAATTTCTTACAATAAGTTCAGGTGATATATTAACCTGCCTTTTAAATTTTCCCTTTCCGGAGTTCTTCACTTCAGACCATATCATATTTGCAACTTTGGTGGAAATTCCTGAAAGAGGCTTTCGAAGGCAAGTTACAGGTGTAAACATCAGGTCGAAGCCCGTACCCTCTTCCATTGAAATAACTGCGATATCCTGAGGAACCCTTAATTTCTTTTTCCTAAGCAGAGCCATTATGGAATATACAATATTTGCATTCATGATAATCATTGCATCAGCACGGTAAGGCGGTCGCAGATACATATCAAATTGTGAAGCATCTATTTCATCGCCATTGTACGTTTTATCCAATTCAATTATAATTGGCTTGTTGATATTGGTTTTTTTGTCTATTGCGTCAATAATATCCTGAATTGCAGCAGAATCAGAATGAGTTTTTCTGTAATTAGAGACAATAATGATATTTTTATATCCTAACTTATCCAGATGATTTACAACAAGTTGAGCCCCAGCGACAGTATCAGTACTAACCGTGTTGATCCTCAATGTCTTTAAAGGTTTTTCCAGTAGAACAAAAGGATAATCGGTTGTTCTGAGGGTGCGTATTGTAGCTTCATCAGCTGCATCCCCTACAAGGATAAGGCCGCTGTAAAATTTCTTAAATGCCCCAACCAGGCGATCATATCTCTGATCATCAGGATCTTTTGTTACAATAGAAAATCCAACCCCGATGCTTGAAAACGCTTTTTGAAGATATGGCGTGATCTGAATAACGAAAGGATCATTAATAGAAGGCACGATCATCCCTAGCACTCCAGGTTTTTCTTCAGTTGGTGAAGGATCGTCCTTTTCCAGAACTGTTTCATAGTAGCCCATCTGCCTCGCGAGCATTAGAACTTTTTCCTGGGTATCTTTCCGGATCCCCTGCTGATCAGCTTTATTGTTAAGGACTAATGATACTAACGTACCCGATACGCCGAGCCTGGCGGCTAAATCTTTATTTTTAAATTTCTTTCCCATTTCCCCATTTAATTGGAAGAAATAAATTTAGTGCTTTTTTCGAATCGCAGAATTAATTTAATAATTTTTAACTTTTAAATAATATGTGCTCACCACATTTCCTTCGCTCAATGAATGATTTTCCGCATGAATCCATAAGATGAAATACATTAAACAAGGAGTATCACAGAGCTAAACGGAGTTGCACATAGGGAGTAATGAGCAAACACACAAATAGCTATCTCTGATTAGTATATACAATATAAAGTTAAACAAAAAGGGAAAGTCAGGGAAAGGATTAATACCTTTTATAAATGAAATTCAGAATATTACAAAAAAGGCTATCCTCCAATTGGAGGACAGCCTTTTTATAATTGGTTAGATAAAATTTATCTTTTGGGAGGATTTATGCCTCTTTGTTTGGCAGCATCTTCAAGCCGCTGCTGCCATTTTGATTTCTTCATTGGTTTCTTTTTATTTACCTCAAGCGTTGCCAGTACGTCACCAGCGTTAATGAACCGTTTTGAAAGCATATTCTGACCATAAGTGATCATATTCGCCAGGAAGTAGTAATATGTAAGACCTGCTGAAAAGTTATTAAGGATAAGCATAAACATTATGGGCATCATGTACATCATCATCTTCATTCCGGGTTGATCTGAACCTGGAGAAGAACCTGTCATTTTCATGGTCAGCAGCGTCGATGCAGTCATAAGAAGCGTAAAAAGACTTACATGATCCCCATACATAGGTATCATGAAAGGCAGATGCAGAATTGAATCATATGTTGATAAGTCTGTAGCCCAGAGAAAATGTTCCTGTCTTAATTCAATAGATACAGGGAAAAACCTGAACATAGCAAAGAGGATAGGCATCTGGAGCAGCATAGGAAGACAGCCACCCATAGGGTTCACTCCTGCCCTCTTATAAAGATCCATTGTAGCTTGTTGCTTCTTCATAGCATCCTCCTTCTTTGGAAATTTCTTTCCAAGTTCTTCAACCATTGGCTTCAGGACCTGCATTTTAGCCTGAGACTGGTAAGATTTAAATGTAAGAGGGAAAAGAACTACTTTAATTATTATTGTCAGAATAAGAATAATAATACCAAAATTGCTTATGAAATGGTTAAGCCAGTTGAAGATCGGGATAATCACAAACCTGTTTATCCAGCCAATAATGTTTTTACCAAGAAAAACAACCTTTTCAAGCTGGATTTTTTCCTTTTTTAATATTGGAATTGAATTTGGTCCGTAAAACAATCTCATGTTAACAGAATTGGAAGAGCCTGCGCCAAATGGAATACCAACTTCAGTAGTATAGTATCTGAGGTACCTTTTTGATGTTATTGTTTTCGTTGAACTCACAGATGCATTCAGAAAGAAATCATTGGAAATGATAATTGATGAAAAGAACTGATCCTGGAATGATATCCAGCTTAGTTTTGTTGCAACATCGCTTTTCACATTCTCTTTTGACTGACGTGTGCCGAGTCCTGTAACTTCATCCTGATAATATTTATAATTTATAGTGGAATAGGTCTCTTCGTTCTGTCGTCCTTTCTCCTGTTGTGGCATGTACATTTTCCAGTCTAATGTCAGGCTGTTCTGGTTTGATGCAATAATACCCTCCATTGATTTGAACGTAACATTAAAATCAACGGTATATTTATCGGGAGCAAGGGTATACTTATACTCTATATATTTGTCTTCTCCTGCGGATAATCTCAGAATGACACTTTCAGCTGCCGAACGTACAACATAAGATTTGGTTTCAGATACCGGTTTGAAGAAAAGGTTATTTGTCTGAACAGCTTTATTGTCACTTGTGAAGAAATTGAATCCGAAAACAGTAGAGTCCCCTGAAAACAGTATAAGCGGTTTGGCGTCAAATGTCTTATAATCTTTTAATCGTGCTGAGTATACCCTTCCGCCCTTGAGTGATATTTTAAGTTCAACTTTGTTGTTTTCGAGAGTTATAAATTCATTCTCTCCTATAGCTGCCTGAGCAAAAACTCCATACTGATTGATATCGGTTGTTTTAACCGTTGAAGATACAACTGGACTAGCAGGATTTGTTTGTGGCAATCCAGTTGAATCTGATTTCTGTTTCTCAGGTACATTTCCGAGTTTCAGATTAATTTCATTTATTTTTGCAAGAACATCAGGTTGATTTTGTTTATATCGCAGAGCTTCTATATATTCTGTTCTTGCTGTTTCAAGATTTCCCTTGTTATAATCAGATTCTGCAATTACCACAGCCTTCTCATATAATTTATTCATCCGGCTGCTATTAAATACACTGAACCCGATAAAGATTAAAAAAATCAGAACCAGGCCTGTGATTGTATTTCTATCCATTCTCTAAGGAATTTAAAATATTGGTTTTCAAATTGAAAAATTCTTATTTAAATTATTGTAATCGGGCTGTTGTAGTATGATATATCGTATATCTATCCGATACATGCTTTAACGAAACTGACAAACAGCGGATGAGGATTTATAACGGTACTGCTATACTCGGGGTGAAACTGAACACCTACAAACCACTTATGCTCAGGTATTTCTATAATTTCCACAAGTCCCGATTCAGGATTAATTCCGACCGGAATCATACCATGGTTTTTGAAATCATCATAATACTTGTTGTTAAATTCATACCTGTGACGGTGTCTTTCAACAATTTCAGTTTTCTGATATGCATCGAATGTTTTGGAATTCTTATTAATAACACATTTGTAACCACCTAATCTCATGGTTCCACCCTTATCTATAATACTTTTCTGTTCCTCCATAAGGTCAATTACAGGATATTTCGTTTTATGGTTTATTTCAGTAGAATGTGCGCCTTCCAGATTTAGAACATCTCTGGCAAATTCAATTACAGCACATTGCATCCCCAGACAAATCCCAAAAAATGGAATGTTGTTTTCACGAGCATACTTTGCAGTTAAAATCTTGCCATCAATACCACGTGATCCAAACCCCGGAGCAACGAGTATTCCATTCAGACCCTTTAATCTTTCAACTACATTGTTTTCAGTAATCTCTTCTGAATGAATATATACAACATCAACCTGACATTCATTCATTGCGCCGCTGTGTATAAAGGATTCGGCGATCGATTTATAGGCATCGGGAAGCTCCACGTATTTGCCAACAAGGCCAACCTTTATATTATGTTTTGGATTCTTAAGCTTGGAAAGAAATTCTCTCCATTCAGTCAATGGCGGTTCTATTTCCACAGGAAGACCCATTTTTCGAAGAACTGTCTTGTCAAGACCCTGTTCCAGCATTTTAATAGGCACCTCATAAATAGTTGATACATCAACCGATTCAATAACTGCATTCTCCTCAACGTTACAAAAAAGAGCGACTTTCCTTTTAATGTCTGTATTCAGATGTCTTTCAGTTCTTAGCACCAAAAGGTCGGGCTGAATTCCGGTTTCAAGGAGCTCTTTTACTGAATGCTGTGTTGGCTTAGTTTTTGATTCTCCTGTGGAAGAGAGGTAAGGAACCAGGGTAAGATGAATGACGATGCAGTTTTGAGTTCCGAGTTCCCACTTCAACTGCCTGACAGATTCAATATAAGGAAGCGATTCTATATCACCTACCGTCCCGCCTATTTCAGTTATAACAATATCAAATTTATCGCCGGAGCCAACCAACTTTATCCTTCTTTTTATTTCATCAGTGATATGAGGAATAACCTGGACAGTTTTGCCG
The DNA here is from genome assembly GCA_003157075.1 of Bacteroidales bacterium. Taxonomy (GTDB): domain Bacteria; phylum Bacteroidota; class Bacteroidia; order Bacteroidales; family VadinHA17; genus LD21. The sequence goes on along the minus strand of PMIL01000068.1, from coordinate 5,615 downwards.
AGATAATCACCTTTACGCTCTTTATTTATAACGGACTGATATATTCTCCCGGTTGTAACATTATTAGCCTGACTGGTCGGAACATTTAAAAATCTCTCATAATGACCAAGATCAAGGTCAGTTTCAGCGCCGTCAAGTGTTACATAACACTCCCCATGTTCGTAGGGATTAAGTGTCCCGGGATCTACGTTTATATACGGATCGAGTTTCTGGATCGTAACCGAATAGCCTCTTGCCTGTAATAGCTTTGCAAGAGATGCTGATATAATGCCTTTCCCCAAAGAGGAAGTGACTCCGCCTGTCACGAATACGTACTTAACGTCTGTCAATGCAATCAAAGTTAGTTTATGAGAAATAAGAATTCATATTCATTAATCATCAAGACCCGACTGGTCTATCATCTTGACTTTTTCTTCAAGTGTTTTTATAAGTTTTTTAGCGCTCTCTATTTTGTCTTCCACTTCTCTGATCATAGTATCGGCATTGGAAGATTTTGCAAAGAAGCCAATATTATTCTCCCATAAGACGATATCACCTTCGAGCTGTTTGATCTTTGTAAAGAACTTATCTCTCTCATTGCGTACTTTTCTGGAAGCTTTAGGGTTAGCCTTAAGACCATCGAGTTTTGTCTTATACTTAAGGATGCTTTTATCCTCATCTCCTATCTTAAGCTTATCAAACTCCTTATTAATAGCAGCACGATACTTATTGGTTATCTCATCTTTAAGATTAAAAGGAACAAAACCAATCTCAGTCCATTTCCGCTGAAGATCCTTTAACCGTTCGAATGCTTCCTGCACATCGGTCCCCGGTTCAAATTTATTAAGCTCATCAATAATGGCAAGTTTTGCTTTCAGGTTATCCTCATACGANNTTGCGGAATCTTTTCCAGCATCGTTCAGATTGTTTTCTTGGAACAGGACCTATTTCTTTCCACTCTTTCTGAAGTCTGATAAGAGCATCGGATGTAGCTTTCCAATCTGTACTTTCCTGAAGGGATTCAGCCTGAATACATAATTCTGTTTTTAGTTGCAGGTTATTAAGCTGAATCTCCTTGTTATCGGCATAGAATCCTCTTTTCTTTTCAAAAAAAGCATCGCAGGCATCACGAAATCTCTGGTATACTTTATTGTTCTGTTTTTTAGGCGCAAATCCTATTGTACGCCACATTTTCTGCAATTCCACAACCTTGTCAGCTCTTTCATCAAAATCCTTGAAGTTCTTTATTTCCAGCAAATTTATTGCATCGACTTCCTCACAAAGAGCTATTTTTGCCTCAAGATTTTTCTTTTGGTCGTCTTTTTGTTTTTCAAAGTACTCGTGATGCCTTTTATTTATCTGGGATGTTGCTTCTTTAAATCGCTCCCAGATCTCATTTTTTGATTCCGGGGGAACAGGTCCGATTTCCCGCCATTGATTGTGAAAATCCTGCAACGATCTGAAAGCATTAACAGGATTGGGCTCAAGCATGAGCTGTTCAGCTTTTTCGCACAGCACAACCTTAAGCTCTAAATTCTTTTTAAGATCAAGGTCACGCAGTTCTTTATTTATTTTGATGTAGTCGTAAAAGATCTCAACATAATGATGGTAGTTTTCCCAGAGATCTTTCAGAGCTGTCTGAGGCACCACACCTATTGAATGCCACTCATTCTGCAACGAACGAAAGTCATGAAAAGTTTTATTTATAGATTCTTCCCTGTTTACAAGTTCTTTTATTTTATCAATAATATCATATTTCTTCTTAAGGTTCTCATATTTTTCAGCTTCCTGAACCTTATTATAATCTGTTTTTTTCTCTTTATATTTTTCAAGCAGATGTTTTACACGTGCATCATCAGGATCAACCCACTGTCTGTACTCTTCAATTTTGCCTCCCTCTGCAAGAAATTTATTCTTCCTCTCTTCCGATTCACTCTTCAGTTTTTTATAGAAGAAAATTTTCAGCCGTTCCACATCATTTCTGATTTCTGCTGTTGGCCGGTTTTCGATAATGAGAGCTAAAGTTTCAATAAGTTCATGTTTTGTATATCCGGAATAATCGACCTGAGGAAGTTCAATGTCCTCAAATTCATGTATTTCTTCATGTTCCTCCTCTGCTGAAGTATCAGTCACCTGCGTTACTTCCTCTTGTATTTGTTCCTCATTTTCAATGACTTCATCTGTTGTTTCTTCTACCTTTGCAGGTTCCTTCAGAGAGTCAAGTTCAGTCGCGTTTTCCGCTTGTGTGGCATCCTCAGTTCCATGGGTGATTTCATTCACCCCGGATTGTTCTATATGAACAGAGTCATCCGGATTTTTCTTGGTCATAATCAATCCTTTTATATTTCAGCTCTTTATCAGTAATTTACACCATGGCAATTCATGGGAATTTCAGAGTACGAAAATATTGAAATATTTAATAAAACTCAAAGTTTTGTCATAAATAAATGTGAGAATCAGATATTAAGCAAATCTTAACCTGTCAGAAAGAAAATATCTCAAATATAAAAAGCAGTGTTAAGATCTGCTGTTATAAAATTACAGGAAGATAAATTATATATTTGAAAAACGATTCTAAGTATGAATTTAGTTCAGAATATTAGAAACTTAAATCTGCCCTCCAATGGATAAAAATCAGATCCTTGTCTTCTCCGCTGTCGTAGCTGTTTTAGCTGTCAGACTATATATGAAATATAAAAAGAAAGATAAAATTAAACCAGGCAGTGAAGCAAAATCTTCTGCTTCAACAGATTTTCCTTCAATTTCAAAAGATGAAGAGTATGAGCCTTATTCAAAGAAGTGATCCAGGATTATTTTTTATTTTTTGAGATCATATACCGGAAGGGATTTACTATCTTTTGAAGAAGCCTGATATCTTCAGTTATTATTTCCGCCGTGCCTTGCATATTCTGAGTAAAATCAAGTGGCTTTCCGTATAAAGTTGTTAGTCCATTCGGAAGTGCAATATCAATAACATAAGCATCACCTGATGGAACGAGCGATTTTGACTTAACTATCCCTCTAACAATTCCGTATTCAAGATAGGGATAGCCACTTAGCTTAATATTGACAAGCATTCCTGATTTGACTTTCCCTGATCTTTGCATCTTCAGGTTTATTCTCCCCAGAAAATTGCCCGGCTCCAACGGAACGATACTTACAACAGGCTCATCTTTAATGACAGACTGATTTGCACTCCAGAATTTGGTGAAAGAAACAACTCCTTGAATTGGAGAAATAAGGAGATAGGTGTTTTTCCATAAATTTATTTGAGCCTTAAGATTCAGGAAAGATTCACGCAATCCCGATACAAGCTTTTGTTTCTCTTCAAGTCTTGTAATTCGATAATCCTGAAGAAGCTGACGTTTTTCAGCGAGTTCAATCGATTTCGCGGAATGATCTAGACGTGCCTGCTGCAATTCTATATTTACTCTGAGCAAAGCCTGGTGAGACCTTTCTAAATCACTTTCAGGAATAACCTTGCCTGTATAAAGCAAAGAATCTCTTCCATACTTTTTTTCTTCAATTATATGATTTTCAGAATACAGCTTTTCCTTAATGATTAATCGTCCGATATACTCCTGGATACCATTGATTTCATCTGTCAGAGAAGCTATTTTGCCTCCATAAAAATCATTGTTTACGTAGTTATTCAGGTCAGAAAGGTTTTTCAGAAAGGTTCCGTAAAAACCCTGAAGTTCACCAAGATCCGAAAATAATGGTAGATTCTGATATGTGAGCGATTCAGGATTAGATATAGTGTCAAATGTTCTTTTAAGCAGATCAACTTCTTTAATTGATGCTGTAGTTTCCATTACTGCTATAAGTTGTCCTGAGTCAACTTTTTCACGCTCTTTTACAAAAAATGCATTTATGTGTCCGGTTATCTTTGTAACAAGAGTCACCGGAGGGTTTGTAGTTGTTATTTCAACAGGAGCCGGAATTGTATCTGGATATCTTATAAGCCAGGCGAACACAATAAAAAGAACGAAGATCAATAATAAGATTGTTGTTCCCCATCTCAGGATCCTGCTTGGCGGAGTTCCCATAATTTCTTTTACGGGGTCAGAATATAATATTTCGGGTTTCTGGTTTCTCATGTCTGAAAACTAATTTCCAAGCTCAAGCTGATTCTTCACGAGATTGTAATAAGCGCCCTTTTTTGCAATCAGTGATTCATGATTACCGGTCTCTATTATCCTGCCGTTATCTAGAACAACAATCTGATCTGCACCTCTTACAGTGCTTAGCCTGTGAGCAACCACGATCACTGTCTTTCCAATAAAAAAGTCTTTCAGGTTTTCAACAATTACCTTCTCGTTATTCGCATCCAGCGAATTTGTCGCTTCATCAAATACAATTATGTCAGGATTCTTATAGATTACCCTGGCTATGAGCAAGCGCTGTTTCTGCCCTTCACTTAAACCATGCCCGCTATTACCTATTTTGGTATTATATCCCAGTGGAAGTGATTCAATAAAAGTTTTTATATTGGCAATTTCTACAGCTTTCATCAGCCTTTCCTCATTGATTTCTTCAGCTCCGGGTGCTATATTAACTGCAATTGTATCAGGAAACAGAAAGCCATCCTGCATCACTGCTCCTACCTTTTCCCTCCAGATCTTTAAACTCAGATTTGGAAGTTTCAGATCACCAATGAGTATTTCACCTGCAACCGGATGATAGAAACCAAGTAGCATCTTCAGAAGTGTTGTTTTACCGCTTCCGCTTGTCCCGACGATCGCCGTAATCTTATTCTCTTCAATGAACAGGTTTATATCTTTCAGGGCATATGGCGAACGGGGGCCTTCATACTGGAAGGACAAACCATTAAAATATATATCCTTTTTTTCAGGAAGTTTCCGGACTTTCACCTCGGGATCAGGTTCTTCCTCTTCAAGATTATGTACTTCAGCAAGCCGGTCAAGGCTCATCTTAGCATCCTGTGACATCCTGAAAAATCCGATTATCTGGCTTACAGGAACATTCAGCTGTCCTATTATAAACTGAACGGCAAGCATCATACCAAGTGTCATGTCGCCTTTCAGAACTGCTGTGGCAGCAACTATAGTTATCAGTATATTTGTTATTTCATTAATAAAAGTCGCACCTGCGGACTGATATTGAATTATGCTCAATCCCTTCACCTTTAATCCAAATAAAGTTGCCTGAAGTTTCTCCCAATCCCACCGCATGCTCAACTCGCTCTGGGTTAATTTTATTTCCTGCATCCCGTTAACAATATTGATGAGTTTGTTTCCAGAGACCGACATTTGTTTAAAACGAAGATGATCAAGCCTGGCTCTGGATTTCATAAATATGGAGACCCACACAATATAAAGGACTGATCCCGTCAGAAATAAAGCCAGTATTTTGAAACTGAAAATAGCCAGTACAATTCCAAAAACTACAAGATTGAAGAAAGAGAACAGAATATTGAGACTTGCTGAGGTAAGAAACTCCTCTATCCTGTTGTTATCCTCAATCCGTTGCAGAATATCGCCTGTCAGTTTTGTATCAAAGAATGATACAGGAAGCGACATCAGTTTCTGAAGAAAGCCTGAAATTACTGCAACATTTACTCTGGAACCTATATGCAAAAGCAGCCATCCTCTTATGAATTCAACCGACATTCG
>PMIL01000290.1 GCA_003157075.1 Bacteroidales bacterium | reverse complement strand
TTCAAGTCGGATGTAGGCGATTGTGTCGATTACTATTTTATGTTCGGGGGCAATTCAGACGGAGTAATTGCCCAAATGCGCGATCTGACCGGGCAGGTACCGATGTTCCCGCTGTGGACGTTTGGTTACTTCCAAAGCAAAGAACGTTATAAAAGTCAGGATGAGTTATTGGACGTCGTTAAAAAGTACCGCGAATTAAAAGTTCCTTTTGACGGTATCATTCAGGATTGGCAATACTGGGGTAACAATTACCTGTGGAATGCCATGGAATTCCTTAACCCCGAATTTTACAATCCGCAAAAGATGGTCAACGATGTGCATAACCTCCATGCGCACATGCTCATATCCATTTGGAATTCGTTCGGTCCACAAACGAAACAATATAAGGAGCTGGATAAAATAGGCGCGCTTCTGGATATTATAACGTGGCCGGAATCCGGTTCGGAAAAATGGCCGCCCAATCTCGATTACCGCTCGGGTGTACGAGTGTACGATCCGTACAATCCAGATGCCCGTGATATTTATTGGAAGTATCTAAATAAAGGTATCTTTTCGCTTGGCATGGACGGATGGTGGATGGATTCATCAGAACCTGACCATCTGGAGTTCAAGCCTTCCGATTTCGACAATAAAACATATCTCGGTTCATTCCGAAAAGTTCGAAATGCTTTTCCCTTAATGACGGTCGGCGGTGTTTACCAGCACCAGCGTTCAGTCACTTCCGATAAGCGTGTGTTTATTCTTACCCGTTCTGCGTTTGCGGGACAGCAGCGCTACGGCGCTAATACCTGGTCTGGCGACGTGGTTGCATCCTGGGATGCACTCAGACAGCAAATTTCGGCAGGATTAAACTTCTCACTCAGCGACATTCCATATTGGAATAGTGATATAGGTGGTTTCTTTTTATGGAATTTTCCTAAAAAGCTGGATGATGCAAATTATCGGGAACTCTATGCACGCTGGATCCAGTTCGGAGTATTCTGCCCGATGATGCGTTCGCACGGCACAGATGCCCCTCGTGAAATTTATCAATTCGGTAAGAAGGGTGATAAGATTTATGATGCCATTGAAAAATATATAACCCTTCGCTACAATTTGTTGCCCTATATTTATTCTACCTCGTGGGACGTGACAGCTAATCAGTCGACTATGACACGTGCGTTGGTGATGGATTTTTCAAAAGATAAACAAGCGCTGAATATCAACAACGAGTACATGTTTGGCAAGTCATTGTTAGTTTGCCCGGTCACCAAACCGATGTATTCAAAAATAATTGGCAATGGTAATGAAACTGCTATTGTTGAAGATTTCAGTAAGACAAAAGATGAAAAAGTGTATCTTCCCAAAGGACCTGAGTGGATTGATTTCTGGACAGGTGAAAACTATAGCGGTGGACAAACTGTCATGAAAGAAACACCGCTGGACATCATTCCATTGTTTGTAAAAGCAGGTTCTATTCTTCCACTTGGACCGATTGTGCAATATGCCACAGAGAAGAAATGGGATAATCTTGAAATACGGGTCTATCTCGGCGCCGATGGTGAGTTTACGTTATATGAAGACGAAAACGACAATTATAATTATGAGAAAGGAGTTTATTCTACCATAGCTTTTACATGGGATGATGCAAAAAAAGTATTGACTATCAGTGATCGAAAGGGAAAATTCCCCGGAATGCCTGAAAAACGTACTTTTATGATAGTGCTGGTTAATAAAAACAAAGGGACCGGTACAGGAATTACGGAGAATCCCGACAAAATTGTTCAATATTCAGGAGATACACAGACAATTCAATGCAGTTCATTAAAAATAAAATAAACAGTAATCCAGGTATGAACTCTACACAAACAACTGATCAAAAATGATGAAATCAATCCTACAAAAGCGGATCAGACTGACACTATGTTCAGCCATTATGCTGGCAGGTTCTCTGTTTGCCCAGCAAATAAAGCCACCTGTAAGTGAGGGCCCTTTTAAGCCAACAGATGAATCACTTAAACTATATCAGTATCCTGAATGGTTTCGCGATGCAAAGTTTGGCATCTGGGCTCATTGGGGGCCACAGGCAGTACCACGTCAGGGAGACTGGTACGCGAGGAGAATGTATCAAGAGAATGACTCTGCATACAAATATCATATTGAACACTATGGACATCCTTCACAGTTCGGATTTAAGGATATCATCCCTCTGTGGAAAGCTGAGAAATGGGATCCCGATAAATTAATGGAGCTTTATAAAAAAGCAGGAGCAAAATATTTTGTGAGCATGGGAACCCATCATGATGATTTCTTTTTATGGGATTCCAAAATTCATAGATGGAATGCAGTTAATATGGGTCCTAAAAAGGATGTTGTTGGAATATGGCAGCAGGCCGCCAAAAAGAATGGATTGAAGTTCGGAGTATCGGAACATCTGGGAGCAAGTTTCACATGGTTCCAGGCCGCTCATGGTTCAGATGAAAAGGGTCCGGCAGCAGGAGTGCCTTATGATGGCGCAAACCTCGATTTCCAGGATCTCTATCATGCACAAACAACTTCTGATGACAGGGACTGGCTTACCAATAATCCTGCGTTTCAGCTCGAGTGGTACAGAAGTATAAAGGAGCTTATTGATAACTACCATCCTGATCTTCTGTATTCCGACAGTAAAATGCCATTCGAAAATGTAGGACGTACGCTGATCTCTCATTTTTATAACCAGGACATGGCAATAAATAATGGTAAGCTCGAAGCTGTCTATACATGTAAACAGGCATCCGGAGGAATGTGGGTTGAGGATCTTGAGCGTGGAATAAAAGACACCGTAAGTCGATATCCATGGCAAACAGATACTTCCATTGGAGATTGGTTCTATCGCACAGGTCAAAAGTATAAAACATCCACAGAGGTGATCCAGATGCTTGTGGATATTGTCAGCAAGAATGGTAATCTTCTTTTAAATGTTGTACAAACACCTGAAGGTGACCTCGAAGAAGATATGCTTAAAATACTTGATGAGATTGGGATATGGACAGCAGCCAACGGTGAAGGAATTTATGGCTCGCGTCCTTGGACAATATACGGAGAAAAACCTTTAGGCAAACCTGTTAAAAAACTTGGTCAGTTCGATGAAAACTTCGGATATAGTTCCAAAGACATTCGTTTTACTATAAAAGGAACAACACTTTATGCCTGGTGTCTGGGTAAACCTGAAGAGGATATAATGATCAGATCTATTTCAAATTTATCACAACCAGGGTCTAATCCAATAACCTCGGTTGTTTTTTTAGGCTCCGCGGAGAAAATAAAGTGGAAGCTAACTTCCGAGGGTCTACTGATTAAAAAACCTGCAATATTGCCTCCATGGCAGGTCCTTGGATTTAAGATTGAATTTAAAAAGTAAACTTTACCGATAAGCATCCTTTTATAGAACTCAAAAATATTATGTTCTTAAATATTTAAAAAAAAGAGAACATTTAATTAATATTCTATACTTATATAAAACATTGTAATACAGATACATATAATAATAAATTATAAAAATATAAAAATATATCGAAATAAATGTCCTGAAATATTTGTAAAAAAGCGAACAAAATATTTTTTGTAATGTTTATGTTAAAAAACAATTATTAATTAAAAACAGAAACATTATGAAAAAAAAGACTTTTGCTCTAGGATTGATTGTCCTGATCGGGACTTTCACAATTACAGGTTGTCAGAAGGAAGATAAAGTGAATGCTTCAACCGGTCTTTCGGTGGTTGGTTATGCAGCAACCGACAAAAATCTGACAATTCTTGTTGACGCACTTACAAAAGCTGATCTGATTGATGTTCTTGACGGTCCGGGTAACTTCACCGTATTTGCACCAACAAATGATGCTTTCAAATCACTGTTTTCCCAGCTTGGAGTAAGCGGGATTGCAGATCTCTCAAAAGAGACTCTTACACCAATACTACTTTATCATGTTCTTGGGACTGAAATGAAATCGAATATGCTGACTACATCTTATTTAAGCTCGTTAAGCCCATCACAGGGTAATAAATTGAGTCTCAAAATAGACGTTGCAGGTGGTGTGATGATAAATAAGACAGCAACTGTAACCAAAGCTGATATTGATGTAAAGAACGGAGTAATTCATTTGATTGATAAAGTTCTTCTTCCACCGACAGTAGTAGATCTGGCTATGGAGAATGATTCATTCAGTATCCTGGTGCAGGCTGTAGTAAAGGCTGGTCTCGCTGAGACACTTAGCGGAGCCGGACCATTTACTATTTTCGCTCCTACAAATTCAGCATTTACTGCTTTGTTTGCACAGCTCGGCGTTTCCGGTATTTCTGACCTCACTGCTGCACAACTCATTCCAATATTAAAGTACCATGTCGTGAGCGGTAATGTACTGTCGACCCAGCTTTCAAATGGTTCGGTTCAGACTCTTAATGGCGCCATTAATGTGTCACTCAGTCCGGTTCCTACTCTAAACGGAAATGCAAAGATCATTGCAACTGACATTCAGGGCACGAATGGTGTTGTTCATGTAATTGACAAAGTACTTTTACCTACTTCGAAATAAATTATTTTACAATTAGTAAAGAGGCAGTCTCAAAAGTCCTCTGTGAAACTCTGTGAAAACTCTGTGATCTCTGTGTATGTTCTTAATTATTTGTTGCACAGAGTGTCACAGAGAAGACACAGCGCGACACTTGGAAAGTATTACTGTAATTTCTGACTTTTAAGACTGCCTGTTTTTTAAGTTAATTTCCAGACATACTATGATAATATTAAATTATATTTATCGATCGAATCTTCTGAATGATGGAACGGTATACTCTTAAAGACCTTGAAAAGCTTACCGGTATCAAGACTGCTACAATCAGGATATGGGAGCGGCGCTACCGGATCATCAGTCCTCACCGGACTTCTACAAACCGGAGATGGTATGACAATGAAGATTTAAAATATCTGATCAATATCTCGATACTATACCGGAATAACCTCAAAATATCTAAGATAGCTACTCTTTCAGGGACCGAATTAAAGGAGAAAGCCGGATTACTCTTAAATGATTCTTCAGACTCAGGAATTCAGATAAACTCGCTGATTTTAGCCATGATTGGTTTTAATGAGAATGCTGTAAATGAGATTCTTTTACGGTCTATAACTAATACCGGATTTGAAGACTGCTTTACCGGTCTTGTCTTCCCATTCCTCAGAAGGGTCGGGATGATGTGGCACACAGGATCTGCAAGTGTTGGAGCCGAACATTTTGTCTCTAACATCTTCCGCCGGAGACTTATTACTGCTATAGATGCATTGCCCCCTGCCTCTGTTTTCGATAGGAAGAGGATTATTATGTATCTTCCTGAAGATGAGTTACATGAATTAGGCCTTTTATTTTATGCATACTTGATCCGTAAGTTGGGACATGAGCTAGTATACCTCGGTCAGTCGACCCCTTTTTCGGCTTTATCACAGGTAAATGAACAGTGGGATGCAGATATACTTGTAACTGGGTTGGCTTCCGGTTTGCCATATCAAAAACCAGAAGAATATCTTAAAAATCTCAGCACTACATTTAAGAGGCAGAGGATTTTTGTCTCCGGTGTGCTGGCGGATATTGCAGATAAGATGTGTTACAAGAACGTTTTTTCATTTAGATCAGCGAACGATCTAAGACTTTTATTATGAATTATTCGCCTTTAAGCTTTTTCATTTCAAGAAAATGCGCCATGGTCATTTTCTCTCTGGCTTCGCGGGAAGTTTTACGATATGTCTCAAACTCATCCTTGAGTTCCTGAAACTCTTTTTTAGTATTCGATATTATAGATAAATTACGTTTAAAAACAAGAAATCCTGCCACTAATGCCGCAACCAGTCCGAACAGAATTGTCCACATGATTCTGTTATAAGCAGCTTTATTGACTTCAAGACCCATAACACTTATACTGTTTTTTGACTTGGTAGTTGCTTCCAGACTCGATTTTGTAGATCCCAGGTCTTTCCTTAGAGTATCAATAGTCTGGTTAAGGGTCCTTGCTGTTTTGTTTAACCCTGCTATCTTAGTATTAAGTAATGAAAGGGTATCTGAGACATTCTTCTTTGTCAGCTGAAACATATCTTCCCTGACAGCCCTGTAATTTTCATATATTTTTGTATGTTCATCCAGATACTTAAATTGTTCATTCAGAGAACTTTTCAGAAGAGCATCGGGCATAGTAGCCTGACCTGTTAATTTCATAACTGTAGTTATCAGTACAGCTAAAATCACAATGCATCTTAATTGTAACTGTTTCATAATATTCGATCGATTAGGTTAAAAATTACAGACACTTATAACACTAACGTTAATTTAAGGTTAAAATTATATTCTAAAATAAAGTAAATTTAGAATCTTAAAAGGAGAATTTAGATGAAAACAAAAGGAAAATTAAGTTATATAGCTTTTGTTATAGTTCTGATCAGCTTTTTAATCCCTGTTACGGGGATTGCACAATAAAATACTAAACTGCCGTTTGCCAGGCCTGTATTCTGAATGCCTGCAGCTACAAGGTCGGCTGAGATTCTCCCCGGTAATAGTGTTACATTCATTTAAGATAAATTTTTTCAGGTTCCATCAGGCTGGAATTAGATATGAAATACCGCTTTCTGTCGGTAAAATATATATGTACTTCTATTTAGTTTTTACCGATACCTGTTGAGGATTACATTTAAACACTTTTGCTGTACCTTTGCAAGGTATTGAATATTAAAAAATAAAAGGTCATTAAAATATGTATAAAATTAAAATCATTTGTATGATAAGAATTCTGTTCTCATCTGTATTGTGTCTAGCATTCTTCATGTCAGGCAGCGCTCAGAGTACAAGCCCCAAATTGGGTAAAGACCCGGTTAAAAAGATTATTTCAGCAATGACGCTTGAAGAAAAAGCCGCACTTGTTGTGGGTACAGGAATGCTTATGCAGGGAGAACCATCTCCTTCCCCTGATGGAAAACCACCTGCCACTCATCCAGAGAATACAACTCAGGGTCCTGTTATCGGAGCGACACAGAATCTGGTAGCAGGAGCTGCCGGGACATCCTTTGCAATACCCCGGCTGGGCATCACACCAATGGTACTTACTGATGGCCCTTCAGGAGTCAGAATTGACCCTGCCAGGAACAATGATAAAAATACCTACTACTGTACTGCATTCCCTGTTGGTACCCTTCTTGCCTCTACCTGGGATACAGAGCTTGTAAAAAAAGTAGGGCAGGCAATTGGAAATGAAGTTCTTGAGTATGGAGCTGATGTAATATTGGGTCCTGGAATGAATATTCAGCGTAATCCATTGTGCGGCAGGAATTTTGAATACTATTCCGAGGATCCGTATATCACAGGAAAAATAGCTGCATCAGTGGTAAGCGGAATAGAGTCTCAGGCAGTTGGAACATCCATAAAGCATTTTGCCGCTAACAATGCTGAAACCAACAGGAATTCACTTAATACAAATATAAGTGAACGTGCATTGCGTGAGATTTACCTGGAAGGATTCAGGATCGCAGTTCAGGAAGGTCAGCCCTGGACCGTTATGTCTTCATATAATCTTATTAATGGTACCTATGCTTCCCAGAGCCCCGAACTGCTCACAAACATTTTAAGAAAGGACTGGGGTTTCAAAGGATTTGTGATGACTGACTGGTTTGGCGGAAAAGACGCAGTTGCCCAGATGATCGCGGGTAATGATATGCTCATGCCTGGTACGCCTGTTCAGATTAATGCTATTGTCGAAGCCGTTAAGGCAAATAAACTTGATATGGCAATCCTTGACAGGAACATTGAGAGGATACTAAATATAATGTTGCAGAGTCCGCGCTTCAAAGGATATAAATATTCAAATAAGCCTGATCTGGCGGCTCATGCACAGGTTACCAGACAGGCTGCCTCGGAAGGCATGGTATTATTAAAAAATGAGAACGGTGCTCTGCCATTTGGGTCAGCCGTTAAAAATATTGCTGCCTTTGGAAACACCTCATATGATATTATCATCGGAGGAACCGGAAGCGGTTTTGTGAATAAAGCATACAGCATATCTCTTTCAGAAGGCTTAAAGAATGANNTTAAAAGGATTTATGGCAATAATGGGATCAAAACAGATTGAAGAGATGACTATTAATCAGGATATTGTAAACGGGATGGCGAACGTTTGTGATGCTGCTTTAGTAACAATTGGCAGAAATTCAGGTGAAGGAAGTGACCGGTTAAATGCTAAGGGTGATTTTCAGCTGACTGATTATGAGCAGCAGTTAATAAAAATGGTAACAACATCTTTCAAGGCAAAAAATAAAAAAGTTGTCGTAATTCTTAATGTTGCAGGTGTGGTGGAAACTGCCAGCTGGAAAGATCTTCCTGATGCAATACTTCTTGCATGGCAGGGTGGACAGGAAGCAGGTAATTCTATAGCTGATGTGCTGACCGGAAAAGTTAATCCATCCGGAAAACTTGCGATTACATTTCCTGTAAGCTATGAAGATGTTCCATCTTCAAAAACTTTTCCGGGAAAGGAACTGGGGATAGAGAAATCTGCACCAACCGGCCCATTAAGTGGATTTATGAAGAGTGTCCCTGCTGTTGTGACTTATGAAGACGGTATATACGTAGGATACAGGTACTATGAGACATTTAAAGTAAAACCTTCATATGAATTCGGATTTGGCCTTTCTTTTACAGACTTTACTTATAGCAATCTCAAGCTTAGCTCCTCAAAGTTTAATGGATCAATAACTGTTACTGTTAATGTGAAAAACAACGGAAAGGTTGCCGGCAAAGAAGTCACAGAATTATATCTTACTGCACCTTCAGTAAAACTTGATAAACCCATACTGGAACTGAAAGGTTTTGCTAAAACAACGCTGCTTCAGCCTGGCGAATCTCAGACTCTTTCATTTGTGATTGACAGTCGCAGACTTGCATCTTTCGATACTGCAAAATCTTCCTGGATTGCTGAAGCAGGGAAGTACGAGGTGAAAATCGGGGCATCTTCAAGAGATATAAAATTAACTGCCTCATTTAATCTTGCCAGAGATCTTACAGTAAAGAAAGAGAATGTATCCCTGGTTCCAAAAGAAAAGATTTCAGAGATCAAGCCATCCAGGTAATTTTCATCCTCCTGGTTATTGTATTCTCAGGGCATTTGCCGGATTGTTGCTTGCCGCTTTAATCGTTTGATAACTTATTGATAACCATCCTATTGCCAGGACAATCAGAGTGGCAAAGACATATATAAAGGGACTGATTCTGACCCTGCTGGCAAATCCTTCAAGCCAGTATTTTGACCCGAAGTATGCAAGGGGATAAGCCAGCAGTGATGAAATGAGAATGAGGTATACCACCTCTTTTGATAAAAGCCCCAGAACAATCTGAATTGAGGCCCCGTAGGTTTTTCTTATGCCTATTTCCCGAGTCCTCTTGTTAGTTATATAGGTTATGAGGCCTATCAACCCGAGACAGGCAATAAATATTGCAAGAACAGAGAACAGTATAAATATCTTTCCGGTTTTCATTTCAGATACATAGAGATGATTCCAGGTATCGGTAAAAAAGTCGTATTGAAAAGGCTGCTGTGCTGAAAAATTCTGCCATTTATCTTCAATTGCTTTTATTGTCGCGCTAACATTATTCCCGGTTAACCTTACTGTTGCAAACTGATCACCACCTCCGCCATCCATAATTGCAAAACACACCGGGTCGATCGCTTTATGCATTGAAGTAATGTTGAAGTCTTTCATTATTCCAATAATTTTAAACTTCTTGAATTGTTGCGGGCCTCTTGGCTGAAGTATGAATTTTCCAACCGGATCTTTTAATCCCAGTGATTTTACGGCGGCCTCATTTAGAAGAACAGCTGACGAATCCGTACTATATTCACGTGAAAAAAACCTGCCTTCCAGCAGTTGTACACCTAAAGCCTGAGGAAAATCCAGACTAACAAATGCCTCCTGAAGGAGGTAGGTCTTTTTTTCAGGGTCTTCATCATTGAAAAAAGCATTATTGTTAAAGTCTGTTCCGGGAATCTGACGTGAGAATCCGACTTTTTCTACTCCCGGAATCTGTAATAGCTGATCCCTGAATGATTCAAGCTGCCTGAAGAAAGCGTCAGGGCGGCGAATAATTATCAGGTTCTCCTTTTTGAATCCCAGGTCCTTTTTTGTCACGTAATTAAGCTGGTTATATACGATGATTGAACCAATGATAATCACAATTGAAACGGTAAACTGGAATACTACAAGCAATCCCCTGAGTTTTTTAGACATGGAGCCCGGATTTAAAGTTCCCTTTAAAACCTCAACAGGATTATATGATGCAAGTACAAACGCAGGATAAAAACCTGCAGAAATGCCTACAAAAAGTATCAGAGCAATCAAAGAAACAACTCCGGCAATGTTTTTAAAAATATTAACAGTTAGTGTTTTGCCAATCAGTTGATTAAAAGAAGGAGTGAGTGCATAAACAAGTACGACCGCCAGAATCGCAGCTACAGTAACAATCAGGACTGATTCTCCGAGGAACTGGATAATAAGCCCCGATTTATACGCTCCAGCAACTTTCTTGACACCTACTTCTTTTGCCCTGCCGGCTGATTTGGCAGTGGCAAGATTTACATAATTAATTATAGCAACTATCAGTATCAGAAATGCAATTACTGCGAAAATATATACTGTAGTGAGTGAACCAAGTGGTTCAGGATTGTACTGAGGTGCCCCCTTCAGATGTAGGTCTTTCAAAGGTTCCAGGGCGTAACCATAATCATTTCCTGCCTTCCTGAAATCATCAATCGAATAGCCTAGAATTTGTTGAATCTGTGGTCCTACATACTTGGTCACCATTCCCTGCATTTTTTTTTTCCAGAGCGGTTCTGTTTGTTCCTTTTTTCGCTACAATATATGTGTAGAAGTTGTTGCTGACCCATTGTTCATTGTTCGCCTGGCCGGGGAAACTGCTCAGCGATGCCAGCATATCAAATTTAATATGAGAGTTATCCGGAACATTTTGAACTATCCCGGTAACAGTATATAGGATTGTGTCAGCTTCCACAATTATTTTCTGTCCCATTGGATCCTGTGTCCCAAAATATTTTTTTGCGTACTCTTCAGTCAATACCATTGACCGGGGCCTTGCCAGGGCAGTTTTAGTATCGCCTTTCAGTAGTCTGAAATCCAGTACATCAAAAAATGTAGAGTCAGCAAACAGGATACCATCCTCATTAAATTTATTTTCCCCAAAACGTACAAGCCAGGCTCCCATTTTTAATACTCGGGTTGCTGCCACCACCTCAGGATAGTCGTTCAACATTGCCCTGGCCACAGGAGCAGCGGTAACGGCCTGGTCCAATACACCTCCTGCTAAACGCCCGACGACTTTTAACCTGTATATGTTTTCATAGTTCTTATGGAATCTGTCATAACTTAATTCATGAATTACATATAGTGTAATAAACAGGAAACTTGTAAGTCCAATAGCAAGGCCTCCTACATTCAAAAAAATATAACCGCGCTGTTTCCTCATATTGCGGTACACATTAAGAAAAAAGTTTTTTAACATAGACGATACAAATATTATTTTACTTTAATTTTTATACCAAAGACTTAAATTTAACAGATAATGATGCACTATATAATTAAATTCATTTTCCTGCAACGTATGCATTTTTTATGCGTCTATACGACTGGAAGATTCAGTTAAATATTTTTATCTGATGATCTGAAGTTTGAATTAACGATTTACTATTAACACTTTTATTCCTGCATTCATGTTCAACAATCTCATTAAGCATAGTATAAGATCTTTCAAGAGACAACGTGCATATATTATTATTAATATACTCGGACTATCAATTGGAATTGCCTGTAGCCTTCTGATTGCACTTTTTGTATTAAATGAATTAAGTTTCGACAAATTCAATACAAAAAAGGACAGGATTTACCGGATGATCCTGAACGGTAAAATAGGAGGACAGGAAGTTACTGTGGCTTATTCGGCAGCTGTTATTGGTCCGACAATGGTAAAGGAAGTGCCGGAGGTGGAAGATTTTTTAAGGATGAATGGCGTAGGTCCTACAACTGTTGAATATAACAAACAAACCTTTACTGAGGATAATATTGTAGAGGCTGATTCGTCCTTCTTTGACTTCTTTTCCATACCTGTTATTAAAGGTGATCGTGATAATCTCCTGAACGCACCAAGAAAAGCGGTGCTCTCGGAATCAATGGCAAAAAAGATGTTTGGGAAAGATAATCCTATCGACAAAACAATAAAGATCGGATCTGATACCCTTCTATACACAATTTCAGGCGTTATGGGCGATGTGCCTGAAAATTCTCATTTTAGTGCAGCGATAATAA
Source organism: Bacteroidales bacterium (assembly GCA_003157075.1). Taxonomy (GTDB): domain Bacteria; phylum Bacteroidota; class Bacteroidia; order Bacteroidales; family VadinHA17; genus LD21. The sequence goes on along the minus strand of PMIL01000290.1, from coordinate 3,780 downwards.
CATCATTCATGACAAATCCGGGGTCGAAAAATCCAACATGGCTGAGTAACAGTTTCAGTACTTACCTGATGCTGAAGCCAAATTCCAGTTATACGACCGTGAACGCAAAATTGCCTGAGATGATTGTTAAATATGTGGGTCCTGAACTGCAAAAATACATGGGGGTTTCAATATCTGACTTTGTATCGAAGGGGAACAAATACAGGTTCTATTTACAGAATCTTACTCAGGTTCATCTCGATCCTTCTGTTCAACAGCAGTTTAAACCAGCAAGTGATCCAAAGTACCTGAAGATATTCGGAAGTATAGCCATCCTGATTGTATTAATTGCAGCAATAAATTTCATGAATCTGGCAACAGCCCAGGCTTCAAGAAGAGCAAAAGAAGTTGGAATAAAGAAGATTGGAGGTTCATCGAGAGGAGCCTTAATAACACAATTTCTTTCAGAATCCTTTATTCTGTCATTTATGGCATTGATAATTGCACTATTATTTATCAGGCTGACGCTACCGTATTTCAATAATCTTCTTGGGGCGCATCTTGTTTTAAATTTATTTATTGCCTGGTATACCATTCCCGTACTGATTCTGTTTTCGCTTCTGGTAGGTATTCTGGCCGGAAGCTATCCCGCATTCTATCTTTCCTCCTTTAATCCTTATGAAGTGCTTAAAGGAACTGTAAAAAACAGTATGAAAAACGGCTGGCTCAGGAGAGTCCTTGTAGTCTCCCAATTCACAATATCTATTTTACTGATTATAGGTACAATGGTTATGTACAAACAGATAAAGTATATGCTGAATAAGGATGTAGGCTTCAATAAAGAACAGTTGCTTGTTATTAACAGGGCGGATGCCCTTGGCACAAGAGTGAAATCCTTCAAAGATGCAGTAAAGGGAATTCCGGGGGTTGTAAATATTGCCAGCTCAACAGCTGTACCCGCCAGGAATAACAATGATAATGGCTATTCCATTGAAGGGAGAAAGGATGAGAATTTTTTGATGCAGACAAACTGGGTTGACTACGACTATCTTGCTACTTATGATATAAAGTTAGCTTCTGGAAGAGCTTTCAGTGAATCTTTTACTACCGATAATCAGGCATGCCTGGTAAATGAGAGCGCTATTAAGAATTTCTCTATAACTGACTTTGCAAAGACAAGATTTATGGCACCCGGAGATTCCGGCAAGATGGAATATATACCAATTATAGGTGTTGTTAAGAATTTTAATTTCGAGTCTCTTCGCAATCCAATCCAGCCGTATATTATGCGTTTTAAAAACGATCATGTACTGTGGGGATATCTGACAGTCAGATTAACCGGAAAGAATGTTGCTGCCACTATCAGCGGTATTGAAGAGAAATGGAAAGAGTTTATCCCGAATAATCCTTTGCAGTACTATTTTATTGATGCCGATTTTGAGCATATGTATATCCAGGAAAAACAGAATGCCCAGATGGCTGTCATCTTTTCAATTCTGGCAATTTTTATCGCCTCCCTTGGTCTGTTCGGACTTACCTCATTTACAGTCGAACAACGTACCAAAGAGATCGGTGTAAGAAAAGCTATGGGTTCCACAATCGCAAGCATTTATATTGTAATTTCCCGGGAAGTGATTATCCTGGTTTCTGTTTCGGCGCTTATAGCCTGGCCTCTGATTTACTATATTGCAACCAAATGGCTTGAAAATTTTTACTTCAGAATTAACCTTGGAGTATTCAGTTTTATTGCCGGATTAAGTATAGCTCTTGGAATTGCAATAATGACAATAAGCTACAGGATAATGAGGGCAGCTAGAGTCAATCCTGCCCAGTCACTAAAGTACGAGTAAGAAATTTAATTAATTAATATATAGATTATTATCAAATTTTAACCTATTTATTTTCTTAATCCTGATTAATATGCTGAATAACCTGATCAAGCATAGCATTAGGTCTTTTAAAAGACAGCGTGCTTACATTATAATCAATATCCTTGGCCTATCCATAGGTATTGCCTGCAGCCTTCTGATTGCTTTATATGTGATTAATGAAGCCAGTTATGATAAGTATAACACAAAGAAAGACAGGATATTCAGAGCTGTATTAAATGGTAAGATAGGTGGACAGGAAATTACCGCAGCCTCATCACCGGCAATTATGGGTCCGACAATGGTAAAAGAATTTCCGGAAATAGAAGATTTCCTGAGAATGAATGGAGCAGGTCCAACCGTTATTGAATATAATAACCAGACCTTTACAGAGGATCACCTGATTGAAGCAGATTCATCTTTCTTTAATTTCTTTTCGATACCTGTACTAAAAGGTGATCCAAAAAGTCTTCTTAACGCGCCCCGAAAGGTGGTTTTGTCAGAATCAACAGCAAAGAAAATTTTCGGGAAAGAAAATCCGATTGATAAACCACTTAAGATTGGATCAGACACAGCAAGATATATCGTAACAGGCGTTATGGGTGATGTCCCTCATAATTCTCATTTTGAAGCAAATGCTGTCTCTTCATTCATGACCAACCAAAGGTCCAAGGATCATACCTGGATGAACAATAGCTTTAGCACTTACTTTCTGCTAAAGCCAAATTCATCGTATAAAACAGTTGATGCAAAATATCACGACTTAATGTTAAAATACGTTGGTCCGGAAATACAGCAATATGCAGGACTTTCACTTGACGACTTTATTAAGCAGGGTAATAAGTACAGATTTTTTCTTCAAAAGCTGACAGATATTCATCTTGATACATCAATTCAACAGGATTTTAAAGCTCCGGCTGATCCAAAATACCTGAAGATTTTCGGTAGTATAGCCATTCTTATTGTAATAATTGCCGCTATTAATTTTATGAATCTTTCAACAGCACAGGCTTCCAGGCGGGCAAAGGAAGTGGGAATTAAGAAAGTGGCAGGCTCAACAAGGGGTATCCTTGTTGCACAGTTCCTTTTTGAATCCTTTATCCTCTCATTTCTGGCTCTGATACTTTCAATTATATTTATTAAGGCAACACTTCCATATTTTAATAATCTGCTGGGTGCCAGCCTGGCTCTTAATCTTTTTAACCCCTGGTTTACTATACCTGTACTGATTCTTTTCTCATTGTTTGTGGGTTTCCTTTCAGGCAGCTACCCTTCCTTTTTTCTTTCTTCATTCAATCCATATGAAGTATTAAAGGGAGGCGTAAAAAACAGCGTGAAAAACGGCAGACTAAGAAGGGTGCTGGTCGTTTTCCAATTCTCTGTATCTATTCTGCTGATTATAGGTACTATGATCATGTATAGCCAGATAAAGTATATGCTTAACAAGGATGTAGGATTCAATAAGCAGCAGTTAATTGTTATAAACAGAGCCGAAGCCCTTTGGGGGAAAATGAAGTCCTTTAAAGAAACGGTAAAAAATATTCCGGGTGTGGTTAATATTTCGAGCTCCACAGCAATACCGGGCCGAACTAATAATAATAACGGATATTTGATTGAAGGAAGAAAAGACGAGACATTCCTGATGACAACAAGCTATGTAGATTATAATTTTCTGGAAACCTACGGTATGACCCTTGTCTCAGGAAGATCTTTTAATGAGTCATTCACCTCCGATAAGGATGCATGTATTGTGAATGAAAGCGCAATCAAAAATTTTAAGATAACGGATCCTGATAAGACAAGAATTATGGAGCCTCAGGATTCAGGAAAAGTACGATATTTGCCTGTAATTGGTGTTGTTAAGAACTTTAATTATGAATCGCTTCGAAACCCGATCAGTCCCTATATTCTTAAATTTCAGAATGATAATATG
>PMIL01000313.1 GCA_003157075.1 Bacteroidales bacterium | reverse complement strand
AGGTCCAATCAGAACATATCCCTTCCCCTGTTTCACAAACATTGCATTTATCTTTTCAATTTCGATTGCAACACTTTTATTATTAGAAGCACTGAAAGATTCAGGCTTAACATAAACCAGATCGTGGATACCCTTAAAAAGTCCGTTCCCGAGAGCTGATTCAGAGTANNGGACGTATTTGCAGGAAGTTAAATATTTTCGGAATACCTGGTGGTGTTTCCAGGTTGGCAGCGAATTCAATTTCGACCGGATTATTCATTTCCTGCTGGCCAATATCCAGAAGTGTGCTTAAAATCTCTGCCAGGGGGAATGTTTTATGCTGGAGGATATTTGAAAAAGTTATTACCCTCTTTCCCTTGTAGCTGATCCCATCACGAAGAACATTATTATTCCTGTCGTAGGTTGACGCGATATATTTTAGAGCCCCATCATTTTCAAGATCTTTAATGTCAATTTTCAGGATGTTAACTCCGTCGTCAGTGGAAGGAACAAAGCTATTTATATTAAGATCCAGAGCACAAAATTCCTTCTGGGAATCTCTTAAGGCAGCTTCAGGGGATGATAGCTGAAGAATCTTTTTAGGGTACCTGGGAGAAAACCTGAGAGACAAACCGCCCTCGACAATCAACTTTCCGAGACCAAAGGCTATATTCACAATTCCGTCTTCAGCTTTTTCAGAACCAATAGGATAATAGTTGATAGATCTTGCTACTCCGGAGAGTGTGGGATAATATATTTCGCCATGCCTGTTGCCGCACACCTCCTGAAGGATGATTCCCATCTTCTCTTCATCAATCACATTGGCCGTAGCAGTCATATATGCTTTACTTGCTTTATAATAAACTGAAGCATAGACCTCCTTTATGGCATCTGACAGCATCTTAACCATCTGTTTATTATCGGCAAGCCGTGGGATCATGTAAGTTGAATATATTCCTGCAAAAGGCTGATAATGTGAATCTTCCAACTTGCTCGATGAACGCACCGCTATGGGATAATTTCTTGAAACTTCAAGAAAGGCATAAAAATCCTGGTACACATGTCCGGGTAATTCGGCATTGATGAACCTGTTGAGTATTTCGTCATCTGTCAAATCAGATAGTGCAATAGAATAGAGGTTATTCTGATCCATAAACTCATCGAAGATATCAGTACTCAGGACCACAGTACGCGGAATAGTAATGAGGACATCAGGAAACCTGCTAAAGAGTTTTCTGCTTTTAATAATACTGTTTATAAAAGCCAGTCCTCTTGCTTTGCCTCCGATTGAGCCTTCCCCGATGCGTGAAAATATCTGATACTCATCAAAACTCGATTTATCAAATTTTGCAATTACTCCTCTTCCTTTACCCAGTCTGAAGCTTGATATTGCAACATAAAGGAAGCGCCGCATTTCGTCCATGGTATCAAAATCCTCTTTCCTGATATATTTGAACATCTGGGCAACCGGGAAAAGCGCTCTCGCGTTGAGCCATTTGGAAAAGTGGTTTCGTGTGGCATGATACTCAAGAGTATTGTCAGGAATAGTCAGTAATTTCTGCTGAAGGCTATGTAAATCAGTGGCTATAGCAATAGGTTCAAGTGTGACAGGATTTCTGAAAACAAAAGGGCCAAAAGCGAGATTCTGGATAATGAAGTTACGTAACTCATGAGCTAAGGTTTTAGAGTATTTGTGTATAAAACCTGCTCCCATGTCCTCGGCTAATTTCTTATGTGTCGTACTCGAAGATTGAATAAGAAAAGGTACCTTATCATCATCAGCCATTACGACTTTGCATAACTCTATTCCGGCCCGTTCATCTGTCACATTATCGCGTTTATAACTCATATCCGAAATCACACCCAGAACATTGTATTTATATTTCTTATAAAGTTCCAGTGCATCATTGAAATTATTTGCCAGAAGAATTTTTGGCCGGCCCCTCATCTTTAGCATCCTCTGATGCTCGTTAAGCGCTTCCCGTTGAAAATCGAGCGATTGCAAAAGCACGATCTTATATATATTCGGAAGATATGACGAGATATACCTTATTGAATTTTCAACCAGTATTATTGCCTGCACACCAATATGCTCAATATCATAATCAGCATTCATTTTATCTTCTATCAATTTTATAATAGCCAGGATCAATGCAGCTTCTCCCAGCCAGCAAAATACATAATCAATTGCACTCAGGTCTTCCCCTTCAAGTCGCATGGATACTTCTCTGGAGAAATAAGTTAGCACAACTATCGGGATGTTCTCATATTTTGTTTTGATTCTCTTTGCCAGGGCAAATACATCTGTGCCCTTGAGGCTCAACATCGAGATCACCAGATCTATATTCCCTTCCTGAAGGATTCTGAAAGCATCTTCCGCATTATCTGTCTGGACGAAAGTGGGAGGGTAATTCAGGTTAAGCGACGAGTACTCATTAAAAATCTGTTCATCAATCCTGCCGTCCTCTTCCAGCATGTAGTTGTCATAATTACTGCATATAACAAGTACCCGATGTATTCGCTTCTGCATCAGAAGATCGAATGATGTATCGGTAAAATCATATTGCTGAAGATCCAGGATTCCTTCAATAATTGCCATAAGCGGATCTAATTATTCTTATTAAGTGACTAAAGTACATAAATTTCGGATTGGGGATTTCTGATTGCGGTTTTCATCCAAAGTTGATTATAACTAAGATCCGGAATATTCATGAAAATTAGCTATTTATTCATAGAGATGACAGCCATACCTTTTTTCCCATCCATTCGAATCAAAAGAGGCTTTTCAAACCTGATATGACGAAAGAATTTTCCATTTTCGATCACCTTTTGGCTATTTAGTTTATCCCATGCTATTGTCCCGTCATTCAAACCATGGTTAATAGAGAAATAACCTACATTCATTGATGTCACATTATGGAAAAAGTGTGATCCAAGAGATGCATCAACGTGGAACTCGGGAAGACCCACCTCAACAATGATTTTCGCATTCGATATCTGAGGCCAGACTACAGGTATTCCCAGGAATCTGTCTCTTGTCCCCCATCGTCCGGGTCCAAGAAGAACATACCGGTGGTTGTCCATCAGCATCTTCTCATTCATTTTATCAATTTCTTCAGCCATCTCGTTAGTAAACAGATTATTGAATTTACCAGGTTCAATATATATGCAATCCGTGATATCATCAATTACACCGTTGCCCATGCTCTTTTTTGTGATAAGTACTGTATCTTCATTATAAATTGTATCAGGATCAATCGAATATCCTGCTCCGCTTCCAACAAGCGGTTTTATCTGCAGCAAATAAAATGATGCCTTTCCTGAATCATCTTTTGTGAGGTCGACCGCAAACTCAATCTCAACCGGTGTCCCAAATGCTTCAGTAACAACGTCAAGAACAATTTTAAGTGTTGATGCCAGAGGGATATAGTCATATTTTAAAATGTCAGCAAAATTGATGACCCTCGGACCAGGAAAGTCCAATCCGGGAACTATAGTGTCATTATCCAAACTCAACACAGAGGCAGAGTGTCGTAAAGTACCATGTTTTTCAGCATGGCTGATATCAAGTCTCACAAGCCCTGCATCTTCCCCTTCAAGAAGGTTCAGCTCTTTTTTTGCCATATCTACGGCATAGAAAATGACCTGTGAATTTTTATAAAGATCTTTATGTGAAATAATATCCAGTGAAGGATAAGCCGGGGAGAATCTGAATGCTCTCTCCCCCTCAACAACATAATGGCCTAATCCGACTGCCATAACGGCAAAACCATCGGGTGGCGTCATATGAGCTACAGGGTAAAAATTGAAAGATTGAGCTGTTCCGCTTATATGAGGATAAAATGCATTTTCAAACCTGTGACCAACCACTTCCTGTATCACGACTGCCATCTTCTCCTGTTCAACTTTATAATTAATAGCCTCGAAATAAGTGCGGGCATTTCTGGAATATATAGAAGAGAACACAAGTTTGATGGCCTCTGATAACTGTTTAAGCCGTATCTCAGGATCATAGTTATTATTCGGAAGAAGGTATGTTTTGAAGATGCCTGAAAATGGCTGGCTCATTGAGTCTTCAAAAAGGCTTGAAGAGCGCACAGCCAGGGGTTTATTTATCAGTCTTATAAAAATCCTCAGCTCCTTTTCAAGAGTATAACTCAGGCTTCCTTCAAGAAACAGCTTCTGAAGGGCATTGAAATCTTTCTCTGCCTTTACCTTATCCCACAGATGATTCCGTTCCATAAACATATCAAACTCATCGGTACCTATTATTGCGGTAACCGGTGTTTTGATATTAATTCCGGGAAGAAGACGTCCAAGTTCAAAACTATAAATAAGTGTATTTACAAAAGCCAGGCCACGTCCTTTTCCGCCAAGTGATCCGCCAGAAAGACTCACTACGTTGGTCTCATCAATCACCGCTGACTCATCAAAATTGACCACCTTCCCTTTATTCATTTCCCTGCGTCTCTTCCTGATGATATCAATGAGGAACTCACGCAGTTCTTTGAGACTATTGAAGTCGGATACTCCAATCGGATTTATCATTTTGGCAATTTTCACTTCTCCTCTTGCCATAAGCCATAGGGAAAAATGATTTTTCATTGAATGATAAACGAGGGAATCTTCCGGAACAGTCTGAAGATATGCTTCAAACTCCTTCATCGATTTGGCAACTGCGATCTGACGACCCTTTGTGTCCCTGTACACAAAATGGCCAAACCCCAGATAATAATTGATAAATGACTTCAGGTCCTGAAGAAGGCTTTCAGAGTTTTTATTTATAAAATTCGATTTCAGGGAGTGGGCATAATTTGCATTACCGGGATCTGATGACTGAAGTACTGACGGAAGGTTCGGTAGCTCCTTTTTTATATGTTTAATAAGGTCAAATCCTGCTGTATCGTGAAGAGTACCGTTTTTTGGGAAACGCATGTCAGAAATAACGCATAACAGACTCTCCTTGTATTTATTATAAATGGTTATCGCATCCTCATAATCCGACGCAAGCAGAATTTTGGGACGGGCTCTGAGTTTCAGTACTTTATATAATTCATCAGTTGACACATCCTCTATAAGGTTTTTTGTCTGCTCCATTACAAGAGTATAGAGCATCGGCAGATAATTTGAATAATAAACTGCCGAATCCTCAACTATAAGTATTACCCGTGTCAGACCCTTTTTTGTATCATTATCGACATTAACCTTGTCTTCGAGCAGTTTTACCATTGCAAAGAAGACTTTTGATTCTCCTGTCCAGACAAAATAGTTATCAAACGGGATTCCGGCCGATCTTTGTTTCTTTACAAAAGAAACATCTGCAGGGTTGTTCAGCAATAGAAATGTTGGAATATAGGGATATTTCTCTTTGATCTTTTTACACATGATCATAGGGCTCTCTTTGTCAACTCCGATCATAATGATGATCATGTCGTAATGGCGGGCCCTTAACCTGGCAAATGCTTCGTCTTCTCCAGAAACCCCTGTAACTCTTGGTATTGAAGTCAGGCTTAGTTGATAATATTCTCCCAGCATATGGTCAGAAAACCTGCCTTCCCCTTCTATTGAATATGCATCATACAGATTAGCAACAAGCAGTATCTCTTTTACTTTGAATGGCTGAAGATCGTGAAATACGTCTCTCTCAGCATTATGCCGGTCAAGAAACTTCTGCAGCAGCTTACGGCTTGAGAGCTCTTTCGGATCTTCGTTTTCCTTTTGAGATGCCTGAGATAATTTGATTATATCCCTGGCCATGTAACTGTTTATATATCCGGTGAGAAGACTTCCTATATTCTGGATCAGGTCTCTTTCTTCCTTCAGAAAAGGACCCTCATTTTCAATGTTGAATTCGGTTGTATAATATATTTCAATCGATCCTTTCTGATTGTCTATAGTTGTAAACTCCTGGATCATCCTCCATTTTGTTTCACGGAAATCAACGGTTTCAAAGTTCTTTCCCATGAACCTGATCCTGGCAACGGTATATTCCGGGTATTGCCATGCTGCGGGTAGAAGCAGTACAATCTGCTGAAGCGATTCTTCGATTGGTTTAAACTCTTTCAGAATAGAAGTCGTACGGTTTATGCAGGCTAACTCCTTTAAACGCTCCCGCTGATCGTGGAGTAAACGGTTGTATTCCGGAGTATTTTGAGACATTTCGCCCATTTCCGCAGTCTGTTGGAAGAAGTTTCAAAATTACTAAAATAGTTCCAGATAATAAGATGGGAGGTTTTCTCCCATTCTGCCCCCTTTCGCCCCTAAAGGGCGTTCGATCAGACACATATTTGAAAAAAAACCTTATTCTAAGATTACAGCAATTCTATTATCCAAATTAAAGATAAATTCTAAAAGACTGAGTATGAGCTCCTCTTTAGGGGGGTTGGGGGACAAAACCTACCCTACACTCCAGGTCGATCCGCTCTTAAGCAGATCATCCATACATTTGATTTTTGCTGTCTTTTTGACTCCTTCAATCTGTTCCTTAACTGCAATATCATAAGTAGGGCCATCAACTGACCTTATAACACCCAATGCTACAGGATATTCAGGATATTTCATATTTGCAAGCATGTACTGGATACCCGGGTTTGGTTCAAATGTGTCATGAACCAGAATATTCTTTTCAGTAAAGCCGTCTTCTCCAAGCTTAACAGCTTTTAATTTCCTGCAGCCTTCAAGAATCAGGCCTTTGTCATTGTTTTTTCCGAATACCATTGGCTGACCGTGCTTAAGAATTATGGTCCTGTCATCTCTGACTTCTTTATCGGCTATAGTATCATGTATTCCGTCATTGAATATAACGCAGTTCTGTAATACTTCTATAACAGAAGTTCCATGATGTTTTGCAGCCTCAATATAGATCTGAGTTGACAGAGCAACATTGGTATCAATTGTTCGTGCAAAAAACTTGCCTTTTGCGCCAATTACCAGTTCACCTACCGAAAAGGGTTCTTCAACTGTTCCGAACGGAGATGTTTTTGTCACCAGTCCTTTCGTCGAAGTCGGAGAATACTGACCTTTGGTGAGGCCATAGATCTCATTATTAAACAATATGATATTGATATCAATATTCCGTCGTATAGCATGAATAAAGTGATTGCCACCAATAGCCAGTGCATCTCCGTCACCCGTAATCTGCCATACAGAAAGTTCGGGGTTTGCAGTTTTAACGCCTGATGCGACGGCAGTTGCACGACCATGAATACTGTGAAAACCAAATGTATCCATATAGTATGGAAATCTTGAGGAGCAACCTATTCCTGATATAAAAGCAAACTTCTCTTTTGGAATTCCAAGTTCGACCAGTGCTTTTTGAACCGAACTAAGAACGGCATGGTCGCCGCACCCTGGACACCATCTAACTTCCTGATCACTTTTAAAATCTTTCGGAGTATATTTATATACTTGTGTTTCAGCCATTTTATTTATCCTCCAGTATTTTAATGCATTTTTCCTTAATATCTTTTATAGTAAATGGTACTCCCTGAACTTTATTAAGTTGTTCATAGTTGAACTCCTGATGTTTAATACGCAGATAATTGGCAAACTGTCCCATATTTAGTTCGCAAACAACTATCTTTTTGAACTGGCTGAAAACCTTTTTAACATTCCTGGGAAGAGGATTGATATAATTAAAATTCACAAGGCTAACCTTGTGTCCTTCATCCTGTAATTCGCGCACAGCAGTGATGAGGTAACCGTAAGAGCCCCCCCATCCAACCACCAGTAAATCACCCGTTTTTGGGCCATAGACTTCCAGATTAGGGATCTCGTTAGCTACTTTCGCTACTTTCTCAGCCCTGAGGTTAACCATGAGTTCATGATTTTCAGGAACATATGATACTGTTCCTTTGACTGTTTTCTCCAGGCCTCCTATCCTGTGTTCCAAACCGGCAATTCCAGGTACCGCCCACGACCTTGCCAATTTCTCATGATCACGTTTATATGGCAGAAACGGTTTTTCATTTCTGTCAGCATACGGAGGATTTATCTTAGGCAGATCTTTCATTTCCGGAACTCTCCATGGTTCAGTTCCATTTGCCAGATAACTGTCGGACAGAAGCATAACAGGAGTCATATGTTCTACAGCAATTCTGGCAGCTTCAAAGGCAAAGTGGAAACAGTCGGATGGAGTGCTTGAGGCTAGTACCACAACAGGGCATTCTCCATTCCTGCCATAAAGAGCCTGCATCAGATCAGCCTGTTCAGTTTTTGTAGGAAGGCCGGTTGAGGGGCCTCCTCTCTGAACGTTTACAATTACAATCGGAAGTTCAGCCATAACAGCAAGCCCGATAGCTTCAGATTTAAGTGCAAGTCCAGGACCAGAAGTCGATGTGATTGCCAGATCACCGGCAAAACTTGCACCCAGGGAAGTGCATATTCCTGCTATCTCGTCTTCAGCCTGGAAACTTTTGACACCCAGATCTTTTCTTGCTGCCAGTTCCTCCAGTATGCCGGTTGCCGGAGTTATAGGATATGACCCGATAAACAATTCCAGACCGGCTTTTTCGGCAGCAGCCATAAAACCCCAGGCAGTTGCAGTATTTCCATTTATGTTCCTGTAAAGACCTTTTGCAATTTCTGCTGGTAATATCTTATATGTAGGAGTTAATGCCTCAATAGTTTCAGCATAGTAATATCCGGCACGTAAGGCAACCTTATTTGCCTCAGCCATCCCAGGCTTATTTTTGAACTTCTTTTCAAAGTAATCTTCAGTATATTTGAGTTTCCTGTCAAAAAGCCAGTAAACCATTCCGAGTGCAAACATATTTTTTGTCCGCAGTACAGATTTCGGATCAAGCCCGAAATCTTTAAGAGCCTCTTTAACCATTGATGAAATAGGCGCTGCGATCACATTATAACCGTCAAGCTTCTCTTCAATGATCGGGTCTTTATCATAACCTGCCTTCTCGATATTTTTTTCACTAAAATTACCTTCATCATAAATGATGGTACCTCCTGGTTTTATCCATTTGGCATTTGCTTTTATTGCAGCAGGATTCATTGCTACAAGAACATCTGAAAAGTCACCGGGAGTATTTATTTTTGAATGTCCCAGATGAACCTGAAATCCTGATACACCGCCGACGGTACCCTGTGGGGCCCGAATCTCTGCAGGATAGTCAGGAAATGTTGAGAGATCGTTACCGAACAGAGCGGCTGTGTCAGAAAACAAGGTTCCTGTTAACTGCATGCCATCACCTGAGTCTCCTGAGAAACGGATAACTACTTCTTCCCGTTCAATAACTGTTGATCTTTTACCCATGATTCCTATATTTTGTTTCAGCCAATTAAGAAAAATCAGATAACTAACTGCTTCTGAAGCACAAAATTAACTTTTAAAAATTGAAATTCGTACAAATTTTGGATTTGACTTATGATATTGATCATGTTTGAGAATCTCTTCAACTTCCTTACCCCCTAAATCGCGCAAACGGGGAGTAGGGGATAAGAATCAGCTCCAGATATCGGCTTTCTTTAGATTAATCTCGCCTTCAAAGAACATCCTGGCTATCTTTTCAAAATAGGTTGTATAATCGGAAATAAAAAACTGGTCGTTTACTATTCCGCTATCATTCAGAAGATTGTTTTTTTCCAGAATATCTCTTAGAATCATTGAAACAATTCTGGCAGAATCTATAACTTCAATATTAAAGTTGAATATTTTACTTATCTGATTCCGGATAATCGGATAATGTGTACATCCCAGAATTAAAGCTTCGATACCTGAAAGAGCCTCATTTGATAAGTAGGTCCTTATAATTGCATTGCTGATATCATCAAAAATAAATCCCTCTTCAATCATTGGCACCAATAAAGGTGTTGCGAGGGAGATAACAGTTGTTAAAGGTGATTTTTCTTTTATCTTCTTCTCATAAGTTCCTGAACTGATGGTCCTCTTGGTCCCTATAACTCCTATTTTTTTAAAATTTCTGGTTCCCAAATAGTTAACAACCGGATCAATAACATCGATGAGGATTGTTTTTCCATCGAACTCTTTCCTGAGTGAATCGAAGGCAGAAGCTGATGCTGAGTTACAGGCAATAAGAACAGCTTTAGAATTATGTTCCAATAAAAATTCAGTAATTTTCTGGGAATAGTATCTTATCGATTCAGCTGATTTATCACCGTAAGGCAGGTGTGCTGTATCCCCAAAATAGATCAGGCTTTCGCCCGGCAAGATCTGTTTGATGGCATGGGCTACAGTTAGTCCTCCGACTCCTGAATCAAAAATTCCAATTGGTTGTTCTTTCATCCTAAGAGAAAAGGCTGCCCTTGAGGACAGCCTTATTTTAATATACTTTATGAATTATTTTAATCCAAGTTTTGTTTTAACAAGAGATAAAATATTTACACTTTTTGATTCATCAAAATAAAGAAGTGCTCCTTTGGCAACATCAAAAACATATAAGAATCCGTTTTCTTTTCCGACATCTTTTATTGCTTTGTCAACCTTTGCATAAATAGGCTGGAAAACTTCAGTCTGTTTATTCTGAAGCTGTGTCTGGGCATTTGTCTGAAAATCCTGAATTCTCTTCTGCATATCCAGCATTTCCTGTTCCTTAGTCTGTTTTACAATGTCGCTGAAGCTTTTACTTTCTTTCTGATAGGCTTCATTTTTGGTATTCAATTCTACTGACATCAAATCAAGGGCATTGACAAGTTCTTTACGAAATTTCTCAAGCTTAACTGTAGCTGAATCGTAATCAGGCATTGACTGAATAAGTTCATCACTGTTAATATGTCCAAACTTAAAACTCTGAGCCTTTATTCCTTGTCCGGTCAAGGTAACCAAAACCATCAACGCCGCTATACTTATAAATCTTCTCATTTTAAATAATTTTTTTATAAACAATTAGTGCAAATGTAATTAATTAATTTTTATAACCTAATTTTTCAAGAACCTGATCACTGATATCAAATTTAGGGTTAGCAAACAGGATATTTCCGCCGGCTGCGGTATCAAAAATGACTGCATAACTTCCATCAACTGCAATTTCCTTGATAGCTTTAATAATCTCATCCTGAATTGGTTTAACCA
>PMIL01000087.1 GCA_003157075.1 Bacteroidales bacterium | reverse complement strand
TCTTTTAGTTCTGATACCCGGATACTTGCCTGGGACCTTTACAATGAACCAGGGAATTCGGATCACGGGAGGAGTTCGATGCCCCTGTTAAAAGCGGTTTTTAAATGGAGTCGTGAAATAAATCCCTCACAACCTCTCACTTGCGGCATCTGGAATGGAACTCTGAAAGAGTTTAATTCCTTCCAGGTTCTAAACTCTGATATCATTTCATATCATAACTATTCAGAACCTGTTGACCATCAAAAGATGATTGACACACTTAAACTATACAATAGGCCGATGATATGTACCGAATATATGGCAAGACGTAATAATAGTCTGTTTTCTAATATAATGCCTATTCTCAAAGCACAGAATATAGGCGCAATTAACTGGGGATTTGTTTCAGGGAAAACAAATACAAAATATGCATGGGATACACCTATGCCCGATGGTTCTGAACCGGCATTATGGTTTCATGACATTTTCAGAAAAGATGGCAGTCCATATAAACAGGAGGAGATCAATATCATAAAAGGGCTGACCGGGATAAAATAATCATATATAGATACAATAGGGTTACTGATGGCAATTATGGGGAGAATGAAGAGTTATAAACTTTATCTGGAAATCACTCCCGCAATGGTTGATACATCCATTAAAAGAATTTTTCTAAACAATCATAATAAAGAAATAGTTTTTTTTAACTTCGGTACCTTGGAGCGCTGAATATCGCAGCCTATTTATGAGTGAGGAGATTCTAAAAGCATTAATGGAATTATTTGCCCTGATTGTAAAGCAGGACAGTGGGATACTTATAAATGAGCGTGAATATGTTTCAGGCTTTTTGAAAAAGCAGCTCACAAGTGAAAGTGTCACAGAATACCTGGCTCTTTTTGATGAGCTCGCAGGTCCGGTGATGCAAAGATCCATTCAAAAAGAACCATCTTTTCCCTCTGTAAAAGATTCTGTGAAGATTCTTGGTATATGCAAAAAGATAAACCGTACTCTAAACCAGGAACAAAAGGTTGTAGTTCTTATGAGGCTCTACGAACTTCTGAATACCAACAGGCAGTTTACTCTTCAGAGGATGAATATTATTAATACAGTAGCTGAAGTTTTCAAAATATCTGCTGTTGAATTCGCTGCTATAGAGCAATATGTGAAAAATGATAATCCTGAGGATCTTATTAATCCTTCAATTCTGTTTCTGAGTCCGGGAGATGAAAAATGTGACTTATGCAGGAAAATGGTAACCGGGTATCAGAATACTCGTATAATAATTCTAAGAGTTTCAAGCGTTGACCTGTATTTTATAAAGTATATATCTGATGACCAGTTATATCTTAATGGCCTTCCGATAAGGTCAGGACAGGTTTATACTTTTGCCAAGGGAGGCTCGATAAAATCCCAGCAGGGGCATTCAATTTATTACAGTGATATTAGTTCGACCTTTCTTTCTGATATAATTATCCATAAAATTTCATTTACTGTTGAAAACCTCACATATCAGTTCAGGGAGGGATTAACCGCGGTGAATAACGTAAGTTTTTCCGTTGAGGAGGGCAAGCTTATAGGAATTATGGGAGCCAGCGGTTCAGGGAAGTCTACTCTGATGAATATTATGAGCGGGGTTCAGAAGCCAACTTCGGGGATCGTCAGGATTAATGGCCTCGATGTAGCCCAGGAAAATTCAGAACTCGAGGGTGTTTTTGGATATGTCCCGCAGGATGATCTGCTAATCGAGGATCTTACTGTTTTTGAAAATTTATTTTTTGCAGCCAGTCAGTGTTTCAAAGATAAAACAAGAGATGAGATAGGTACACTGGTTGATCAGACTCTTTCCAATTTAGGTTTGCTTGAAAAAAGAGGTTTAAAGGTAGGTTCTCCGTTTAATAAAGTAATAAGCGGTGGACAGCGAAAAAGACTGAATATTGCTTTGGAGCTGATAAGAGAGCCTCAGGTATTATTTCTGGATGAACCGACCTCAGGTTTATCCTCACGGGATTCTGAAAACCTTTTGGATCTTTTACGCGACCTTACTCTCAAGGGGAAACTCATTTTTATAGTCATTCATCAGCCATCTTCCGAGATATTCAAGATGTTTGATAAGGTTATTATTCTGGATCAGGGAGGGTATATGGCGTATTTCGGCAATCCCGTCGATTCAGTGATTTACTTTAAAACACTTGATACTCAGATCAACTCAAAGCAGGGAGAGTGTCCTTTATGCGGAAATGTAAATCCCGAAACCATTTTTAATATCATTGAGACACAGGTAGTTGATGAGTTCGGCAAATATACAGATAAACGGAAGGTAAGGCCTGTGGAATGGGCAAATGCGTTCAATTCCAACTATCCTTTCACACAAGTTACTGAAATCAAGGAGCTCCCTGACAAAAACCTTCAGAGACCGGGTTTCATAAAACAATTGCTGATTTACTTTTCAAGAGATTTTAAAAGTAAAATTTCGAACAGGCAGTATGTTCTTCTTACCCTCCTTGAAGCTCCAATACTGGGATTTGTTCTTTCATTCATCATCAGGTATATACCTGACCCCGATTCTAATGTTTACATTTTTTCGGAGAATGAAAATATCCCCATCTATATATTTATGAGTCTGATTGTGGCTCTGTTCCTTGGTTTGACTATCAGTGCTGAAGAGATTTTCCGAGACAGAAAAATATTAAAACGTGAGCGTTTCCTCAACTTAAGCCGAAACAGTTATCTTTTATCCAAGGTATTAATCCTGGTAATTATTTCTGCAATACAATCGCTTCTGTTTATTTCAATTGCCAATCCTATTCTTGCCATAAAAGGCATGTATTTTCATTACTGGCTCGCTTTATTTACTACTGCTTTCTGTGCGAATATGCTGGGGTTAAATATATCAGCCGCTTTTAATTCGGCAATTACAATATACATCGTTATTCCTCTACTGATAATTCCAATGATGGTCCTTAGTGGAGCTATGTTCTCTTTTGACAAACTGAACAGGAAAATCGGAAATGTTGACAAAGTACCTCTGATTGCTGAATTCATGCCTACACGCTGGACATATGAAGCACTAATTGTTTCGCAATTCAAGGATAATGAATACAGTAAAAGAGTTTTTACTACTTCAGGTGAGACATATTATGATCTCCAAAAGAAAATAAGTGAGGCCGACTTCAACAAGGTCCATAGAATCAAAGCATTACGTGATGCACTTGAGACAACTCTTTTCGAATACAGAAGCAATCCGAAAAATATCGGCAATAGTCAGGATCTGGTACATAAGAAACAATCCCGAAATTTCAGCAAACTACAGCTTCTCAGGAATGAGCTGGAAAATATGGCTGTTGTTTACAATGTCCCTCCTTTCAATTATATCTCTGACCTGACGCCATACGAATTTAATCCGGGAATAGCTGATTCCGTTACGAAATACCTGAACAGAATGGACAGGATATTCAGTAAAATTTCAAATACTGCCAGTGACAAAAGGGATCTTTTTTATAATATGAACGATTTATTATTGAAAAAACTCGAGGACGAATATTATAACTATAAGCTTCTGGAAATTGTTACAAAGCCATATGAGCGCAAAAAAATTCTTGTTTACAACAATACTCTTGTTCAAAATACTGATCCTGTTTACCTTGATCCCTATAAAAGAGGATTCCTTGATTTCAGAACGCATTTTTATGCTCCATCCAAATATATTTTTGGTTTGAAAACGGACACTTTTGCATTTAACATATCTCTGGTACTTTTAAGTTCTGTGGTTCTTTATCTTATGCTTTATTTTGAGCTTTTGGGTAAGGCAGTCAGTTTTATCGAAAATTTAAAATTCCGAAAATAGATTTTAAATAGAATCATAATGAGTTTTTTTGTATTTTTGTTCTAACTTATCGATCATTCTAAATGAAAGGAAGAATATTTTTATTGCTAATTATTGTCTTTTTTAGCTTCTCATGCAGAAACTCAAAAAGTAAAACTTCAGAATATAAATTCCCTCAAGCTGATTCTGTTCCTGTATCAGAAGCTGAGAAATTAAGCCCGGAAGCGATTGCTGATATCTCAAAAAACATTTCCTCCCCGGTCGAGATTGCAAATCTTCTTCAGACTCTTCAGGTCCCTTTCTCACAAAGCTATCTTGCAGAATCAATTGATGCAAATAAACAGAGTACCAGTTTTGACAAGGCCCTTAAACTTGGTATTCTCGGAGCTGACCTTGGATATCTGAATATGTACGAAAAGACAGGTTCCTCGCTCGATGTTCTCTCATCAATAAGAAAAATAGCTGAAGATATAAAAGTCGGACAGTTTTTTGATTTTGAAGCAATTAAAAGATTATCAAAGAATAAATCAAATCTCGACTCTCTCCTCTTTCTATCTATAGATTCATACAATAAGATAGATACTTATCTCAGAAGTGATGATCGCGGACAACTTTCGGCTCTGATGATAATCGGTGTGTGGATTGAAGGACAGTATCTTGCCACACAGGTGGTAAAACAGTATCCTGATAAAATGCTTAGTGACCGGATCGGAGAACAGAAAATAATTCTGAATGATCTTCTGCTTCTTGTTAGTCCCTATTGCAACCGTGATCCTGAATTTACCAGTCTTTGCAAAGATATGCATGACATCAAAGAAAAATATCACGACATAAGAATTACCTATACACAGGGTGATCCGGTGAGCGTGGAAAAAAACGGAGGACTGACTATAAAACAAACCGAAACAAGCGTTGTGACAATGTCGAAAGAACAACTGGATGGTGTCATAGAAATTACAAAAAAAATAAGGGACAGGCTAATTTTAAATAATTAGTATGAAAAAAAGCATATTAACACTTACCTTTTTATTTACTATCGGGATTCTGTCATATGGACAGGTCACTGATCCCCTCGTAAGCAATTGTGCTACAACTGCAGGAGCCAATGCTAAATATCTGAAGGATTTCAGAATTCAGCTGGGCAAGGCCAGTTCTCAGGGTGAATTCAGATTCAAAGCAAATATGTCACTCTGGAAAAATACTAAATACAGGTTTACTATGTGTAGCGCTGATAATTCCAAGGGTCAGCTTATACTCGCAATTAAGGACGAATCAAACAAACTCATTCTCTCCTCATTTGATAAGAAAACCGGCAAAATATATCCTTTCGTTGATTTTGAATGCCAGAAAAGCGGATTATACCAGGTCAGTTACGATTTTACCGACGGACAACAGGGCTCGGGAGTTGGGGTTGTATCAATGATCAAGTAATCTACCTATCTCAGGTGCCATATCTGTATCAGCAGAATAAATACAAATAACAGGGTAAATAATAAATCAGGTACCAGCTTCTTCTTCACAAATACAAAATAATGAGTGAGGAAATAGCTTATTGGAATACTTGCAATCCATATTATTTCAACTGATGCGGACGGGAGTGCAAAGTATACTATTATCGATACTATCAAAGTCCATATCATTAGGGAAAATGTTTTGCGCGACTTTATTTTCTTGGAATTCATCTGTTTGATCAGCTGAACAATACTTAAAAATATCAGAGCCACGCAAAAGATAATCACAACAATTGTCAGGGCCGGAAACGGGTAATATAATGGTTTTGAGAACAGGTTATCTCCCAGAAGCTTCATAAGAACACTCATATCCTTCCCGATCACATAGTATATGCCAAACGTAATCAGGTATGGTGTTAAAAGTCCAAGTATTGAAATAACAATTTCCTTCAGGTTACCCGTCCTCAAGAGAGCGATACCAATGATCACGAGAACACCAAACCATATCATATTGGCATAGAACAAACTGCCGGTGCTTATAAGAATCCCCGAATCAAAATAATTGTATGCAGTACCTGTTATATGATAACCATCCATGATTCTCATTAATCCAAGTATAAGAAAAATTGAAGCTGGCAGCACTGGATTCAGAAGTTGCTGGTCAGGAAATAAGCCCCCAAGCAAAACGTAAAATAATGCAGGAAGGAAAGTCCTTTCATGTATAAAAAAAACAGAAGTATTAAAGCTTACAAGGAGAAAAGCCATAAGGGAAACCAACAGAAAAGAAAGAATCACCCCCACATTATGACTATTATGTATTATGTCCTTAAGAAGACCATAAAGAGGCATCGGGTCTGTCTCATAAATAAACCTTGGGTGCAGCCGTTGATTCAGGATTGCACTGATCCATACAGCAACGAGTGTAATAATAATAAGGAATATTACACTTGGGCCCGTTCCTTTGAATGTACGTAACAGCATTTGTTTTATAAATCAAATCCTATGTCTGTTCTGCAATAACTCCCCTCGAATTTCAATTTTGCCGCATTAGTGTAAGACTTTTCAAGAGCCTCCTTCATTGTAGATCCCCATGAACTTACTGCGAGAACCCGCCCGCCCGACGTTACAACACTGTCTTCTTCTTTCCTGGTACCAGAATGAAATATAACGCTCCCATCTGTAAGATCCAGCCCTTGAATGGACTTACCCTTTTCATAATTCCCCGGATAACCACCTGAGACAAGCATCACGGTGGTAACGAATCGATCATCTATTTCCAATTCCCGTACGGAGAGATCTCCTTTAGCTACTCCTTCTATCAGTTCAAAAAAATCACTCTTTATCCTTGGGATTATTACCTCTGTCTCAGGATCACCTAATCTGGCATTATATTCAATAACAAAAGGCTCTCCTTCAACATTTATTAAACCGAAGAATATGAATCCTTTATACACTATTCCGTCAAGCGATAACCCATTCATTGTCGGGTCTATAATCCTCTCTGCCACCTTCTTCATGAACTTCTGATCTGCAAAAGGCACCGGCGAGACCGCTCCCATTCCTCCCGTATTTAATCCGGTGTCACCCTCTCCTATTCTTTTATAATCCTTGGCTACCGGCAACAATTTATAGGTGAATCCGTCAGTGATAATAAATACTGACAATTCTATCCCTTTAAGGAACTGCTCTATCACAACTTTTTGTCCTGCTGCACCAAATTTCCCGTTTAGCATTGCAGCCACTTCATTTTCAGCCTCTGATATATTATCAACAATAACAACACCCTTCCCGGCAGCCAGTCCATCGGCTTTAATAACATAAGGAGATGTCAATGTTTTCAGAAATGCCGGGACTTCATGCATTGTGGTTTTATCAAAACTTTTATAGGCTGCCGTTGGAATATTATGACGCATAAGAAAATCTTTCGCAAAATCTTTACTCCCTTCTAAGCGGGCTGCGGATTTGTCAGGACCAATCAACGGGATATCTTTAAGGATATCATCTTTCAGAAAAAAATCATGAATCCCCATTGTCAGAGGAGCTTCAGGACCAACAATTACAAGATCAATTTTGTTTTCCAGGACAGCAGACCTGACCTCACTGAATTTTTCGGGATCAAGTTTCAGGTTTGTCCCTGTTTCAGCTGTACCGGCATTTCCGGGACCAATAAAAATCCTATTGATCTTTTTGCTTTGGGCAAGTTTCCAGGTAAGTGCATGTTCCCTGCCACCAGATCCCAGAATCAGAATATTCATCTTCAGGAAATATTTTAACTTTTCAAAAGTAACATTTCATTCTGATAAACAATATTCGTAAAGTGAAAACTGTTAGCCGAGATCAACTGTATGGCAATATTTTGAGAAAGTCTGCATAACAGCATTGACATACGTTTTTGAAACAGGTATATCTGCCATTGAGGGACTGTCAAATTCCAGTTTCAAACCATCTTTATCTTTACGGATCACTTTAACTTTTTCAAAATTAACAATATATGATCTGTGACATCTTACTATTTCAGTTCCTGCGAAGCTCTCCTCTATTTTTTTAAGAGTATCACGAAGAAGGTATTTCGATACTTTACCTTTATTCAGATAACATATATTTACATAATTTTCAGCCGATTCCAAATAAAGCAGGTTTTCTTTTTTAACGGAAAACTTCAGAATCCCTTTATCATCATAAAAGGGAATCATATTTCTTGAATTTTCTGAAAATGGCGGAAAATCAGCCAGTCTCTCAATTTGTTCTTTTTTATCACGCCAAGAAAAATAGAGCCATAATATAGAATATGGCAATAAAAGAACAAGAGCAGTATTTCTTGATGAATTTTTAACAAGATCGGTAAGCAACCTGCTATCACTCAAAAATAATTTCTCGAATAATGCATAAGCGAGAGCCATTGAAAATATTTCGGCACATATCCAGACCAGATATTGCCACAAATTAATGGTATGCTTTTTACATACCTGGTACATCAGGATTCTGCTAATCACAACGACAAGAACTCCGACAAGAATTGTCAGGCTTGAATAAGTGAAGAACTCCAGTTTTGTCAGATTATACCACCTGTCAGCTCCAAACGGGGAATAAGTATTAATAAAAACCAAAGCAAAAAGTGCTGTAAACAGTACCAGGCGTATGATATTCTGCTTCTCATTTAAATAAGGAGGTATTGGTTTTTCAAAGTCGACCATTTGCACAAAGATAACTTTCTGTAAAATTAAGTATTTTCCGTCTCTAATTCCATGCAAAAAGAAGCCTGACTCAATAACGCAAGGTAAATTCCGTCACAAATAGCTGAATTACGTCCCATATTTCCCAGTTTCATCCCATCACATTTCAATCCGCCACATAAATTTGTCTGATTTGAATGCCCGAGCTTACTTTGTGTTGATATAGTGAGAATCAAATTTATGGAGTATACTAAAACTTATAATGAACTAAAGACAATATTCAATATTGAAAAGAAGAATATACCTATTCCAAACTCGGATATTAATATTTATAATTTAGGTTTTCATTCGGAAATACCACTATACGATTTTTCAAATAAATATGATGCCTTAATCGCTGAAAACCGGTCATTTTCGTATCCTGTTTTTTCGCCCGTAAACCGGAACAGCGACAAAGTAATTCTTTTGCTTCACGGCCTTAATGAGAGGAGCTGGGTCAAATATCTTGTATGGGCTTATTACTTAGCACAGAATACCGGAAGCTATGTAATTCTTTTTCCTATATCATTCCATATTAACAGATCTCCTTCTGAATGGAAAGATCCAAGAGTGATGATCAATTATATGAAGGAGAGGAACTCCTCTCTCAGTGGAGTGAATATGTCAAGCTTTGCCAATGTTGCAATCAGCAACCGTCTGACAGAAGATCCTATGAGGTTCTTTAAATCAGGATATGAGACAACATCTGATATTGTAAAACTGCTCACAATCATTAGAAAAGGGGAACATGAGATAATACCTAAAACAGGCAAGTTCAATATTTTCGCTTATTCAATAGGAGCATTTCTTGCCGAGATCATTCTGATGGGAAATCCTGAAAATCTCTTTTCAGAATCAAAACTTTTTATCTTCTGCGGAGGATCAGTTTTCAGCAATATGCAAGGATCTTCGAAACTAATTATGGACAGCCTTGCTTTCAGCAGGGTATATAACTTTTACCTGAATGATTTTGAAAAAACTTTAACCGGGAAAAGTCCCCTCGTAGAATTCCTGCGCACAAGCCAGATCGGCATGGCTTTCAGGGCTATGATTGATCTTGGCAGACTTAAAACATTCAGGGAGAATATCTTTAAAAATATCCGGGATCAGATACATTCTATATCTCTGGTAAAAGATTTGGTCATACCGACCAAAGGAGTGATTTTAACCCTGAACACCTCTGAAAAGAGAGATATAGTTGATTCATGGGATTTCCCATATACATATTCTCACGAAAACCCTTTTCCTGTTTTTGATTCTTCTCTTTCCAAAAAAGTTGATTACTGGTTTGAAAAGGTTTTTGCTGAAGCAACATTATTTCTGGCTTAGGCAGCTTTTGTCTAATACCGTCTAAAATTTAAAAATCCTTTGTGAACCTTAGAGTCAACCTTAGTGTCCCTTAGTGGTTAAAACAAAATCCTTTTGCCACAAAGTATCACAAAGTAAATTATAAGGTAACACAAAGGGAAAACCACATTATTTTATCTGTTTCAATAATTGAACAGGTTTGGATTAAAATAAATCCTCAATTATATCAAATCTATATCCCTTACCGAGAGCAAATAGTATAAATTCATCTAAGATTTCATTCGCACATGATGAGGAGGTATCGTGCAATACAATTATTGATCCCGGCCGGATTTTGCGTTTAAGTATACTCAGAGATTTTTCGTTCCCGAATGATTTGTCAAAATCATAAGCCATGATATCCCAGAAGACAAGTTTAAATGGTCTGAGTAATCTTGCCTGTCTGAATGACAATCTGCCATACGGAGGCCGGAAGATTTTTTCAGAAGTCAGACCTGAGGCTCTTTTTACATCATTCACATATTTTAATGTGTCAGTTTTCCAGCCGTTGAGATGGCTATAACCATGGTTGCCAATAATATGAGGACACTCCTGTATAAGATGTATAAGTTCGGGGTATTGTTCAGCGGCTTCCCCGTTACAAAAGAATATTGCTGAAACCCCATATTTTTTCAAAATATCAAGTAATCGGGGGGTAGATACAGGATCAGGACCATCGTCAAAAGTAAGATATACTTTCCTTTCAGTAGTCTTTATCCTGAATAATGCTCCAGGATAAAGACAATCTGCTAAAAAGCCGGGCCTGAAAAGCCGCATATGAGTTTATTTATTTTGAAGAATAAAGCTTACCGTAATAGTTATTTATATCCGGTTCGATGGTCTGAATTATTGAACTCAACTTTAATCTCACAGCCATATTATAGATATCAAGTAAACCTTGCATATTAATCCCGGTAGGGTATTCGAGCCCATACCTTTCCTCGGGTTTCAGGCTGATTGCATAATCAAGATATTCTTTTGAATACTTCATAATATCGTTAAGCAATTTCTCTCCTTCTTCTTTTTTCCCGGCTGAAATAAGGTCCTCTGCTAGTCCGATTGTGAAAAAATCATAAGGCATTTTCTTTGCAGGTACAATCTCCAGGCCCCTATGTATTGCTGCAATGGCCTTTACAGTATCTCCTTTAAGAATTAAGGCTCTGCCCAGAGATCCGAATATTCTTCTGAAGTTGCTGAACATACGTTTATTATTCTCATCGAGATAGACGGAAGGATCCGCTGCATTTCCCCAGGAAAACTTATTCATCATGTTATCATACATCACATCAGGATCAATCATTCCGAATTCTCCCTGTTCCGGCTTATCAGTTTTAACCGGGGAGAGCCTGTAAGCCAGTCCTTCCTGAAGAAAGTACTTCTCCAATCCCTTGTATTGGGTTGAAGGAACAGTGGTTGAAAAGTATATTGGCCGTTTCCATTTATTGGTAGAAATCAAATCCATTATTGCCAGATCTCCTTTAAATGCATCTTCGTCGGTATATTCCCAAATCACAGGAGAAATAAGCCTGTCTTTATAATAGTTCTTAACGGTGCCATTAGAAAGAACTTTTGCAGTATCCACATCAACAATGAATTTTTTGGCAGGGATATAATTCATGTAATCGCCTCTGCCGCCAAGATCAACCTTGTACTTATCGTCATCAGACCCTGCAAACGATACGATTTCGTTCAGATTAACCGGTTTATCCACCCTGTCATTGACCGGTAACTGTTCTCTGACTCCTTCGATGTATTTTTCCGGTCCAAGTGAGAAAGGCAAGGGATCAGAACCATACGCTTTCTGACCCATCATTTCGATATACCATCCAGCCTGAATATAGCTCAGGTTTGCAACACGGACATCGGTTCTGACACCTTCCACGTCCTGATTATACCAGACAGGAAATGAATCGTTATCTCCGTATGTGAATAGTATTGAGTTTTTATCACATGACTTTAGATAATTTGCACCGATATCCCGGGCTGTATATCTTCCTGCACGACTATGATCATCCCAGTTCTGTGCGCCCATGAGAACAGGAACTGCTGCCATCAAACCAATAAATGTAACTGCAAGCGATCCTTTGCTTCCAAGGTATTTCTGAAGTTGTTCAAATACAAACATAAATCCGATTCCGATCCAGATTGCAAATGCGTAAAATGATCCGACATATGCATAATCACGCTCCCTTGGCTGGTTGGGATATTGATTAAGATAAACAATAATAGCCAATCCGGTCATTATGAAAAACGCCATGACAAGCCAGAATCCGGTATTGTTTCTTTTATATTGCCAGTACATGCCGGCAAGTCCCAACAGGAGGGGCAGAAAATAGTATTTGTTCTTACCAGGATTTGTATTCAGATCTCCGGGTAGCTTATCAAGGTGTCCCAGCCGGGCTTCGTCAATAAATTTTATCCCGCTTATCCAGTTACCGTTTATGAGGTTTCCATTCCCCTGGATATCGTTTTGTCTGCCTGCAAAGTTCCACATGAAATATCTCATATACATAAATCCTATCTGATAGCGGAAAAAGTAACGCAGGTTTTCGCCAAATGTCGGGACGACAATCGCTTCTTTATCAGAACCTGATGAGTATTTCCTCCCCACTACCTTTCCCCAGTATTTGTATGCACTTACATGGTCAGGATCTGAGTTGTCATACATTCTTGGGAACAGAGTTTCGAAATCCTTGTTATAGGAATATTCAGGATGATAATAGGGTTGATACTTACCGCCGATTTTATTATATCCGGCAACAACTTTTTTTACGCCTGTAACCGGAGCACTGTAGTAATTCCCATAAAACTTGGGAGCACTTCCGTATTGCTTCATATTTATGTAATAGGAAAGCGAAAATACATCTGACGGGTTATTCTGGTTCATTGGCGGTTTCGCTGATGATCGTATCATGATCATAGCATATGATGAGTATCCGATCATAATAACCACAAGGGAAGTCATTATATAATTAAGGATAACCTTATTATGTTTTAAAGAGTAATAAATACCGAAGGCCAGACCACTGAAAAGAATTACCATAAAGAACAAAAGTCCGCTGTTGTAGGGCAGACCAAGAACATTTACCAGCAATAATTCAAACCATCCGGCAACCTCCGGAACTCCCGGCATAATAACAAAGACCATTAGCCAGAGAAGAACCAATGAGACAAGAGTCGTCTTAATTATTCCAATTCTGGTTACTTCATATTTCCTGAAATAATAAACAAAAACAAGTACGGGTATAATTAAAAGGTTCAGACGATGGACGCCCAGCCCGAGGCCCATTATATAGGCAATAAGGATTATCCATCTTCCTGAATATTTTTCGTCTGCCTCTTCCTCCCATTTCAGCATTCCCCAGAAAACCAATGCGATTATCAGGGAGGAGAGTGCGTAAAGTTCACCCTCCACTGCAGAAAACCAGAATGTATCGGAAAAAGTATATGCCAGAGCTCCGATAATTCCGCTTCCCATAATTGCAGGAATATGCTTCAGTTCTAGTTCTTTTCCTTTAACAAATATCTTCCGCAAAAGATGAGTAATTGTCCAGAACAGGAACATAATGGCAAAGCCGCTACAAATAGCTGAAAGAGTGTTTACAGTGACGGCAACTTTGGTCGTATCGCCACCGGCGAAAAGGGTGGCAACTCTGCCCATCATAAGAAATAAGGGTGCTCCCGGGGGGTGTCCTACCTGTAACTTAAACGCACATAGAATAAATTCACCGCAATCCCAGAAACTTACAGTCGGTTCAAGTGTCAGCAGATAGACAACAGTGGAAAAGATGAATATGAACCATCCTGTAAGGTTATTCCATCGACGGTAGTTACCCCAAATTGAATCCATAAAACGTATTGTTTTTGTTTATTTAACACGACAAAGAACGTAAAAAAAAATAATATGCATTCAATTACTATTCTAATTAACATCTCTTTAACGTAGTATCCGCCCCCTGTCCTAGAGGTTTACCTTGAGTCAAGCCCCCCTGCCCCCCTAAAGGGGGGTACGTTCNNAATACTTCGAAATGTTACAGAACGAGCCCCCCTTTAGGGGGGTTGGGGGGCAAAACATCAAGAGAACCATTAACTTTAGGGGGGTTGGGGGGCCCAAAACAGGAAAGAATGCAGGGGGGTTGGGGGGCAAAACAGCAGAGAATGTATGGATTTAGTTGAGGGAATATCAGAGATAGTACCTCCATGGCCTGCTCTTCCAATATTCTCCTGCATAATCAATGCCTATCCTGGGGCCAACTTTAACTGTATGAACTGAGCCTGTATCTTCAACCCATATTTTTTCTGAAAGAACCAGGTCTTCCCCGTAGAATGACTTATCTATTCCAAGTGACTTTGTCAGTTTACCCGGTCCAGGATAACCATCGACACCTCTAATAAGGACTGCCTGGGGAATGTTGTTGTCCCCGGTAACGATATTCAGCATCCAGTACATCCCGTATATAAAATAAATGTACAACCGGCCCCCTTCATGGTACATAATTTCAGTCCTTGGGGTCCTTCCCCTGAATGCATGGCATGCTCTGTCCTCAGACCCGCGATATGCCTCAACTTCTGTAATTTTGAATCTTTTGAATGATCCGTCTTCCAGCTTTATAACCAAAATTTTACCCGGAAGATCAGGTGCTACTTCCAGAACATCCCTGGTATAAAAATCTTTTGATAATCTTATACCTTCCTTCATAA
The DNA here is from genome assembly GCA_003157075.1 of Bacteroidales bacterium. Taxonomy (GTDB): domain Bacteria; phylum Bacteroidota; class Bacteroidia; order Bacteroidales; family VadinHA17; genus LD21. The sequence goes on along the minus strand of PMIL01000087.1, from coordinate 562 downwards.
ACTCAATATGTTACCTTATTTTCCAGATCGTTCCATTTCCCGAATACCTCTTCCCCGCCAAGATCAGAAATCCTTATAAACGAGATTTTTCTTTTTGCAGGATCAAGTTCTATCTCTTTATAGATCAGCTTATCACTGAATCCGGCTGACTCAGCATCGTATCGGTCGCAGGAGTAGACAACTTTTTTTATTCCCGACCAATAGATTGCCCCAAGACACATCGGGCAAGGTTCACAGGATGTATACAATGCACATTCATTCAAATCGTGGTTCTTTAATACAGAAGAAGCCTCTCTGATTGCAAGTATTTCGGCATGAGCAGTCGGATCATTATTCAGTACAACCCTGTTATAAGCTTCAGAAATGATTTTACCATCCTTTACTATGACTGCTCCAAATGGTCCGCCACCCGAGTTTATACTATTAGATGCTATTTCAATTGCCTTGCGAAGAAATATTCTGTCGTTTTCCATTCTGATTGTATCTTTTTTTTATTACTATTTACCCCCTTTCCTGTTCCGCAACGCGGAATGTTTGTTTTACTGGGGGTGTTGAAAAAGTA
>PMIL01000080.1 GCA_003157075.1 Bacteroidales bacterium | reverse complement strand
GACTGGAAAAGATCCGATATTTTTTCTAACGATTACCTGAACGGGAATGCAGAAAACCCTATAGAAGATTATGGCAATTCCTTCAATACAACTGTCAATTATATTCATTATAAACTTCTTGTTCCAAATGAACGGGTAAGCATAAAACTGTCAGGCAACTATATACTTGAAGTCTATCCTCCTGATAAACCTGATGAACCGGTTATAACCCAGCGGTTTATCGTGACAGAAGATGCCGCTAAAATCAGTATTACGGCTCACAGGCCTCAAATGACCAAGGAAAATAATACCCATCAGCAGGTGGATTTCGTTATAAATTATACCGGTCTCGATCTGAATGACCCATATCGAAATGTATATGCTTTCATTCTTCAGAATGGAAGGTGGGATAATGCAAAAAGAAATCTCAAACCAGACTTCAACGGAGATAATGAGCTTAAATACAATTCTTTATCTGATAAGAACATATTCATGGGCGGTAATGAATTCCGTTATTTTGACATAAAAAGTATCCGTTATCAGACTGAATATGTAAAAAGAATAGATTACCTCCCTCCAAACTACAATGTTTATCTTCAGCCTGGAGAAAACAGAGAGTTTAAACCATATTTCTACTCACAGGATTTTAACGGGAATTACTATATTGCTTTTCAGGAAGGCCACAAACCTGATACCGAGAGTGACTATGTTTATGTCTATTTTACTCTCCCATCTGATCAGGTTATTCCCGGAGGCAGAATGTACATTTCCGGTAACCTTAACAACTGGGCTTTCAATAAAAACAACCTCATGACGTATAATCCAGTCAATAAGGCATATGAGGCTAATATGCTTCTTAAGCAAGGTTGGTATAACTATGAATATGTTTTCCTGAAAGAGGGAGAAACTAATGGTACTGCATCTCAGTTCGAGGGCAGTCATTATGAAACCGAGAATGATTACATTGTTCTTGTATATTACAGGAATCCCCGGGATCGCTATGACAGGGTAATTGGAACTATGAAAGCTAATACGCTGAACAAGCTCTCAAATTAATCATTGAAGTGTCTGTCAATTCCAAACTGCATAAAAATAGTATGCTTAAGAGTTTTTAGGATCTCATTCATGTACTCTTCAACAGCTCGGACAGATCCCGGCAAAGTATAAATCAGTGATTTGCCTATAATCCCTGCTACTCCCCTGCTCAAAAGAGCATTCGGCTTTTCAGCTCCATATCTGATTCTTATGAATTCCATTATCCCCGGAATCTCTTTGACCAGCAATGGCTTAACTGTCTCAATCGTAATGTCCCTTGGACCAATGCCTGTTCCTCCGGTAGTTATAATGATATTGCAGCTGTTTTCTGCAGCCATGAGCAAATGATCCCTTAAATTATCAGCATCATCGGGTATCAGATTTGAATTAATATTGAATGGCCATCCTTCCGACTGAAAGAAGTGTGTGATCATTTCTTTGATCTTTGGTCCGCTGAGATCCTCATACTCACCCCTGTAAGCCCTGTCGCTAAGAGTGATAATCAGTATTTCAAATTTTTCAGGAAGATTCATTTTTTAGTTTTTTCGGTCAGACTGATACTATCAATTATCATTTTTTTGTCGACTGCCTTGCACATATCATAAACCGTAAGCAGAGCAACGCTTACAGCCGTTAGTGCTTCCATTTCAACTCCTGTCTTCCCTGAACACCGGACTTCGCTTATAATTTGAACTCCTGTTTTGTCGGCGACAGCGCTGACTTTTACATTATCAAGAACAATATTATGGCAAAGCGGGATTAGATCAGCGGTCTTTTTGGCTGCGGAGATTCCTGCAAGCTCGCAAACAGTCAATACATCACCCTTTTTCAGAAGATTTTCTTCTATAAGCCTGATAGTCTCAGGAGTGAGTGAAATATGCCCGGTTGCCTTTGCGATTCTGAGTTGAATCTCTTTTTCACCAACATCGACCATGATTGCCCGTCCCTTACTGTCTGTATGTGTCAGCTTATCCATATTAATCATCCTCCTATATTATAAAATGCTCCTTTTTCGTTTTTGGTTCCGCATTCAGGTTTTAATCCTATTGCAAGTCTGATTGCTTCTTCATAACCAAGTTGCCGGATATCAAATTCCATATTGCTGAAAAGACATGGTTTGAGCTTGCCGTTTGAGGTGAGCCTTAACCTGTTGCATACTGAGCAGTCACCACCTGTTCCACCATCGACAACTGAAAAGTGACCTCTGACCAGGTCCATTTGACGTATATATCTTATTTCCAGATTATTATCTAAGCAAAATTTTGTTACTTCCTGAGCATCTTCCTCTTCTTTTGATGCTTTGATAACACAATTAATCTTAACCGGAGTGAGTCCTGCCTGATTCGCAGCGATTATCCCTTCAAAGACATCATCAAGATTTCCGTTACGTGTAATAGTCCTGAATTTTTCAGGATCAACCGTATCAAGACTTATGTTAACTCTTTGAAGACCTGCCGATTTAAGTTCCTTTGCAAACTGTTTGAGCAGAGAGCCATTTGTTGTCATTGAAAGATCTTTGATTTCCGGAATATCAGACAGCATCCTCACCAGTGCTGTAATTCCCTTTCTTACAAGCGGTTCTCC
>PMIL01000027.1 GCA_003157075.1 Bacteroidales bacterium | reverse complement strand
CTGGCAGAAACGACATGTTGTCTTTCATGCGGTGGAGCTGTGAATCATTCTGAAGCTAAATCAAATGAAGTTTGTGTGGATCTGGGTAGCGGTCGTGGTACGGATGCTATAAGACTTGCTGAGATCGTTGGATCCGGAGGTTATGTTTATGGAATTGACATTTCGGAAGGAATGATAAAGAAATCAGTTGACACCTCGAAACGATTAGGTATCAGCAACGTTGAGTTTATTCATAGTACTCTTGAAAAGATAAATTTAAAGAGCAACAGGGCAGATCTCGTCATTTCAAATTGCACCATTAACCATTCATCAGATAAACAAACAGTCTGGAATGAAATATTCCGCATTCTTAAACCAGGAGGCAGGTTCGCCATCAGCGATATTTATTCTATCAAACAGATTCCTGATGAATATAAAAGCGACCCTGTTGCCATTGCCGAATGCTGGGCAGGATCTGTTACAAGAAATGAATATCTGGAACATCTTCACAACGCAGGATTCTCTTCGATCAACATTATTGAAGAATCAGAACCTTATGAAAAAGGCAAAGTTCTGGTTGCCAGTTGGACCCTGGCAGGAAAGAAACCATAGTTAAAACAATCAATAATAGATTACTTATTAAATAGAATCATATCAGATTATTAACTCAAATCCAAATTTTGAATTATGAAAAGTTTAATTAAAAAGAAAGAAACCAGAACAAACGTAAAAGTGGCTCAGTGTTGTGCTAAAACATCAAAGACTGTCGTCGGTTGCCACGATTAACTTAAAATCCATCTCATTTGTATCATCCTTTGCCTGGAAATTCTTAACCACTTACAAGTCTTATCAAATCTAAAAAATGATTTATTCCAGATATAATATATTTTCGAAAATCAGGGAATCTGAAAATTATTTCATAATGAATCTCCTTTCGGGAAGTGCTGATATTCTTAGTTCAGAAGATGCAGAAAAAGTAAAGGCAGTTCAGAATGACAATAATTTTCCTTATAATGATTTTGTGCGGGAATTGGCAGGCAAAGGCTACCTGATGGATCCAGATGAAGAAGCCAGGATTTATAGGCAAAAGTATCTCGATTTTATTGACTCCCGCGATAAAGATGAGATTCAACTTTTCTTCATAACAAACTATAGCTGCAATTTTGCATGCAGTTATTGTTATCAGGATCAGTACAATAATCCCAGACAGGAACTCAGCATAGAATTGATTGATTCATTTTTCCGGTATATTCAATCGGAATTTGCAGGAAGGAAAAAATACATAACAGTGTTTGGCGGAGAACCACTGCTTAACAATCCAAAACAGAAAATACTTCTTAAACATCTTATTGGAAATGCCAACGGATCAAATCTTGAGATCTGTTTTGTAACCAATGGTTATACCCTTGAAGAATACATTCCTATTCTTAAAAGTGGTAAAATCCGTGAGATACAAGTTACTCTTGATGGTACTGAAGCCGTTCATAACAAGCGTCGCTTTCTTAAAGGCGGAGCAAGTACTTTTGAGAGGATTGTTAGAGGTATTGATGCTTGCCTTGAAAGTCAGATTCCGATAAATCTTCGTATGGTTGCTGACAAGGAAAATATAGACAATCTGCCTGAATTATCTCAACTTGCAATTGACAGACGCTGGACTAAAAGTCCATGGTTCAAAACTCAGATTGGACGGAATTACGAATTACATCATTGTCAGTCAGCAAACGATAAACTTTTCAGCAGGATCTCTCTCTTTGAAAGAATTTCTGACCTTGTAAGACAGCATCCCCATATACTTCAATTTTATAAACCAGCTTATTCAGTCACTAAATTTCTCTTTGAAAACGGAGACCTCCCCGACCCTCTTTTTGATTCATGCCCGGCGTGTAAAACAGAATGGGCATTTGATTATACCGGTACAATCTATCCCTGCACTGCTACTGTAGGTAAAGCCGACGAATCAATCGGCACCTTCTACCCTGGCATCACCAGAAATACTGAACTTATTGAAGTATGGGAAAGACGTGACATTACTTCTATTGAAGAATGTAAGGAATGTAATCTACAGTTAGCCTGCGGTGGAGGATGTGGCTCAGTTGCAAAAAACAGAACTGGGAACATCTGTTCTACAGATTGTCGTCCGGTAAAAGAACTTCTTGAAATTGGATTCTCTGCCTACTTCAGTGATTACAAAGAATAAAATTTAAAGTGAACTTATTAATTGAATATCAGAATAATAAATAAACATAAAATAATATGGAAACAATAATTAAAGAGGTGGTGCATTTAACTGCACAGGATTTTAAAGAAAAAGTATTCGACTACGAAAAAGGTAGTGAGTGGAAATATGAAGGTAACTTACCTGCAATCGTAGATTTTTATGCTGACTGGTGTCAGCCATGTAAAATGATAGCGCCTGTACTGGAAGAACTCGCTCTTGAATATGCCGGGAAAATTGTTGTCTACAAGGTTGATACTGAAAATGAACAGGAACTGGCATCTGTATTCGGTATTCAGAGTATTCCTACACTTCTTTTCATTCCAAAGGAGGGTCAACCTCAATCCGCAATGGGTGCTTTACCAAAACATTCGTTTGAAAAAGTGATCAATGATATTCTTCTTAAAAATTAAAAAACGAATAATAAGGTTTTAAAGTAAAAACACTTCGATGAAAGAAATTAACTCAGCTGAATTTGACCTGGAAGTTTTAAAGGGCGGTCAGGTAATACTTGACTTTTATTCAACGGAATGTCCTCCCTGTGAAGCGCTGGCATCGAAATTTGAGGATCTTTCCAAACTATATGGAAACGATATCAAGTTCCTTAAAATCTATCGTCAGCAAAACAGGGATCTGGCTGAAAACCTGGGTGTCAAATCGTCTCCGACTTTATTGTTCTTTAATGAAGGCAAAGAAAGCGGGCAAAGATTAACCGGAGGTATAAAAAGAAGTGATATCATCCACAATCTGGATCTCATGTTGCCTGATAACAGGTTGAAGGAAATTAAATCGAAGATTAAGCCAACAGTTTCGGAATATGATGTTATAATACTTGGTGCAGGTCCGGGTGGACTGACTGCAGGATTATACCTTTGTCAGTCAAAAATAAACACTGTACTTGTTGATATTGCATTACCAGGGGGACAAGTGTCAGCAACTCATGAAGTTTCAAATTACCCTGGCTTTATTGAACCACAGGCCGGTTACCTGCTTTCTCATAATATGAGCGAACAGACAAAACTCTGTGGTACTGTTTATAAGGTAGCTGTAGATGTCACAAAAGTTGACCTGGCAAAAAAAGAGGTAGTAATTGATGAATTTGAGACTATACGAGCAAAAAAGATTGTAATTGCCACAGGAACAACACCAAACTCAACCGGAGCAACTGGCGAAAAAGCGCTTAAAGGAAAGGGTATTTCATATTGCGCTACATGTGATGCCAAGTTTTTCGATGACAAAGAAGTTATAGTAATAGGTGGTGGAAATTCCGCTGTTGAAGAATCAGATTTCATCAGCCGTTTTGCAAGTAAAGTCACAATTGTGCATCAGTTCAAGAAGTTTACGGCTAATAAAAAAGCACAGGAGAAGTTATTTACCAACCCTAAAATGAATTTCATATTTAATAGTGAACCAAGAGTTTTTGATAAAGACGGTGATAAAATGGTTACTGAAATTGAAAACCTGATTACGGGTGAAAAAACTAAACTGGTCAGTGACGGTGTTTTTATATTTATCGGGATGAAACCCAATATTGAACTATTCAAAGATAATTTAAAGCTGGATCAGTGGGGTTACATTATATCTGATGAAAATATGCAGACAAGTATATCGGATATCTACGCTGTCGGGGACGTTACCAGTAAAAAATACAGACAGATAACTACTGCTGTAGCCGACGGGACAATTGCAGCCATGGCTATTGCAAAGGAATTNNATCCAAAGTTGTGGCACTGTGTTGCTCCTGATAATATTCTCAATTGCATTGCTCCAACCCTGACCGTTTAATTCAAGATGCCCCACTTCATCAATGACAATCAGTTGTTTATCAACAATATTATTTGATTCTAGTATCTTATTTCCAAATGAAATAGCATCCGGATTAAAAAAGTACCTCCCTAATTTAAGCCGCTTTTCATTTTTCTTATCTGAACATAGTTCAATCTGTCTTGAAGATTCAATATCGACAAGATTAAATCCGGTTCGTATACCATTCTCAATTATTCCGACAGAAAAGAACCCTGCAATCCTTATGTTCTGTTTCTGAAGATCAGCTACGATCTTTTGGGCAAAAGTTGTCTTACCCTGGTGAACATCTCCCGTGATTATTACAACTTCTGGTATTTGGAGATGTTCTTTCCTAAACACTATTAATAGTGCATCTGCCTGGCTAAACAGGTCATTCAATTTTATACGTGAAAACCTGCTAGCTTTTTTACTTCCTTGAGTTGAAAGATTTGAGATAATAAAAGGCAATGCGGAAAATGCAAGGTTCATTGACTGATAAAGAGAAGCAAACCCTCTGTGATATAACAATGATTTTATAAGAGGATTTTTCAGTTCAACACTTAAAGCAGCAAATCCAATAATAATAATTATAGCCCGGGCATTCATCTTAAGTCCAACCATTAATCCATTAATGGAAAAAAATGCACCCTGAGAAAATCCGTTCCAAAGAAACGCAGCAGCAAAAGTGATGATTATGAAGCTGACCCAGAAAGAAATTTTTCTTAAACGCCTTAAAGAATTTCTATATTTAAAAATGCAAAATGCAACATAAAGCAATCCAATGAATATTGCTGCAATGGAAAAGTTATAATTAATAAGAAAAAGAATTATAACGATTGCAAGTATGTTTAATACTAAAAAGGTTATCGAATAATTCTGTCCGGTTGACTGGTTAGTAAACTGATTCTTAAATTGGAGTATTACTTCATTATTTTCCGCAGTAGAATGTATGTTCCTGATATGTTTCAATCCTGTGAAGTACCCAGCCAATGCACCAACCATACCAATTATGACATAAATGGTTGTAATTACAATAAGAAGATTTAATGGACTTAAAGCATTTAAACCGATCTGCTTAACTGCAAAATGATAAAGATCGTTTAGGATCTTCAGGAAATCAAAACCATAAAGTATCAGCAGACTGAAAAATTTCTGCAATAATGAGCTTAAAACAGCAAAGGCGCCGGCAAAGAGATATCCAACTATATTTTTACCTAAAGCAAAAATAAAAAACTCAATTAGCAGTGCCTCAGTTAATATCCCGATCATTGGCCCGAGGATGATTGCACTTGGAGAAATTGATTTCATCAAGGCACAGATAATGCCAGCTCGCCAAACGAGTCCTATTTCTTTCCAGACCTGAAGGAAAGAGATTATAAGCCATACACCTATAAAAGATAATATCATCCCTGAAAATGGAATTTTCAGGTTATGGAGGAAGCTTCCAAGCAATATTTCAATGGATGCCCAGATACTTCCAAGTACAGAGGCTTTAAGCCATATTTCTTTGAGGGGTTTTGAAGCAATTAATTCCATTATACCTGTTCGCAGAGTCTTTCCTCAATTGTGACTGCATTCATGTCCATTCTGATGATGTGATTCATGCTGGTTGCAACTACTTCCGCTATCCTTAACCAGGCCTTCTACAAATAGTTTGACTACATCATCAGCTTTCCCTGAGCAACCACGTATTACCTCTATACCATTATTATTAAATACATTAATTGCACCACCTCCAATACCTCCTGCCAGCATCACTTCCACCCCATCCGATGACAAAACAGATGCGATATCTGATTTGCAGCCACAACCTGGTTGAGATTTAATAGTTTTAACTCCGGTTATTTCATTTTTCTCTGATATTGTATAAACTCCGTAAGATTCACATTGGCCAAAGTGGCTGTCAATATAATTATCTGATGTAATTGGTACCGCGATTTTCATTATCATATTTGTATTGAGGAAGTTACTATAAATTCAGGTTGATTATTGATTGTCTTTTTCACAAGGCATAGCTCTGCAGCATTGATTACCGCTCCTGTGTATTTCTCAGGGAAACCAGCAGGCAACTGGATATCAAGTTTAAAAATTGAGGCAAGCTTTTTCTCTTTGTCGTATTCCATTGTCTGAATTATTTTAATTCCGTCAGTAGAGATTTGACGTTTGTCGCAGAAAGATTTTATATAAATGCCAGCACAAGTGCCTATAGATGCCAAAAACAGTTCAAATGGAGCAGGCGCTGAATTTGTGCCTCCGTATTCAGCAGGCTGGTCTGTTCTTATTATATGACCATTCAAGTGGGCAGTAATTACTTTATCTCCGTCAAATGTTATTTCCATAATTATGATTTAAAATAAGTGGTTACTGATCTTTTTTTATACGAATAAACATTTTCTTAGTTAATACGATTTGCAATCAGTAAGAAAACAGGGTATTGGTTAGTCATGTTTTCTGAGATTTTTTTGTTAATCGTAAAGCATTGTTCCGCTGTAGATACCCTGAAGTTACATTTATTTAAAGTCAATGTAAGATCCTCAACATTAAACCCATTGTGACCTGAGAATCCTTCATCATGAAATGAGCCATCTTCAGTATATAAATCTGCAATAGCTATGAATCCATTAGGATTTAATATCTTATAGAAATTACGGAATAACTTTTCTATATCATTTACATGGTGAAGAACCATTTGTGTGAATATCAGATCAAAAGTTTTTCCTGAATAAGTTTCATGTTCGATATCAAAGACAATAGTTTTCAGGTTTTTAGCACCCGTTGCATCGATCTTTTTGTTCGCTACCTTCACCATTTCTGTTGAATTATCCATTAAAATGATGTCATTTAAAAAGTCTTTTAGCATAAAGCTTAATAAACCCGTACCGGCACCAAATTCTATTGCACTCATTTCTTTCTTTATGGGAAGCAGTCGCAGCATTTCCTTTGCAATAGCTTCTGATCGTGCATGATGTATGGGGTTTTCATCCCATCCGGATGCTTTTATATCGAATTCGTTCATACTGACAAGGTCAAATAGATTTGTGATTATTTATAGAGTGTGTGCAAATATAATGAACATTGGTTCATAATACAAATTTATTCCCAAGAAATACTAAAGCATTGCAATTCTTATTTTATTAACTTTCGCAAATGAAAAATGAGTGCAAAACATGTTCAATTAAATCAAAGGCAGCATCAAAATTAAGTGATGACGAAATAGAAAAACTCTCGTTTAATTGTGCTTTGGTAAAATTCCATAAAGGAGATCAATTAATTAAACAGGGTTCTTTTTCATCTAATGTTGCGTATTTAAGGAGTGGTTTGGCAAAAATTCATATTGAAGGACCATATCATGAGCAAATTGTTCGTATTGTAAAAGCACCCAGTTACCTTGGATTACCAACAACTTTCGGTGATAAAATAAACCAATATTCAGTTACAGTCATTGATGCGGCAGAAGTTTGTTTTATTGATATTGAGACCTTCCGGTATCTATTGAAAACAAATCCTGATTTCTCGTATGAAATAATGCTGGAATTATGCAGAAATGAACTTGAAGTGTTTTGCAGATGTGCTAACAGGACTCAAAAACAGATCAGAGGTAAAATTGCTGATGTCTTATTAGAGTTTTCAGATAAAATTTACAACTCGACTATCTTTACATTACCTATCACACAAGAAGATTTAGGAGATCTCGTTGATTCAAGCAGGGAAAGCATCAGCCGGGTATTGGCTGAATTTGATAAAGATGGAATTATTAAGATTGCAGGAAAGAAAATTGAAATTCTGAACAAGAAATCCTTGTTGCTGATCAGCGCTAATGGCTGAGTGTCACCAGATCTGAATTTAACTGTCAATATAATTCCGTGATATCAGGCTCTCATTCGTGTGACAAATCGCAAGTAATAATGTGACGCGCATCACATAAATCGAACTACTCATATCCTAACTTTGCATTCAAACGGGTTAGGATGAGTTCACCAAAAGAAAATTTGAGTCATCATTGTCATGATTGTCCTGACAAATCATGTGCAGCTGCATTACTTAATGATCGTGAAATTGACCTTATTTTTAATAACAGGTATATCAGTGAGGTTAAAAAGAGAACTAACATCCTTAACGAAGGATCACCTGTTTCCCATGTAATATACTTAAGATCAGGTCTGGTTAAGGAATACAGAATAAGGTCAGATAATCAGGAGCAGATACTCCAGATTGTTAAGCCGCATTCATACCTGGGTATGACCTCACTTTTCGGAGATAACTTTAACCACTACTCCTATGAGTCGCTAACAGAGCTTAAACTTTGTTATATTGATAGTGATACCTTTATTAGTCTGGTCAGAAACAATGGAAACTTTGCCTTCGAGATTCTGACATCAGTTGAAAGAGACAGCCTTAATAATTTTCACAGGTTCATTAATCAGGGTAATAAAAAGATTTATTCGCGAATTGCTGATATCCTAATTTACTTTTCCAGGATTGTATATTCAAGTAATAAACTTCAGATCCCGCTAACCAGAAGTGAATTGGCTGAAATGGCCGGTACTTCCAGAGAAAGTATTGGAAGGGTATTTACGAAATTCAAATCGGAAGGGATAATAAAAACCTCCGGGAAAAATATAATTATAAATGATATAAAAAAGCTTGAAAACATAAGTAAGTTCGGCTGACAAGTATTAAAAAATGATATGACAAACAGAAGGCAGTTCATAAAAATATCAATCGCCGGTGCAGGTGCCCTGACATTAGGAGCAGGAGCCTTAAAAGCCATGGGATGGATATCCAAACCTGAAAACAGCGGAAAAATAAAAGTTGACCTCAAACGAACTCCGACTTATTGTGAAGTTTGCTTCTGGAAATGTGCCGGATGGGTTTATAAAACTTCTGAGGGTAAAATTTGGAAAATCATAGGCAATGATGAAGATCAGCATTGTAATGGACGCTTTTGCCCGCGTGGCACAGGTGGAGTTGGTATGTATTACGATGAAGACAGGTTGAAGACACCTCTCATAAGAGTTCAGGAACGTGGTAAGCAGGTCTTTCGCGAGGCCTCATGGGATGAAGCACTTGATTATATTGCAGCTAAAATGAAGAACATTTCTTCAAAATCTGGTCCTGAAAGTATGGCACTCTTCACTCATGGGTCAGGTAGTGCTTATTTTACAAATTTATTAAAAGCATATGGCTCATCAAATATAGCGGAACCATCGTACGCACAGTGTCGGGGGCCGAGAGATGAAGCCTTTCTTGCAACATTCGGAGAAGAAGTTTATTCACCGGAGGTAACAGATATTCGGGACACCAAATGCCTTGTATTGATTGGAGCACATATTGGAGAGAATATGCATAATGGTCAGATACAGGAAATGTCGGATGCAATTGATAAAGGCGTCACTATAATTACAGTAGATCCAAGGTTTTCAACTGCCGCCGGAAAATCGAAATATTGGCTTCCTATTAAACCGTCTACCGATATTGCTTTGCTTCTGTCATGGATACATGAAATAATCTACAACGGATATTACGATAAAAATTATGTCGAAAAATATTGCAGTGGGTTTGATAAACTGAAAGAACATGTCAAAGATTTTACTCCTGAATGGGCATATGGGATTACAACAATTAAACCAGACCTGATCAGAAAAACTGCAAAGGAAATGTCGAATGCATCTCCAGCTGTCTTAATCCATCCAGGTAGACATGTTACGTGGTATGGTGATGATACCCAGAGGGTTCGGGCAATTGCAATTTTAAATGCTCTCCTTGGATCATGGGGCAGGCGTGGAGGTTTTTACAGACC
>PMIL01000344.1 GCA_003157075.1 Bacteroidales bacterium | reverse complement strand
ATCAGACAATTAATTACTTAAGAAAACAGTATGATGATTAGGAGATCCCTCATTCATCCACCAAATATCCATGGCTTTCTAATCGTACCGATGGTGGATTCGTTCGGGATGACACGATTTTTGAGTGTATTGGGGAAAGGAAGCAGCGGCGATTCAGAAAAAATAGCAAAAAAAAGATGGAAAAATCATCTGAATCGCCGCTGCTTCCTTCCCTTATTCACCCCTTAACCCACCGTCATCCCGAGCGAATCCACCCTGCTCATTTCCAAATATTTCAGGGAGTTAGGTGGATGAGTCGAGGGATCTCCCAGGATTAAACAAATTTTCGAAAATATTATTATAAGAAATGATGTGTTTAAAGGGTAGACGTAGTAAAGATAGAATGGGGGTGAGTACGAAAGTAAGTATGTATATAGAAACACAGAGTTTCACAGAGTTTTTCTATATTTACACTTCATATTCAATACTTAAATTAATCTTATGGCACTTTTTGAAGCAAAGAATGTCACAAAACAATATGGCGAGCACCTGGCTCTCGATAATGTAAGTATATCAGTTCCTGAACAATGCATATATGGACTCCTTGGACCAAATGGTGCGGGAAAAACCACTCTTATCAGAATAATAAATCAGATAACAGGGCCGGATTCAGGGGAGTTATTCCTTAATGGAAAAAAGCTGATTCCTTCTGATGTTCAGTTAATCGGATATCTTCCTGAAGAAAGAGGCCTCTATAAAAAAATGAAAGTCGGTGAACAGGCCTTGTATTTCGCCCAGCTTAAGGGCCTTGCGAAACCTGAAGCAATGAAAAGACTGAAATACTGGTTTAAAAAACTTGATATAATAGACTGGTGGGGCAAAAAAGTCGAAGANNCTGAATACAAAGATTATAAAAAATGAGATCCTGTTTCTCAGGGAAAGAGGAGCTACAATCATCTTTTCAACACACAATATGGAATCAGTTGAAGAATTATGCGATAACATCACCCTCATTGACAAGGCAAAAACAATCCTTGAAGGGGGGGTTAATGAGATCCGTAGCAAATGGGCGGCTAATGAATATGATCTTGTATTTGAAGGCGATGTGAAAATAAACGGAAATGGTCATTATAACATTCTAAAGCAGCAGAATGAGAACAACAGAAGCGTTATCAGACTGAAGACAACCAGCGATATAAATACAAACGATATTCTACAAACCGTAATGAGAGAAGGCAGGATTATCTCATTTAATCCGGCTATGCCATCAATGAATGAGATTTTTATCAGAGTCGTTGAAGCCCGTAACTAAACCTGAAAATAACATCGAAATCTTCCTAATATGAACAAGATATCCGTAATTATTAAGAGAGAATATATAACAAGGGTAAGAAAAAAATCATTCATCATAATGACAATTCTTGCTCCTATCCTCATGGCAGCTATCATAATTGTGCCGACGCTCATTATGACAAATCAGAGTGGTGAATTTAAAAAAATCGCAGTTATCGAAGATAATTCGAATCTTTTTAAAGGTGTTATTAAGAATACAAAAGACGCGGAATTTGTTTACCTGGAGAATACCAGGGTTGACGATCTTAAAAAAACCTTTGAAAAGGCAGGATACTATGGCATTCTCTATATCTCGCCTGAACTGGTGAATACACCAAACGCAGTATATCTTATCTCTGGCAAACAACCGCCAATAGGACTTCTCCAGCATATCGAGAGCTCCCTTAAAAAGGAAATTGAGCGGCAGAAGTTGCTGGCTTACAAGATTGAAAACCTTGATGACATTATGAAGAATGTCGAAACAAGTGTATCTGTTCAGACAAAAAAACTCGATGAATCCGGAGTAGAAAAAGGCACCAGTACCGGAATAGCCATGGCTTTAGCTTATCTGCTGGGATTCCTGATGTATATGCTGGTCTTCATCTTCGGAGCTCAGGTAATGCGTGGTGTGATCGAGGAAAAAACAAGCCGGGTTGTTGAAGTCATCATATCGTCAGTTAAACCGGTGCAGCTTATGATGGGAAAAATAATAGGTATAGCCCTCGTAGGCCTTACCCAATTTCTTATCTGGATATTTCTGACTGTTGGTATCATTACATTCCTGAAAACCACCATTCTTCCAAAAACGGGCATTACTGAAATATCACAATCCATGCCTCAGAATTTAATGGCCGACAATCCGCAAGTTGCAGGATCTGCTAAAACAACTGAAATGTCTCCACAGGTTGCCGAATTCTCAAAGATGTTCGACAGCGCCATGAACCAGCCATGGGGATTGATCATAATCTGTTTTATCTTTTATTTTATAACCGGATATCTTCTCTATGCGTCTGTATTTGCGGCAATCGGGTCCGCGGTTGATAACGAAACCGAAACTCAACAGTTTATGCTTCCGGTAACAATACCCATAATACTTGGACTGATGGTCGCTATGGGTACCATGCAGAATCCTGAAAGTTCCCTTTCCTTCTGGTGCTCAATGATCCCATTGACCTCCCCGATTGTTATGATGGCACGGATTCCTTTTGGCGTACCAGTCTGGCAAATCGCAATTTCAATGCTGATAATGCTGGTAAGTTTTGCTGCTTTCGTCTGGATGGCTGCCAAGGTTTACAGAACCGGTATTCTTATGTATGGTAAGAAAACTTCATGGAAAGAAATGTGGAAATGGCTAAGGTATAGTGGATAAAAGATAAAAGACAAAAGTAAAGAACTGTAGGGGAGAAAGGGAGATTAGGAGAAAGGGAGAATAAAAAACAGTGTAACTCCATGATCCCGATAGCTATCGGGACTCTGTGCAACTCCGTTGTTAAACAAAAGAAAATATGTCTAAAATACTGGTCATAGATGATGAAAGAGCAATCAGGAACACCCTGAAGGAAGTTCTTGAATACGAAAAACATGAAGTTGACCTCGCCGAAGACGGTCCTAAAGGACTGGAACTGTTTTCAGCAAATTCATATGATATCATACTCTGTGATATCAAGATGGCCAAGATGGACGGCATTGAAGTCCTCGGTAAAATAATCGAAACATCTTCAGATACTCCGGTCATTATGATTTCAGGACACGGCAATATTGATACTGCAGTCGAATCAATTAAGAAAGGCGCTTATGATTTTCTGGAAAAACC
>PMIL01000348.1 GCA_003157075.1 Bacteroidales bacterium | reverse complement strand
GCCAGAAAGCCGTAACCGGGATGAATAGCATTGGCATTTGTCTTGAGCGCAATTTTTATCAGTTTTTCAATATTGAGAAATACAGGTATCTCTGATATATCTTCAGTATTATCAAATACAACATCTGCCCCTGAAAGATACAAGGCATTTTGTTCGACAGCCGTCTTAACAGCAACAGTCTCAATTTTCATCAGACGTGCAGTCTTCATGATCCTTACAGCAATCTCGCCACGGTTGGCAATCAGTATTCGCTTTATCTTCATTATATTTATAGTCGTAAGTTTTTACTAGTGGTTTTTGCCCCCTGCCACCCTGAAGGGGGGCTCGTTCTCTTGTCGTGTTTTGCCCACCTGCCCCCCTAAAGGGGGGGTTGTTCTCTTGTCGTGTTTTGACCCCTGCCCCCCTAAAGGGGGGTTCGTCCTCTTGTTAATTGTAAGATTATTTTTGTCTTTTGTCTTTTGTCTTTTGTCTTTTGTCTTTTGTCTTTTGTCTTTTGTCTTTTGTCTTTTGTCTTTTGTCTTTTGTCTTTTGTTTATACCTCACACCTCACACCTCACACCTTTTAAAGCGGCATATTTCCATGCTTCCTCGCCGGCACCTTCACCCACTTATTATTCAAAGCATTCAAAGCAGACAGAATCTTTTTCCGTGTCACCGCCGGATCAATAACTTCATCTATATATCCGCTCTCATCAGCAATAAACGGATTTGCAATTTTATCTCGGTACTTCTTTACTAGCTCCTTCTTAAGTTCAACAGGGTTCTTCGATTCCGCAAGTTCTTTTCTGTAAAGAATTGCAACAGCTCCGTCAGGGCCCATAACAGCAATCTCTGCAGATGGCCATGCAAAACTGAAATCACCTCCCAGGTTTTTGCTGTTCATAACGATAAATGCTCCTCCATATGCCTTCCTCAGGATTATCGTAATTTTCGGAACAGTGGCTTCACTGTAAGCAAAGAGTAATTTGGCTCCATGCCGGATTATACCCGCATGTTCCTGGTCAACACCGGGAAGGAATCCCGGAACATCTTCAAAAGTTATAACAGGAATGTTGAATGCATCACAAAAACGTATAAACCTTGCACCCTTTGTTGAAGAATCTATATCGAGTACTCCCGCAAGAATTTTTGGCTGATTCGCAACAACACCAATAGTCTTTCCGTTTAACCTTGCGAAACCTGTCACCAGGCTTGCCCCGAAGAGTTCCATCGTTTCAAACAGACTGTTTCTGTCCACAATCTGCGCAATGACATCTTTGACATCATAAGCTTTATTGGGATCTTCAGGAATGATATCCCTTAATTTTTCGTTTATCTCACTGATTGATCCGTCATCACTCACAACCGGAGGATTTTCTACATTATTTGAAGGAAGATATGAAAGAAACTTTTTGAGGGCAAGAATTGTGTTTTCCTCATCATCATAGATCATATGAGCAACACCGCTTTTACGAGCGTGTATTTCAGCTCCGCCCAAACCCTCTGATGTTACATCTTCGTTAAGAACCTCCTTTACAACATTCGGTCCTGTAACAAACATGTAACTCGTATGACTTACCATAAAGACAAAGTCGGTGAGGGCAGGGGAGTAGACTGCACCGCCGGCTGCCGGTCCCATAATTACCGAGATCTGGGGAATTATTCCCGAGGAATGGATTATATTCTGAAAGATAGCTGCATAACCACTCAGACTTGCCACCCCTTCCTGAATCCTGGCTCCGCCTGAGTCAATGAGCGCAATTATTGGGGAGCCCATTTTTAAGGCCATCTCCTGGATTTTTGCTATTTTTTTTGCGTGTACTATACCTAATGATCCCCCCATGATCGTAAAATCCTGGGCATATGCAAAGACCAGCCTGCCGTTAACTTTACCATGACCAACTATAACTCCGTCTCCATAGGATCTTTCAACTTTTCCGAATTCGACTGGTTGATCAGCAGGCGTTACAAAGGCGTCTATCTCTTCAAAAGTGTTTGCGTCGAAAAGAAGATTTATCCTTTCATGGGCAGTAAGCTTGCCTTTAGAATGCTGTTTCTCCGCTTGTTTGGGACTATACTGTTTTTCTATTGACGTCTGACGGTCTGTGAAGGCTTTATAATACTTACCCGATAAATCCATACCCTGTTATTTTTACGTTGTCAAAAATAGACAATATCATCTTAATTACAAAAATAACCTTCGACCGTATATAGTAAAGCTTTTGTAATATAATGATAAACAAATAAATACATAATAAGTTATTTCGACCAGGGGAAATTTACGCATATTTTGAGTTTTGAGTTTAAAGCCCCATCCACCTTAAAGAGGGGCTCGTTCCCAGCCGGTTTTTGCCCCCCAACCCCCCTAAAGGGGGGCTCGTTCTCGGTCATATAGTATGATTAGTCATGCATCTTATCTTTTTTACAATGGAGTTACGCGGAGTATCACGGTGTATACACCTCACACCTCACACCTCACACCTCACACCTCACTTCGGCTTAAACAGCCCCTCTGCTTTTGATCCGAGCATCCCTGCTGCCAGCATAATTCTGCTTGCTCTTTTAAGGTTTTTGATCATCTTTTCATTAACAACAGGATAGTGATGCAATTGTTCAAGTTTATCTCCGATGTATTCAAGGTCTTCATCAGTTGTTTTCCAGTGACGGGAATTATAAACAGTCAGGTTGAGCGGAACGGAATAGGAGCGCAGTGATTTATCGCCATCGGTGTTGAAATAAAAATCGAAATAAGACATTATAAGTTCCCGTAATGACCTGTATACAGGTTCACGGTATCTCAACGAAGTAAAGTTTGATTTTGCCACTGCACCCCAATAGATGCCTTCTTTAAAAATGGCAATCACATGATCATCGTCGTTATAGGCCTTAAGATCAACTATTAGCGGCTGGTATCCGTTAAATTCCATCGCAGCGGCAGCAAAAAGAGCCCCCTCAAAACAATGAGCCGACTTTTTCTTTATCACCCATCTCGGTGACCTGCATTCATAAACAGGATTATATTCAATTGAGTCGAGGAAACCCTGAATCTTATCAGGATCGCTTATTGTTTTCAGAAAACTGATCTCATCTTTTGTCCAGTCCATATTCTATCTTTTTGCCACCCAACCCCCCATATGGGGGGCTTTTAAATCAAAGAATTAAGAATAACAAACAACCAGGGCCGAGGGTTAAAAATAGCCCGGTGGGCTATTTCAGCAAGGAGCCAGATCGCAGGGCAGCTTAGAATTTAATTTTCTTCTTCATTCTGATTTCGAATGTTCGTCATTCTGACTTCATTGGTTTTTAAGTCCCCCAATTGGGGGATTTAGGGGGTTGATTTTACGTTAATTTTTTGATAATCCTCCTCATCTCCTCATACTGCTCCTCCATGCTAAGGACGAGTTGCAGCTGGGCTCTGGCCCTCTGTAGATTATGAAGCTTGTGATGTATCTTGAAGTAATTATCGCCATCGATATAATCTGTCAGAAAACGTACCGCAATGGTGTAAGTTATTAATCTTGGGGCAAATGCAAGATATTCCTTTTCCACATCATTTAATGTCCCGACTGTTTCGGAGAGGTAACCTTCGGCATAAGCTTTGAAGAGTTTGATATCCATTTTCACTTTTGAAAGCTCGTGCTCATCTTCGGAGGCTGTATTAGCAGCCGTTCTGATTGCATCGCCAAAATCATAATGGACATATCCTGGCATTACTGTATCAAGATCAATTACGCATAAAGCCTTATCATTTTCATCAAGTAAGATATTGTTGAATTTTGTATCGTTATGAGTAATCCTGAGCGGAATTTTTCCTTCATCGCCCAGTTTCAGAATGATCTTCATCTCTTCTGCTCTTTCCAGGACAAACTTAATTTCAGCCCTGACCCCTTCGACACGATCCACAGGGTCTTCTTTGATCTTGCCATTGAATGCCTCAAGCCTTTTTTCAATGTTGTGAAACCAGGGAATGGTCTCATGAAGAGGTGGTGCCGGCATATCAGCAAGCATAGCCTGAAAACGGCCAATTGCCTTGCCACCTTCAAATGCCTTATCCGGACTGTCGACGAAATTATAGGAATTATGGTTGGAGATAAATATGTACATCCTCCAGTTATTCCCGTCTTTGTCCACGATCCATGTTTTCCCCTCATGCGACGGGATAAGCTTCAGACACTCTCTTTTTATATCCGATCCGGGTAACTTTTTTAATTTATTCCTCAGATGAACAGTAACCCGTTCAATATTATCCTGAAGTTCTGGAATGTTCTTAAAGATCTTGGTATTAAGTCTTTGAAGGATATAGTTATCCTTATCCGGTTCAGCTGTTTCAACCCTGAAAGTATCATGAATATGCCCGCTCCCGTAAGGTTCACCATTCTTGTAAGTACCCTCGGCATCAAAATATCCAAATATTTCCTTCAGGTCATAATCCATACTATTTCCCGGCTTTATGTCCTATAAATGCATAATACATAATTATCAGGTATGCCGGCACGCAGATCCAGTATGCCGACTGTGTTGAAAATATTACGGCAAGTTTTCCGTACACCAAAGGTAATACTGCTCCTCCTGCGATAGCCATAATGATCATAGCTGAAGCTGTTTTTGTGAATCTGCCAAGCCCGGAGATTGTCAGTGGCCAGAGTGCAGGCCACATAAGAGAGTTTGCCAGACCCATAAGTGCCACAAACAAAACAGTTAAAGGCAGAACAAGTTTTAACGGTGAAAATGTAACAATATCAATAAACGGGATTGTAAATGTAAAATGAGCCGGTGTGACGATTGCTGCCAGTGCGAAGATAACACCGAGAATGGCACAGACTTTTAGGGCGGTAACCTGTCGGAAGTATTTTGGAATGAAAATAATACCGATCAGATATCCCACAATCATGCTGAGCAATGTCAGAGATGTGAAATATTTTGCCGAGCTCATGGCAATTCCCAGAGACTGACCGTACCTTATTATAGTATCACCGGCTATAACTTCCACGCCGACATAGAAAAAGAACGTGATCACCCCGATTATAAGATGCGGGAATTGCCATACGCTTGTTTTTTTGAGGTTTGATTCGGTGCTTGCTGCATCTTCAGCATCGGTGTCCACTTCGGGCAGATGTGCGAATCGCAGCANNCTTGCCAGTTCATTAAGCAATACTGCCCTTGAAGCTGCATCGGCAGCCTGTGCAAGCTTTTGCTCGAGAACACTGGCGTCTTTTAATATAATGCTTGCTAGAATAATAGGAGCTAAAACACCTGCGAACTTATTTGCAATTCCCATGATGCTTATCCTTTTGGCAGCGCTCTCGGTCGGACCGATGATTGTTATATAAGGATTTGAAGCAGTCTGAAGAAGGGCAAGTCCTGTTCCTTCTACAAAAAGACCCAGGAGGAAGAGGCCGAATGTTCTTGTCATTGCTGCGGGTATAAATATCAGGGCTCCTACTGCCATTATCCATAAGCCGATTGTCATCCCGTTTTTAAAACCCGTTTTTTTAAGCAGTGCCGAAGAAGGCAAAGCCATAAGCAAATAGGAGATATAAAATGCAAAAGTTACAAAGTAGGCCTGGAAATCATTTAATTCACAGGCAGTTCTGAGGAATGGTATCAGGATCCCGTTTAGCCAGGTTACAAATCCGAAAATGAAAAAGAACAATCCGATAATAGAGATTGAAAAGACATAATCTTTCCTGCTGATCGTGGTTGAGGAAGTACTGCTAGTCATGATTTAGGTTATTTATAATTCAAAATTTAACATTCAAAATTCTAAATTTCTGATTTCCAATCTCTGATCCCTGATCTCTGATCTCTGATCTCTGATCTCTGATCTCTAATCCCTGATCCCTGATCCCTGATCCCAATTGTGAACTTTCCAAAACTAAGCTTTTTATCTGATGCAAACAAGAAAAAATAAATTTGTTTTTTTAGTTCAAAAGTTATAGAACTGATATGGAAATAATTTAAATTTGTCCTGGGGAAGACGGAAGTCGGACGTCTACTAATTCTTCGGACTTCAGACTTCGGACTTCAGACTTCGGACTTCAGACTAACACAAAATTCAGAACAATGTTAACTCAGGAAAAGAGAATCAGGGAGACAATTGAAGAGACCGGCAAGGTATTCGAGAAATTTGGACTGACCCCGATGCAGGGAAGGATCATATCTTACTTCACAGTCAGCGATCCACCGGAGAAGACATTCGATGAACTTGTAAAATATTTTAAGGCAAGTAAAAGTTCTGTGAGTAATTCCCTGAGCTATCTTCTTCATAACAAGATAATTGACTATAAGACTTTCCCTTCAGACCGTAAACGTTACTTCTTTATAACCGATTCCTTTTTCAGGATATATTTTATGAAGGTTCTCGAAAATGTGTCGGAGCTGAAAGAATATGCCTACAGNNCTCTGGATATCATCCCAAGATAACCGCCATGGTGTCTTTTTGCGTAATCCTTTACATTAAACCCGATTTTTTCCATCATTAATACAACCATGGCATCGCCTATGACTGTCATAATAGTGGTCGAAGTGGTGGGAGTAAGGCCGAGAGTGCAGACTTCTTTCGGAGCGCCTGTCAGTATGAAACAATCTGCCTTGTTAGCAAGAGGACTATCTTCATTTCCGGTGATTACAATAACCGGGACTTGCGGGTAGAGATTATTTTTAAGTTCAATCAGTTCGATTATCTCTCTGGTTTTTCCCGAGTTGGAAATGGCGAGCAGCACATCATTTTCCTGGAGGATCCCAAGATCGCCATGCTGTGCTTCACTCGGATGAAGAAAGATTGATGGAGTTCCTGTGGAGCTGAAAGTAGTTGCTATATTATGGGCTATCTGGCCGGCTTTTCCCATTCCGCTTGTAACCAGCTTCCCGTTTTTTCCGTGAACATGTTTGTGAATTATCTCAATCGCCTTTTCAAAACTATCGTTTATTGGAATGTTTTCTATTGCTTTCGCCTCTCTCTTAAAGATATCCCTGACTTTTTCTATCATATGATTCTTATTTCTAAACTCCATCCAAAGTTATTAAAAATAATTTATGTTTCCAGCTGTTGCTGGGTCTGCCAGCTCGGCACGACATAAAATGTTCTGCAATTTGTAGAATGTATCTCAGAGACGGTAAGCGTGCAAACTCACCAATAGTAAATGATGTTTCTTCTTTTACAAATAAATTACGAATGTGTTATTCTGAAATAATCAATTTCTGCAAAATATCTGTCTATTAAACTATAGATTATGCAATGAATATCAGATTCACTTATAGTTACTGATCGTTTCCAGAAGCTTGAGCTCGCATTCGTATTTGTCAGCTCGACGCTTATGCTTACAAGATTTTTATCTGTCAAAGATGGCAAAAAATGCACATTTGCCAGAAATTCATATTTTCCTACTTTATGTATAGAGCTATAGTCATGAGAGTTAATTTTCATGGCTTAAATATTTTAGTAATTAACAAATTTTTCATATTCAAAGATTTAACAGAAAAGTTCTCATAATGTTTAAGTGAATTATCAGAAAATGAACTCAAAATTAAGGTTGTTAAATAATATAATGTTTGTAATTTGCTGGATGCTGAAATAGGTATTTTAATATAAGATTTCAGAAATTGATTAACAAGATATAAGCTGCCTGGCTGTTTATTTTGCTGTTAATAAATTAGCCGGAAATTTTTTCAACAACATCTAATATGAATTGTTATCCTGATAATTCATAAGTACATTTTGTCTGCTATTTATGAGTTGAGATACATTTTAGTTTATTACAATTTAATTATTAACCAAAAAATAATGATATGAAAGAACTAAAATTTGTTTGTGTGATGTGCCTTATGTTCTTCTTTACATTTATTATATTACTTAAGCCAGGTATATTGTATAAAATGATACCAATTAACACTTTTTTAACTCGTTGTGAATTTTAAAACGGACCACCGGGATCACATTATAAAATATTTTATTGGCAGGGGCATGACTTATAAAATATCTCGCCCGATATAGGCCTGGACGCTATTGTGGCAGTTCTGACGCAAGGTTATGCCCGACTTTAATAGATAGTCTCTTCTTCATTATGTATCATTTCCAGAATAAATTCTTATAATGTTGAAAGCTGAAATGCAATTCACTATATTTAATTTAATTTTGTATGATACAACATAATGATGAAAAATGTTTAACCACGCAGCAGCCATTGGGATCGATATCGGTAGGAATTCAATCAGAATAGCTGTTGTGAAGATCCAGGGGGAAGTCATTGCAGCAAAATCATTTCCTCTTATTCAGCCCCAGACTCGTGAATATATTATCTCTCAGCTGCTGAATGCCGTTAGCGATATTAGAAAATCAGTGGCGTCTGAAGGCATAAATCCGATTTGTATAGGTACGGCAGCCAAAGGCTTTATTGACCATGCATCGGGCATTGTACTTGGACCGGATCAGGGAATCAGGGACTGGACAAATGTACCGCTCGCAAAAATCATTAACCAGGAGACAGGTCTTCCCTCATATGTGGGCAATGACGCCAATATGATGACAATTGCGGAGCATCGTTTCGGGGCAGCGAAGGGATATGAAAATATTCTGTTTGTTGCGCTTCGTACGGGAATAGGAGGTGGCATTATAATTAATGGCAAGCTTTACAGGGGTGTTAATAANNACAATTTGCATCAGCCTCAGCTGTTGTAAGAAGATACCGGGAAGAAATGCGCACTGCAGGACTTGACGGAGAAAATCTATTATCCTGTAGGGAGATCTTTGAATTAAGTTATACCAACTCTCCAATTGCCGTCAGAGTAGTAAAGGAAAATGCAGAGCTTGTCGGCATTGGTCTTGCCAATCTTATCTCGATTTTCGCCCCTGAAATAATTGTACTTGGCGGTGGTATGTCAGAGGCAAATGACAATTACCTGGCAATGATAAGGAAAAGCGCCTTCGACAATTCTCTTGAAAACTGCAGATCGGAAGTAAAGATCGAACGGGCCCATCTCGGTTCGACCGCCTCACTCCTAGGCAGCGCTTACTATAGTATGACGAGACTGGCGGGAAAGAGTATCTGAGGGCACAGATTAAGGTTAGGAGACGAACAGATATTATATTACTTAATCATTTTTATATGAGCAATTTGCATAAAAATCATTGTTCTTAGTTCAAATTTTTCGACTAAATTTATAAATATTTTCAATTTCATTAAGATGCGTTCAATATTTTAGATTTATAATTCGTACTCTAAAAGGCCTGTTTGATAAAATTTGAGATCGATGCTAATTTTCTAATTTTTTTTCTTATATATTAGCTGTATCAATTAATCTGTCAACCAACCTGATAATTTTAATGACCAATATCCATAACTGTATTCTAATTAATATTCTTAAGATTTTTGAGATGAATGCTTAATTTATTTCACATTCAACTTAAAACTGAGGCTTTAAATACTTAATTCAGATGTCTTGTTTATCNNTTACGCTTTTATATGCTCATTTTGGTGCATACAGTTTAAGATCTTGAAGTATTCTGCATTTCAGCGTAATTTTTGTTGATCCTCCCCCATGTGACCGACGGGGCGAAAGCATGCCCTTAAAAAAGACAAACGTTTCTATATTGACCCGGGAGAATGTGTGATTTACACAATTAAATCTAATTTAAAACTTATTTTCGGAGCCAGCTTTTTGGTACAATGGGGCAAAGTCAGAGATACCTCTATCAATTTTAAAACTGCAGTCATCTATAAGTTCTGATTTTCAGCGTAAAGCGTAGAGCGTAGAGTCTGGTGGAGGGTGTAGTATTTTAAGTATCTACAGATGAGTAAAATAGAAAGTTTTAAGGATTTAATTGTATATCAGAAAGCATATAAACTTGCAATGGAGATTTTTGAAATCTCAAAA
>PMIL01000005.1 GCA_003157075.1 Bacteroidales bacterium | reverse complement strand
CCTTAAAAAAGGGGCTATAACAGTTTCACATGGCTTAAATATTTTAATTATAGATGATTAAAAATTATAGAGAAGCGAAACTGGTTACTTTCTTCTATGATTGTTGAAAGTTAAATACTACGAAGTTGTTATAGCCCCTTTTTAAGGGGTTGGGGTAAATTTGCATACTATACCAACTTTTTCCATTGATCCAAAATTGATCCCCAGAGTTCCCGATTGAACCATATTAGTTGTTAAAAAAATTAATGAAATAGACTTTGGTTAAAATGATGCTAATTTTTCCTTTGAAAACGATGAAATAAAATGTGAGCATTGCCATGCTTGGAGAATATTGGAATTAAAAATTCAATCCCCCTAACCCCCTTCTCCAAGGGGGAATTGAAAATTCCTCCAAAATATTTCAACCTTTAATTGGCACAATAAGGTATTTCTTATTTTAATTTGTTTTTTATTGATTGGATTAATGTCAACATTTCTTCGTTCCTTTTATGTCGTCCATATGTGGTTCTTATGAACTCTTATGTCTCTTTCTACAAAGATGTCATCACTACGTGACTTTTTTTGTTTTATCAGCCCCAGTGGGGCTATATATTTATAGAAACAAATATTCCCCTTGCCTCTGAAGTCCCGTAGGGACGAAATATTCAAGATGTGTGCATAGCCGCCTTAAAAAGGAGGGGAAACTTGGGTACTGCCTTAGTTATTGCACACACAGTAGGTTAGGGGTTGGGGTTGAAATACTTATAGATAAGTTGTTTTAATATTACATCTTCAGTCTCACCTCACACCTCACACCTCACACCTCACACCTAATGCTTTATCTGAACCAGCCTTATTGGCATGGTAGCAGGTACCAGTCCTGATTTTAGCACAATACGTTGACCCTGTTCTGCACAAGCCCAGTTAATAAACCCTGAACCTAAACCTGAGAATGTCTCTCTTGATATGAGGTAAATTTCTCTTACAAATGGATAAGATTTGTCATAGATAAAACCCTGATGCGGACGATAATAGTTTCCATCATTCACATACTGCTGCGACACAGCAATTACATTTACCTTATTTATGAAGCTCATTGTAAGAGAATCTTTTTTATTACTTATCCAGTTGACACTTATAATACCAAGAGCATTGGGATTCTTTGAAACATAATTTATAACCTCAGAATTATTATTAACTGCGAAGAAATTTTTTCCAAGAGTGTCTTTTATTTCAAAGAGTTCTTTGAAATATCTGATATTCCCTGATTTGGTATTGTCAAATATAACACTTATATCACCAAGTTTTGTATTTTCGTTAACTTCTTTCCATGTTTTAATCTTCCCAAGGAATATATCTTTGATCGCATTATATTTAACAAGGGTATCATGATTTTCCTTGTTTGTTATAAGAGCGAGGGCATCATAGGCATAACTTGATGTTCGTGCAATGATCAGGGTGTCCCTGAGAAATTGAATCTGCGAATCAGTAAGTTTTTTACTTGTAACTATTACTTTTACGGAATCATTCATGAAATCATTTATCACGTCGTACTCGGGTTTAAATACCGGCTTTATTTTTGCATTTGTATAAAGATGTGTGAAAGTATAAGTCTCGGTTTCAATGAGCGGCTGGAAAGATTCATCTGATACTATCTTTATGTTTCCCCTTGTGGGAGTCTCATTGGTACCCTTTTGTCCCATGCTGCCGCATGATGACAGGATAAGCAACAATCCAAATAAAGGGATGAAAGATAAAAATTTATGAAAAATGTTTCTGTTCACTACACTAGAAGATGTTAATCCTTGATTACGGCACGCAATAATAATAAAATTTTGAATAACTGATGCATTGTTCATATTCCTAATTTTAGTTAATGTTGAATATTTTATTCCTATGCACTGCAAAGTATGTGCCAAGCCTGTTTTGCAGAATAAATAAATTCAGATTAAAGATTCATGCTCATTTAATTTGTTATTCATCTTCATCCTCCTTTGTAAAGAATACTTCAACTATTTTTGTATAAGCCCTGTACGCCCTGTATAATCCATAAAAAATAAAGCTGGATCCTATAATAACCCTGACTGATTTATCAAGATAACTCAGACTGGGAAAAAATGCGAGATAAATTCCAACCCCCAGATAGAAGAAAACCATAAAAACAGAGAAAATGGCTGTTACCTGCTGCATCATTTTATTCCCGTCCATACTTTAATTATTTTGGTCTCAAATTAACAAAAATTAGATTTAGCTTCAAAATTAAACTAAAAATTTCGTTATAAAAAGCAAATTTGATGAAATGCACAGTAATATTGATGAATCGCATGGCTTTCATAACAAAATGGAACTGTCGCCATAACTTAGAAACCTGAATCCGTTCTCAAGAGCGAAAGCATAAATTTCTTTCCATCTGTTTCCTGTCCAGGCCGAAATGAGAAGCAGAAGGGTGCTGCGGGGCTGATGAAAATTCGTTATCATTCCGTTTGTCAGCCGGAAATCATACCCGGGCACGATCATAATACTTGTTGAAGCCATCAGTGAGTTTAAATTCCTTTTCTTCAGGAAATTCAACAGGGTGAAAAGAGATTCTCCTGATGAAATATTTGTTGTCATTTCATATGGCTCCCATTGCCCGAGTGAAAGATGTTCAGGGCTTTCAGATGGCTTTTGAATCATTTTTACTCCCAGCCAGTAGAGACTTTCCAGTGTTCGCACCGATGTAGTACCAACAGGTATTATCTTTCCAGTGTTTTTAAGCAATAATTCTATTGTTGTTGCATCAATTGAAAAATGTTCACAATGCATTTCATGCTCATATACGTTATTGGATTTGACAGGTTGGAATGTCCCGGCACCAACATGAAGAGTAAGTTCAACAGATTTTATACCCCTCGTTTTTATTTTCCCTAAGACATCCCGGGTAAAGTGTAATCCTGCAGTGGGGGCAGCCACTGAACCTTTGATCCTGGAATATACTGTCTGGTACCTTTCAACATCTTCTGCTTCATCAGCTCTTGCTATATAGGGTGGCAAGGGTATGTGTCCTGCTGCTTCTATTACTTCCCCAAAACCTGCATCCTCACAGTTCCAGCTGAATCTTATCCTCCATGCTTCTCCTTCTTGATTTAGCTTTTCTGCAAAAAGATTGTATTCAATTCCACGTTTTTTAAATATGGTCTTCAATATACCTGTCTTCCATTTTTTAAGATTTCCTACAATACATTTCCACTCAACCGGTTTTTTTGAACCGAATGATATTACATAATCAAAAGGGGAGAGGGGCTCAAGACAGAGTATTTCAATTGCAGCTCCTGTATGTTTCTGAAAGAGAATCCGGGCCCTGATTACACGGGTATTGTTAAAAACAAGAAGTGATTCAGGAGGGATGTGCTCATCAATGTTGCAAAAGATGTCTTCTGAGATAGTATTATTTTTATAAACTAGAAGCTTCGACTTATCTCTCTCATTTACAGGATACTGTGCAATGCGATTGTCAGGAAGTTCGTAATCGTAGTCGTTTATGTTAATGTCTCTCATTAATACAGGTAATCCTTTCGTTTTTTTACCCCCCAACCCCCCTAAAGAGGGCTCGTGCTCGTTTTTTCAGAAAAATTCGTTTATGTTTGAGTACGAATCCCGCTTTGCGGGAGCAGGGGAGCTAAATATCCCTGGTCAAAATTAGCCATAATTCATAAGAGCTACTCAAATTCATCCTAATTTCTTACCTTTGTGTCGCAGCAGGCTGTTCCAT
Organism: Bacteroidales bacterium; assembly: GCA_003157075.1. GTDB lineage: Bacteria > Bacteroidota > Bacteroidia > Bacteroidales > VadinHA17 > LD21. Next base: position 141 of record PMIL01000005.1, on the reverse strand, counting down.
CGTGGCGCTTTAAGACGCCAAGGAAAGTCCGGGCAACACAGAGCACCATATTTCCTAACAGGAAGATATCCGTGAGGGTATAGTAGTGTAACAGAGAATAACCGTCCCGATTTATCGGGATAAGGGTGAAAAGGTGAGGTA
>PMIL01000042.1 GCA_003157075.1 Bacteroidales bacterium | reverse complement strand
CTTTATTATTACACCAATATTGTTTGGTAAGGATATAATCTGGTCAATTTACGGATTACTCTTGATTACCGGGTTCAGATGGATATGGCTGATCATATTGTTGCGAAGGTACACCGAAATGAAGATATCGGTTGACTTTATTAAGGAGCATCTTTACCTGGGTATTCCTTTGATAATAACTACTCTAATAAGCGGATCAGGTCAGTATATCGATGGTATAATTATTTCGGCCGTTTACAGGGATCCTGGCAGTTTTGCAGTTTTTCGTTACGGAGCAAAGGAATTTCCGCTTGTACTTATGCTTGCAAATGGACTGAATGCTGCATTGCTTTCAGAGTTTTCTACCCGGGAAAAGATGAAGGAATCTATTGAGAAATTAAGAGTAAAGTCTAAGAGGCTTATGAACCTGCTTTTTCCTATGACAATGGTTATGATGCTGATTGCACGTTGGATCTATCCGATAATGTTCAGCCACGATTTTGAAAAAAGTTCAGGTATATTTCTTGTGTATGCCTTGCTCATTATTCCACGCCTTGTTTTTCCACAAACAATAGTTGTCGGAAGAAAGAAGACTCACATCACTCTTATAGCTGCGATAATTGAAATAATAGTGAATATTTCTTTAAGTCTGCTGATGATAAAATGGGGTTATAAACTTGTGGGAGTAGCAGTTTCAACATTTATTGCCTATGTAGTCAGTAATTTATTTCTGGTGTTATATGTATGGTTTAAAATGAAAATAAAACCGGCAGAATATATACCTCTCAAAGTTTTCGCAATCTATTGCTTCCTCATTGGGATCCTTTTCATTCTTATTGACCATAGAATAATTAATATTCATTGACAAGCAGGAAGCTGGAAGCCGGAAGTCGGAAGTCGGAAGACTGGACCTAAATATCCCGGGTGAAATTCTATGTAATTAGATTAAGAACTTCCGACTTCTGACTTCCGGCTTCCGACTTCTGACTTCCTGCTTCATTCTATAAAAATCTGTTTATATTTGTACATGATACCGGTAAACTAAATATGTTAACCGACAGATTGCTGATTCTCTCATAACCAATTTTATGAAGATAACCGAGGTTAAAACGAAACCTGATCGAAAGGAATTTTTAGATTTTCCGAAAGAATTATATAAAGAGGATCCCTTCTGGGTTTGTCAGCTTGATTCAGGACTAGAAACAGTTTTTGATCCAACAAAGAATCATACTTTTAAGCATGGTGAAGCTATCCGCTGGATTTTAAAGGATGACAATAATAAGACAATCGGAAGAATTGCTGCTTTTATAGATAATGTAAGGTCTTCAGCCAACCGTCAACCTACAGGCGGGATAGGGTTCTTTGAAGTCATTGATAACAGGGAAGCTGCTTTTTGCCTGTTCAATACAGCAAGGGAATGGCATCTTTCACACGGAATTGAGGCAATGGATGGACCTGTCAACTTTGGTGAAAATGACAATAGCTGGGGATTACTAGTTGAAGGATTCATGCAGCAGGGTTTTGGAATGCCATATAATAAAAAATATTACAAAGCCTTTTTTGAAGAGTATGGTTTTAAAAACTATTTTGAACAATACTCATACCATAGAGAGATAAGAGATCCGGAGAATAAAATCGTTCAATTTCCTGAGCGTATAATGAAAATTGCTGACTGGCTTATAAAAAGAGCCGGCTATTCTTTTCACCATTTTGAATTCAGGTATACAGAGAAATATGTAAAAGATATAGTGGAGATTTATAATTCAACATGGTCGGTTTTTAAAGAGGATTTTACTCCTCTTGATCCTGTTATACTGGAAGAATCTCTTGAAAAAGCGAAGTTAGTTATTGATGAAGAACTCATCTGGTTTGCTTACTTCAATGATAAGCCAATAGCATTTTTTGTGCTTTTTCCAGATATGAATCAGATACTTAAATATTTTAACGGGAAGCTTAATATATGGAACATGATCCGACTGGTGTACTTTAAAGCCACTCATAAGATGACAAGAATGAGGGCAGTTGTCGGAGGTGTTCATCCCACCCATCAGAACAGCGGGGTTGAATCTGCCATCTTTTTCCAGTTATACAAGGTGTTTGATAAGAAGCCATGGTTTAAAGAACTGGAACTTTCATGGGTTGGCGACTATAATCCCAGAATGATTGCAATTTATCAGGCGCTGGGAGCCAGAAAAGCGAAAACACACATCACCTATCGGTATATGATAAATCCTGATCTTACATTTATAAGATTTAAGGATGAAATGTCTGATAAACAAGTGTATAACAGGTAACATTCATCATATGAATAATAATTTTGCAATTACTTTTGCATTTTAAAGAATGTTAATTAATTTTGCAAGCCCTAATCAGCGGGAAAATATTAGGATTAATTAGGTTAATAAATTTTGAGCAATGAAAAATGGTATTCATCCAAGCAATTACAGGTTTGTGGTTTTTCAGGATATGTCAAACGGAACTTCATTTCTGAGCAAATCAACTGCCCCTTCTAGAGAGAACATTAAATGGGATGATGGAAACGAATATCCTCTTATCAAGCTTGAGATATCGAATACATCTCATCCTTTCTATACCGGTAAAATGAAACTTGTGGATACTGCAGGTAGAGTAGACAAATTCATGAACCGCTATAAAGATCATATCGGAAAAAAGAAATAACAGTCAGATAAAGATGTTTTAATGTAGGGACATGCCATGGCATGTCCCTATTTTTATTCATTTGACTGAACTGTGGCACAATCATTGCAATGATCGATTTCACTCTATTTGTAAAAATATTATGTAATTTTGGCAAAAGCCTGAAGGATTAAAACAATTGGTTAAAACAAAAATGAACCCTTCGTGTTTCCTCTTTTATTAAATGAGTGGGAAAGGAGAGGAAGTCAGATATGAGTTTAATGTGATTAGTTCTTAGTAAGGAATAAAAACCAGATGGAAAAAAAATACAGGAAGCCTGTCAGCGATATATTACTTCCGGATATTATTGATGGAGATGGAGATATTGTGCCAATAATTGCTGACGGAGACGATGGTGAACTTGAGGATGTTGAGGTTCCGGATGCTATTCCTATTCTGTCACTCAGGAACACAGTGCTCTTCCCGGGTGTTGTACTTCCTATTTCAATCGGCCGGCCAAAATCAATTCAGTTAATCAAAGATGCATACCGTAATAATAAGATTGTAGGCACCGTTGCTCAAAAAGATCCTGATATTGAAAACCCGGAATTTCTCGACCTTCATTCAATTGGTACAATTGGTCAGATAGTTAAGCTTCTGGAGATGCCTGACGGATCTACCACAGCTATAATCCAGGGTCGTAAACGAATGGTATTGCAGGAACTGGTCTCGAATGATCCGTACTTTGTGGCAAAGGTAAGAACAATACCTGAAACCAAACCGGAGATCCTGAATAAGGACTTTGATGCTATAGTTGGCTCGCTGAAAGATTTATCACTTAAGATTATAAAGATTAATCCCAATATAAGTCCTGAAGCATCCTTCGCAATTAAAAACATAGAAAATAACACATACCTGATTAATTTTATCTGTTCCAATACAGATATAAAAGTACAGGATAAGCAAAAGCTTCTGGAAATAAACAGCTTACGAGACAGGGGCTTCATGCTCCTTGAGTTTCTCGTGCAGGAAATTCAGGTTCTGGAACTTAAAAATGAATTGCAGTCAAAGGTAAAGAGTGATCTTGATCAGCAGCAAAGAGAATTTCTGCTTCATCAGCAGATGAAAACAATCCAGAACGAACTCGGAGGAAACCCGGTTGAAAAAGAGATCGAAGAGTACACTAAAAAGGCTGAAACAAAAAAATGGAGCGCTGAGGTTAAAAAGGTATTCGATAAAGAACTCGATAAACTTCATCGTTTAAACCCTGCCGCAGCAGAGTATTCCGTTCAGGTGAATTATATTCAGACTCTCCTTGATCTGCCCTGGGAATTATACACTAAGGATAATCTTGATCTTAATCATGCCCGGCAGGTTCTTGACTGGGACCATTTTGGTCTGGAAGAAGTAAAAGAAAGGATTCTCGAGCATCTTGCAGTTCTGAAGCTTAAAGGTGATCTTAAGTCACCAATTCTCTGCCTCTACGGCCCTCCCGGCGTTGGAAAAACTTCTCTTGGCAGGTCTGTCGCGAAAGCTCTTGACAGAAAATATGTCAGAATGTCACTGGGCGGATTGCATGATGAAGCGGAAATAAGAGGTCATAGAAAAACTTATATCGGGGCAATGCCAGGCAGAATTATCCAGAATATTAAAAGAGCCGGTTCGTCCAATCCTGTCTTTATACTTGATGAAATTGATAAAGTAGGACAGGACTTCAGGGGTGATCCTTCCTCAGCTCTGCTGGAAGTACTTGATCCTGAACAGAACAGTACATTTTTTGACAATTTCCTTGAAATGGAATATGATCTTTCAAAGGTATTGTTTCTCGCTACTGCCAACAACCTTGGAACAATAAGTCCTGCTCTGAGAGACAGAATGGAACTGATCGAAATAACAGGTTATCTGGTTGAAGAGAAACTGGAAATTGCAAAGCGGCATTTATTTCCTAAACAGCTTGAAAATCATGGCGTAAAGGCTGACCAGATCACCATCGATAATAAAGTCATGGAAACGATTATTGAGAAATATACCAGGGAGTCTGGNNCTCGGTCCTCCGAAATACACCCGTGATATATATGCAGGGAATGATCAGGCTGGTGTTGTTACAGGTCTGGCATGGACTGCTGCAGGAGGCGAGATTCTTTTTGTTGAAACAAGTCTTAGCAGAGGCACCGGAAAACTGACTCTGACCGGTAATCTTGGTGAAGTCATGAAGGAGTCTGCAATTATTGCACTGGAGTATCTGAAATCAAATGCAGAATTGCTCGACCTGCCTGATAATTTTGCTGAAAAATGGAATATACATATACATGTTCCAGAAGGCGCAATTCCTAAGGATGGACCATCAGCCGGAGTTACAATGGCTACCTCGATAGCATCTGCTTTCACGCAGAGAAAAGTAAAGAAATTCCTTGCTATGACAGGGGAGATAACCTTAAGAGGAAAAGTCTTGCCGGTAGGAGGGATAAAAGAAAAAATCCTTGCGGCAAAACGAGCCAGCATAAGAGAGATCATTATTTCGGAAGAGAACAGGAAAGATGTAGAGAACATTAAGGAAATCTATATAACCGGATTAAAATTCCATTATGTCGAGTCTATTATGGGTGTGCTCGAACTTGCCTTGCTTAAGCAAAAGGTTAAGAATCCAAAAGTAATATCATTTGAATGAAGAAAGTAGCTGTTTTTCCCGGATCATTTGATCCTTTTACGATCGGGCATGAAGCTATAATCAGACGGGCAATAAATCTGTTTGATGAGATCATAATCGCTGTAGGTGCAAATGCCTTAAAAAAGAACTTCTATTCCCTTGAGACAAGAAAAGAAATGATCAACAAGGTATTTGAAAATGAACCAAGGGTAACTGTAGATCACTACGAGGGACTCACTGTTGATTATTGCAGGAAAAAAGGAGCAGGATATTTATTGCGAGGGCTGAGGACATCTGCTGACTTTGAGTTTGAAAGGGCAATTGGTCAGGTAAACAAGGCAATGGCTCCGGGTATTGAATCTGTTTTCCTTCTTACCGTGCCTGAACATTCATTCATTAATTCTACAATTGTACGGGATATTATTATTAACGGGGGCGATGCCTCACGATTTGTTCCTGCAGCCATAAATCTTAATGATTATAAAGGGATCTCAGACCAGGAGAACGTTACCTGAGTATTGAGCAATTAATGACTTCCATGAGTGAAAGCCAGGCATTGCTTTTAATGGAATTCAATTCATCGGGAAAAAGCCATTCAACTTTGGTTATTCCTTCTGATAGCTGAGGTTCAGTTATCATCTTCCCGTCATATTTCATCAGATACCAATTTGTTTTCTTAAGATAGGAAATGCCTTCCCAGCTGTATGTATGGTAGCTTGGACAAATATATTTTACGATGGTATGCCCTGTGATACCACATTCCTCTGATACTTCTCTTAGTGCACAGATATCCGGTTCTTCCCCTGGTTCGATATGTCCTTTTGGCAGATCGAGCTTTCCCTTTTTCTCGATAAATAGATACCTTCCTGATGTATGTTTAATCAATCCGCCTGCGGCGCCAACCTCTGTGAAATAGATTCTGAAGATTTTCCAGAGGTGCTTTATATCAGGTCCGTAGATATTTATGGCAGCAATGCTCTTGTCTGATTGAAAATCAGCTATTAACTTATAAAGTTCCTTTGTATCATTGAATTTATGGAATAAGCCGTATTTTTGTAACCTGTCGGGGTCAGGGCTTATCATAATAAATCTGTTCTCGAAATGAACTTTAAACATAATCAAATGGGCGATTTTGAAAACAAAACAGCTGAATATCTACTGCAAATTAACGCAATTAAATTGCAACCATCAAATCCTTTTACCTGGGCCTCAGGATGGAAGTCACCAATTTATTGCGACAATCGTAAAACACTCTCATTTCCGGAAGTACGTTCCTATATACGTGACTCCTTTTGTTCTTTGATAAAGGATCTCTATCCCCAGGCAGACATTATTGCAGGGGTTGCAACAGGGGCAATTGCCCATGGTACACTTGTTGCTGACAAGCTTGGATTACCTTTTATTTATGTAAGATCAGGAGCAAAGGAACATGGACTCGGAAACCAGATAGAAGGCTATTTTGAGGAGGGGCAGAAGATAGTAGTTATTGAAGACCTCATATCTACAGGAGGAAGCAGTTTAAATGCTGTAACGGCACTTCGCGAATCGGGTTGTGATGTTCTAGGTATGGCTGCAATTTTTACATACGAATTTAAAAAAGCCTTGGACGCATTTGCTGCTGCAAATTGTCGGCTGAATACATTAAGCAGCTATTCAGTTCTGGTAGAAACAGCTTTGAAAACAGGTTATATCAGTCAGGCTGAAGTTGAGACGTTGAAAAAGTGGAGAGTTGATCCGGCTAATTGGGGAGTGAGATAGAACTCCTCCTCTTTCTACCCCCTCCAGCTTCGCGGGATCCCCTAAAGGGGGAATCGATCACTCACATAAGGTAAATTTGTAAATATCGAGGACGACCCCTCCTTCAGGGGGGCAGAGGGGCAAAATACAAAGCGAGAAATGAAAAATATATAATAAAATGCAATTCTTTATCAGCCACTTATCAAACATTTTTTATGGACAATTTATCAAATTTTGAGAGCAGGTCAGGGAAATTATCAGCCAATGCAGAAACTGTTTTTGCTTTTGTAACAGATCTCAGAAACTTCGAAAGATTTGCACCGAAAGGGACAATTAATAACTGGATAGCTGAAAAAGAATCATGCAGCTTCAGTGTAGCAATGGTCGGAACAGTGACTGTCAGAATTGCAGGGAAGGAGAGATTCAGCAATGTTATTTACAATGGGGATGCTTTGAAAAAGAATGATTTCACGCTGATATTGCACATCTCAGATAATCTTACGAATCAGGCAGAAGTCAGAGTTGTGCTCAGTGCGGATCTTAATCCTGTAATGAAAATGATGGTGTCTAAACCTATTGTCCAATTCATGGAAATGCTTATTCATGAGATGGAGAGTTTCAGAGAATGGGAAAAAACTACTGAATGAATTCCACTTCTTTAAAGGCATATCCTCTGATCTCCAGGAACTGATTCTCAATCATCAGGGTACCATATTCGCCAAGGGTCACGATTCTCCCGAGGAACACACCGTTAACATCTTTGAATTGTGACCATTCATTCAAACGGTATAATTTTGAAATATATTCTTTCCTGACAGATTCTGCATTTCCGGCTATCAGTTGTTTATATCTGATGTCCAGGTCTTTTGTCAACTCACCAAGACAAGCGGGTAAATCATAAATCTTTGAAGTAATCTGCCTGAGAGAAACCGGATTCGGGGCAAGACTAGTGAATTTTTCCTGGTTAATATTAAGTCCGATTCCTGCAATTGCATATTCAATATGATCGGCGATTATTGTGTTCTCGATCAATACACCTGCTATTTTGTCATTATTTATGTAAATGTCATTTGGCCATTTTATTGAGCAATCGGGAATAAATCTTCCGATAAAATCACAAATTCCAAGCGATACAGCCATTGAAATACAGAACTGATCTGATGGTTTGACAAATGATGGGTAAAGTACAATGCTGATTAATAAGTTCTTACCTTCTTCGCTCTCCCATTTGTTCCCCGCATAGCCCTTGCCTGCGGACTGATAATTGGTATGAATTATTGTGCCCTCTGCCAGGCTATTCTGAATTAAAAGAAGAGCTGCATGAGAATTTGTCGATGGCAGGTCTTTAAAAAATAATATATTTGAACCTATTATCATGATTAATAGTTATTTATGATTATAAACATCTTTTTTAACGTAGCTTTTATCATGAGTAATAAGATTGGCATTGAAATTGCAAAAGAGCAGTACAGTAGCAAAAATACAGATTAAAGTGGTACTTTTGCGACTTAATATGAAACCAATATAAATTGATGAAGAAAAAATCTGACGGAACTGATGTCCTGCTAGAGGGTGTTATAAAGGGTATTTTTGAGAAGAAAGGGCTAAATGTTCTGAAAATTGATTTGAGAAAACTTGATACCAGGATTGCAGATTATTTTGTGATCTGTCATGCCCCTTCGGGAACACAGGTAAGTGCGATTTGCGATTCTGTAGATGATACAGTAAGAAAAGAAACCGGTGAAAAACCATTGCATGTTGAAGGGCTGGACAATTGTTTCTGGGTTCTTCTTGACTATGGCAATATTATAGTTCACATATTTCTTGAAGAATATAGAAAATTTTACAGTCTGGAATCACTCTGGGCCGATGCGGCAATTGAAGCCATAGAAGATACAATACAGTAAGTTAAATATTTATGACAGACAATACAAACGATAATCAGGCTCCTGACAAAAAACCTGATAAGAACTTAAAACCACGTTTTAATACTAACTGGATTTTTGCCGTTCTGGCAGTATCTCTGATACTTTTTTCATTGTTTAATAATGGGAAAACAGTACAGCAGACTACCAAGACCGAAATAATGAGTATGATCGCCAGTCGCGATATTGATAAAATAATTGTAGTAAACAAGGAACAGGCTGAAATATACCTTAAGAAAGAAGCTCTTGAATCGGGAAGGTATCCCAAACTGCCAAAACCGGGTTCCGGATTTGGCATGTCCCTGCCAAAACCAAACTTTACTTATAATATAGGAGACAGCAATTTTGAGACATTTCTGATAGAAGCTCAAAAGGGTGCCGGCTATGCTGAAAAGGATTACATTTATCCTGATTACCAGACCCGCAAAAATTGGTTTGGCGACATTATCTCATGGTTGCTTCTTCCGGTTTTGTTAATTGGATTCTGGCTCTTTATGATGAAACGGATGTCGGGTGGAGGTGCTGGCGGAGCCGGTGGTATTTTCAGTGTCGGAAAATCAAGGGCCCAGATCTTTGATAAGGATACTAATGTCAAACTTAACTTCAATGATGTTGCAGGACTTGAAGAAGCCAAGACAGAAGTTATGGAAATCGTTGATTTTCTTAAAAATCCCAAGAAATATACAAATCTAGGAGGCAAGATTCCAAAAGGCGCATTGCTGATAGGTCCTCCGGGAACCGGAAAAACAATGCTTGCTAAAGCTGTTGCAGGTGAAGCAAACGTTCCTTTTTTCTCAATCTCAGGATCTGATTTTGTTGAAATGTTCGTCGGTGTAGGTGCTTCAAGAGTAAGAGACTTGTTTAAACAGGCCAAGGAGAAAGCGCCCTGTATCGTATTTATTGACGAAATAGATGCCGTTGGACGGGCGAGAGGACGAAATGCAAATTTTGGATCGAATGACGAAAGAGAAAATACACTTAATCAGCTTCTTACGGAGATGGATGGTTTTGGAACCAACATGGGTGTTATAATACTTGCTGCTACCAACAGAGCAGATATACTCGATAGGGCACTTATGCGTGCCGGTCGTTTTGACCGCCAGATTCATGTTGAACTTCCCGACATTGTCGAAAGGGAAGCCATTTTTAGAGTTCATCTGCGTCCTATCAAACTTGAAAAAAGTTTTGATATAGGATTCATGGCTAAACAGACTCCTGGTTTTTCGGGAGCAGATATTGCCAATGTTTGCAACGAAGCAGCTCTTATTGCAGCAAGAAAAAACAAAACAGTTGTTGAAAAGCAGGACTTTCTTGATGCTATAGACCGTATAGTGGGAGGACTGGAACGTAAAACAAAAATCATTTCACCTCAGGAGAAAAAGACTATTGCTTATCATGAAGCAGGCCATGCAACAGTCAGCTGGTTGCTTGAACATGCCAGCCCTCTGCTAAAAGTAACAATAATACCCAGGGGCCGGGCTCTCGGTGCAGCATGGTATCTACCTGAAGAGCGTCAGCTTACTACCCGTGAACAGATTCTGGATGAAATGGCATATGCCCTTGGCGGCAGAGCTGCGGAAGAACTCATTTTCGGAAGGATTTCAACAGGCGCTCTAAGCGATCTTGAGAAGATAACAAAACAGGCATACGCAATGGTTTCATTTTTCGGAATGAGCGATAAAGTTGGAAATATTAGTTTCTACGATTCATCGGGACAATCAGATTTTGGATTCACAAAGCCATATAGTGAAAAGACAGCCGAACTTATTGATCAGGAGGTCAACCTTATTATTGCAGAATCTTATGTCAGAGCTAAGGAAGTTCTTAAAAATAATATGAAAGGACTTACCGAACTTGCAGAACTGCTTCTTGAAAAAGAGGTAATTTTCAGCGAAGATCTGGAGAGGATCTTCGGGAAACGACAGGCCGAGATCTTAAAAGATGCAAGAGAGGCAGAAGCCAAAGCGCTTTTACCTGCAAGCAAAGAAGAAAGTAAGGAAGCTAAGAAAGATAAGAAATCAGCCAAAACTTCATCGGAGAAAACAAAAGTCAAATTGGCGAAGAAAGAGAGTCTCAGTGAAATTGTAATCACAGAGAAACCAGTGAAAAAGTCAAAGTCAAATGGTAAAAAATAAAACTGATAAGTTTTGAATACTTTTTTCAGAAGGACATTTACCGGAGCATGGATAGTAATTTTCGTTATGGGAGGTTTCTGGCTGCATCCGGTTTCCTTTTTTCTGACTGGCCTTGTTTTACTGACCGGAACACAATATGAGTATTACCTGATGGTAAGAAACCTGGGTGTGCGGCCACAAATGTGGCCCGGAATTATTGCTGGAATTATCGCATATATCATTTCGACACTGATTGCTTCAGGTTCGATACCTAGAAATTCATTTCTGTTACTTATTCCCCTGATGTCAGTTATAATAATTATTGAGTTATACCGAAAGCAGGAGAAACCGATTGATTCACTGGTGCATACTTTTTTCCCATTACTTTATACAGTGTTGCCGTTTTCAATGTTTCCGTTTGCTGCATTCTCCAGAACAGGTCTTAATTCAATTCTTTCTCACCCCGCCATCACCTTTTCACCTGGAATAGTTATAGGATTTTTTGTTCTTATCTGGGCGAATGATACTGGTGCTTACCTTACCGGGATGACCTTTGGAAGTCATAAATTGATGGAAAGAATATCACCGAAGAAAACTTGGGAAGGTTTTTTCGGAGGTCTGATAATAGCTGTTCTGGCAGCCTGGTTTCTTGCCGGCTGGCTTGGAGTTGTTGACAGGATCCATTGGGTTCTGATCTCTGTGATCATATCTGTAGCAGGAACATATGGAGATCTGGCAGAGTCAATGCTCAAAAGGAACACAGGTGTAAAAGACTCTGGAACAATAATGCCTGGTCATGGCGGATTTCTGGACAGATTCGACAGCGCAATATTATCCTTCCCCCTTGTATATCTTTTTATATCTCTTGTTGGATGATTGACAGGACTTGATTAGTTTTGTGCAAATTTTAAATAAATGAGGATTCATATTCATAAGGAAGGATATAAGATACTGGCTTTTGGGTTTATTGGTTTACTGATACTGAATGTCGTGGTCAATATAATCTGGGCAGATCTTGAATTTGTACGTTGGGCTTTTTTCATCTGCTCTTTTTTACTTTACATTTTTTTACTCTTCTTTTTCAGGTTGCCTATCCGTTATTTTGAAGCCGATCCTGGACTTATTTTTGCACCGGCTGACGGTAAAGTTGTTGTTATTGAAGAGACAATGGAGAATGAGTACTTTAAGGATATGCGCCTGCAGGTTTCTATTTTTATGTCTCCGTTCAACATGCATAGTAACAGATACCCGGTCTCCGGAAATATAACATATGTATGTCATCACCCTGGTAAGAATATGGTAGCCTGGCATCCCAAGTCTTCCGAACTGAATGAGCGGAGCACAATTGTTATTAAAATCAATGAAGGAACCGAAGTAATGGTAAGGCAGATAGCCGGAGCCGTAGCACGCAGGATAGTAACTTATGCCAGGGAAAATACTGACATCCGGCAGGGGGATGAACTTGGGTTTATTAAGTTTGGATCGAGAGTAGATATTTTTTTACCAATTGGCACTGAAGTCGAGATTCCTATACTTCAGCAGGTAAAAGCAAATAAAAGTATAATTGCCAAAATCTGAAAATGACCGGAATAATGAGCAGAACTGATGATAAAGTAATTGATGTTACAGATGATGTCAAATGGATAGGTATTCTTGATTATGATATCAGGACTTTTGATATAGTGATGCATACCGGATTCGGTACAACCTATAACTCCTATTTTATTAATGCTGAGAAGAAAGCAATTGTTGAGGTTGCCAAAGAAAAATTCAGCGATACATACCTGAGGAAACTAAGATCAGTTACTGATCCAAAAGAGATTCAATATATTATACTGGACCATACAGAACCTGATCATTCAGGCAGTCTCAGACAGCTTCTTGAACTGGCTCCCTCAGCTACAGTTGTTGGCAGCGGGAATGCAATCAGGTACCTTGAGGACATTGTTAATACCCGATTTAAATCATTGGTTGTTAAGGATGGAGATACGCTTGATCTTGGGAATAAAACCCTTAAGTTTATTTCAGCACCTAATCTTCACTGGCCGGATTCTATGCTGACACTCCTTGTTGAAGACAAGGTCCTGTTTACATGTGATGTATTTGGCGCACATTATTGTTCTCCGGATATGTTCAGCACTTTCGATGAAGACTACGCAGAATCATTCAAATATTACTTTGACGTTATAATGAGCCCTTTCAGCAGGTTTATGCTGAAGGCAATTGAAAAGACCAGACCTCTTGATATTGATTATATCTGCCCGGGTCATGGTCCGATGCATAAAGAAAATATCAGTAAGGCTCTTGACCTCTCAGAAAAGTATGCCAATGAGTATATGCAGATCGTGTCTGAAAAAAACAAGATGAATATTCTGATTGCATATGTTTCGGCTTATGGTTACACCAAAGACGCAGCACATCTTATTGCACAGGGAATTCTTGAAACAGAAGGCATTGCGGTGGAAATAGCAGATATTGAAAACATATCATTGGAAGAGCTGGAGTCTAAGCTGATAAACGCGGATGGTCTGCTTGTCGGATCACCAACCATTAATCAGAATACGATACTTCCCGTTTACAAGCTTTTTGCCCTTATCAATCCAATACGCGACAAGGGAAAACTGGCAGGAGCTTTTGGGTCATACGGATGGAGCGGAGAGTCACCCAATTTAATTCTGGAAAATTTTCGCCTTCTTAAACTGAAAATCTTTGAAGAGACTGCAGCTTTCAAGTTTTCAGCTGAGAGTCACAAAAAGGAAAATTTAATTGAATTCGGAAGAAATTTTGCACAGAGATATATTCAGGAATGCGGTCATATAAAAAATCCCGGTTAGTGACCGGGATTTTCATTTTACAATTATGATATTTCTATCTTTCTGGTGATTTTATTTTTTTCTTCTTCCTGTTTTGGAAGGGCTACTGTAAGTATACCATCTTTATAGTTCGCTTCTATTTTTTCCCTGTTTACATTTTCAGGAACATAAAAACTTCTGCTGAAAGCCGAGTAGCTGAATTCTTTTCTCTTGTATCCATTCTTGTTTTCTTCCGATTCACTCTTACTTTCCGATGAAATTGTAAGAACATCTTCATTTACATCTATCTTAAGATCTTTCTTGTCAATTCCTGGAATAGCTACCTCAAGTGTAAAATTCTTGTCATCTTCCCTTACGTTCACTGCAGGTACTGAATTGGTACTTCTTGAGTGTACAGGAAAAAAATCATCATCAAAAAAATTAGGCATGTAAAATGGCCTGAAACTTCTGGTTGTAATTGTTGGTAACATGGTTTTATCCTCCTATTATTAAGTTAAACATTTATTCGTATATCACCTGTTTTCAAACTTCGTTCCAAAACAGGAAAAGCGACATAATGGCATGACAATCATATATATACATGACATTATGACATGTATCATTTTACTCTACTTTCTTGTTCTTTAACCTCTCCCCAAACACCTATCCCAAGAGGGAGGGACTTAATATGCAGATTATTATCTTTTTGCTCCTCTTCTCCCATGGGATAAGGGATTGGGGGATGAGGTTAAAAACTCATTGGGGATGAAGCAGGGTTTCATCGACTGATGGGAACAATTTTTAGTGAATTTCAAAAATTTGGAGTAGGTTTGCAATACGAATTGACCTGAAAAATGAAAGCAACCTTGCGAAACATCCTAATTTTCTGTGGTGTATTAATCCTTCTTGGGTGTGCCTGGTTTTTTCGCAATATAGTTGTCTATATTCTTGTTTCCGGCGTGTTTTCTATTATGGGCCGGCCCCTGGTTGATCTCTTCTGCAGAATAAGGATTAAGAAATATATCTTTCCACGGGCTCTTAGTGCACTTCTGACACTTGCAATAATCTGGGGATTCATTATATTGTTCTTTGTAATATTCGTACCGCTGGTTACAAGGCAGATTAATTATTTTTCAACTATAGACAGCGAAAAAATTGTTCAGATTATATCCGGACCAATAAATAAAGTTGAAAGTCTGGTAAGGGCAATTAATAAGGATATACCCCAGAACATCACAATTCAGGATTATATAGTAAAGAAAGTTGCAGATGTTCTTAATATCAACCTGATACAAAATTTTATTGGTTCGCTTATCGGAGTTCTTGGCAATGTCATAATAGCTATTTTCTCTATCACATTTATTACATTTTTTTTCCTTNNGGAATTGTTATCCAAAGCACCTGCATTATGATTCTTGTTACAATTGGAATGACGATAGCCGGCATAGATTTTCAGCAGGCCCTGGTTATGGGGCTAATAATCGGAATTCTTAATGTTATTCCGTATGCCGGGCCATGGATTGGATTAGCCATTGCAATAACCATGGGTGTGGCATCGCATATAAATCAGGATATTAATACAGTTGTTGTACCGCTGGTTACATATATGATAATNNGTTGAAGTAATAACACATTTAATTGATAACATTGTTTTCCAGCCAGTTATATTTTCAAATAGTGTTAAAGCACATCCTCTTGAGATTTTTATCGTAGTACTTGCATCAGGTTTTGCTGCGGGAATTCCCGGTATGATATTCGGAATACCGGCCTATACTGTACTGAGAGTTTTTGCACGGGAGTTCTTTTATAATTTTAAGGCAGTGCAGAAAATTACTTCTGGTTTGTCATCCGAAGATATCGGAATAAAATCCAAAACTTCTTTCAGATCAAACACGGAACCTTTGGATGAATAAATTTCTGATGAAACTTAATAATAACTTTATTTTG
>PMIL01000001.1 GCA_003157075.1 Bacteroidales bacterium | reverse complement strand
ACCTTCCCTGACAGTGATCGATCCATTCATACCACCACCACCAGCTTGCATGGCACGGCGCGACCAGCTTGCCGGAAGAAGCACCCTGAAATTAATGGGCCAGCCATTGGGATCAACCGGGAAAATCGAACCTTCAACAATAGCGTATGCAGGCGTGGCATCAGTTGCTTCAACCCAGCGCGGATCATAGAGTTTGACCGAGCCAACGGGTTCTCCGATAGCTGAAACCGGGATCGAGGTACCTACCTTTTCAATGTCAGTTTTGGCGATTACTATATTTTTGGAAGAAAAATCCTGACCGGCAACTACCACTTCTGCCAAAATCAGGGTTACGGTAATTAAAAAACAGAGTCTTCTCATAATTTCTATTTAAGTTTCAATTTAAACTACAACCTGAAGATTCTCCAGATATTCACATATTAACCTGGCTGGGGAAATTTTTGATTCAAACTTTGTAAACAAAGAAGCAAAGAAGATGAGAAAAAGAAGATATTTCTTCATATTTTAGATTCTTGAATAATCTAAATGAATGCATATGTCATTTAATGTGACCACTTCCCGGCGCATTAAAAAATTGATAATAACGTTTTTAGCTTATTAAAAAAGCTTCCTCGCTTTTAAAAGTAGTTATACAAATTTATCTTTTAAATTTAATTTAAAAAACTGTGCCAGGATCTTCTTTTTAAAACGTGAAATCCATGGCGACCAGTATAAGAATTATAGAGAAAGAAATTCTGCTAATGGAGATCCTTGTGGAATATTATATGAATTGAGACGACGCTTCCTGGAAGTTGATTACCTGATTGTGTCTTTTCCGAAAAAATCGTTTTGGAAAATGAAAAAGCTCGACATTTCTGTGAGGTTTCTCCTTACCCCGAACATATGAAAGTTGCAGCAAGATGAAGGTACTAGCGTATTAAAAATAAAAATGTTAAATTTATAAACTGATTATTGGATAACTTATTAAACGGGCTATGAAAAATGTTATTCTTTATGTGCTGATATTAACATTATTAACACAATGTGGTGTTTCTGATAAAGATATAGGTTCAAAACTTGAGTCAGGATTTATTAATCCTCCGGACAGCGCCCGGCCGAGGGTATGGTGGCACTGGATGAATGGCAATGTATCCAAAGAAGGGATACGTGCCGATCTTGAATGGATGCATCGTGTCGGAATAAGGGGGTTCCAGAATTTTGATGCTGCTCTTATGACACCACAGATAGTTAAAAAACGGTTAGTGTATATGACCCCTGAATGGAAAGATGCATTCAGATTCACTACACGCCTTGCCGATTCACTGGGACTCGAAATGGCAATTGCCGGTTCCCCTGGCTGGAGTGAGAGTGGCGGCCCATGGGTAAGACCTGATCAGGCAATGAAAAAATTCGTCTGGAGTGAAACAAAGGTTGAAGGAGGTAAGCTGTTTAAAGGGATGCTACCCAAACCTCCATCAACAACTGGTCCTTTTCAAAACCTGGCTATGAGGGAACCATTTTCTTTGACCGGGTTACAGCCAGTTGCCCCTCCCGAATATTATGCAGATGCAGCCGTGGTGGCTTTCCGTCTTCCTGATTCTGATTTATCATTAGCTGAATTGAAACCTAAGGTGACTTCAAGCGGTGGAAAATTTAATCTTGCTGCCCTTACAGATGGTGATCTGACAACCTCAACTTTATTACCTTATACAAAACCCGGAGAAAATGCCTGGATCATGTTTGAATTCGCTCAACCTCAGTGCATGCAGGCACTTTCTATCGTAGGCGGAGGTTACGCCGGACAATTCGGCTTTGGCGCTGACCAGAACCCTCGTACACTGGAAGCCAGTGATAATGGTCGGGATTTCAAAAAAGTAGTTGATATCACTTTAGGAGGTGTACAACAAAATACCTTGACTTTCAATCCCGTCACAGCAAAGTATTTCCGGTTTACCTGGAGAACACCCATGCCTAAGCCGACTTTTAATATTGGGGCTGCTTTCGGATTCGATGCCGGGGTAATGCCAGAGGAACCGAAAGGCACAGAAATTGCAGAGCTGGAACTTTTCCCCATAGCCCGTATAAACCGTTTTGAAGAAAAAGCAGCATTTGCCACCGCTACAGACCTTTATTCTGCTCCAACACCTGCAATTAAAGCAAACGAGGTTGTAAAAAAAGATGAAGTGATCAATCTGACTTCTAAAATGAATCCCGATGGTACTATTGAGTGGACTCCCCCGAAAGGTAATTGGATCATTGTTCGTTTGGGATATTCTCTCACAGGGCATAAGAACTCACCAGCCTCACCTGAAGCGACAGGACTGGAAGTGGACAAACTAAATGCCTCATATGTAAAAGCATATTTCAACAATTACCTCGATCAATATAAGGATGCCACCGGAGGACTGATGGGCAAAAAAGGGTTGCAATATATGATAACAGATAGCTGGGAAGCAGGTACGCAGAACTGGACCGATAACATGATAGCTGAATTCTCCAGGCGGAGAGGTTATGATATGTTACAATGGATTCCTGCGTTGACCGGGCGCATTGTTAAGGATTCGAAAGAGAGTGATCGTTTCCTGTGGGACTTTAGAAAGACCCTTTCAGATCTGCTTACCGAAAACCATTATGATCAGCTTACCGAAATCCTTAAAGAAAGAGGCATGCTTCGTTACAGCGAATCCCATGAAAGCGGACGTGCCTTTATTGGAGACGGAATGGAAGTAAAACGTAAAGCCGCAGTTCCAATGAGTGCCACATGGACTCCCCGTGGAATTGATCCTGGAACAGAGGTAGCGACTCGCTATAAAGCGGATGTTCGGGAATCTGCCTCTGTAGCTCATATTTATGGGCAGAACCTTGTTGCAGCTGAATCAATGACCGCTATCGGGTCTGCCTGGGCATGGTCGCCCGGGAGTTTGAAACCAACTGCCGATATGGAGCTGGCTAATGGACTTAACCGTTTCGTTATACACACTTCAGTGCATCAGCCGGTGAATGATAAAATTCCGGGTCTGGGACTTGGTCCTTACGGACAATGGTTTACTCGTCACGAGACATGGGCTGAACAGGCTGGTCCATGGATAGACTATCTTGCGAGAAGCTCATACATGCTACAACAGGGCAGATTTATTGCCGACATAGCATATTTCTATGGCGAAGACAACAATATTACAGCTCTTTTTGGTGAAAAGCTACCCGCTATACCTGAAGGCTATAATTATGATTTTGTAAATGCCGATGCACTTGTTAACATTCTTTCAGTAAATAATGGTTCCATAGCTACACCAAGCGGCATGCGCTATAAAATTCTGGTGCTGGATCCTAACAGCCACTATATGTCCCTTCCTGTTTTGCGTAAGATAAACGAAATGGTCAAAAAAGGAGCAATTGTGGTGGGAGAAAAGCCGGTAGATACACCAAGCTACAGCGACAACCAGGATGAGTTCAATAAATTAGTAAATGGACTCTGGCCTGCTGAAAAAGGTGAAAATACTCAGGGCAAGGGAAAGATTTTTGCAGGGCAACCTCTGGTAAATGTATTGAATACATTGAATATAATCCCTGATTTCACATATGCAAAACCTCAGGATAATACAAACTTGTTGTTTGTTCATCGTCAACTTGGTGATATAGATTTCTACTGGGTTAACAACCGTAACAGCAGAAAAGAGGAATTGATGGCTGATTTCAGAATAACAGGTAAGACTGCAGAGATATGGCATCCTGAGAAAGCAACAACTGAACAAGCATCCTATTTAATAGAAAAAGGAGTGACCAGGGTCCCTCTTAACCTTGAAGCCAATGATGCTGTATTTGTTGTATTCCGGAACAAAACCAGTCAAAAGAGCAGGACTGTTGTCTTACCAAAGGAAAAGCAAGTAGCAACAATTGAAGGACCATGGAACATTAGTTTCCAGAAAAAGCGGGGAGCCCCGGCAAATGCAACTTTTGAAAAGCTTGAACCATGGAATGAAAACAGTGATCCCGGTATCAAGTTCTTTTCTGGTACTGCAACATATACAAAAGCTATTATTGCGAAGGCTGAGTGGTTTAAAGAGGGTACACGGCTCTGGTTAGATCTTGGAAGCGTGAAGGAGCTGGCAGAAGTTATCATCAATGGTAAGTCAATGGGAATAGTTTGGAAAACTCCGTTCAGAGTTGATGTCACAGAAGGGCTGAAGAAAGGAGAAAACACTTTTGAAATTAAAGTCACCAACCTATGGGTTAATCGGTTAATTGGTGATCAGCAACCTACAGGCGGGGAGAAGATAACATATACAACAATGCAGTTTTACAGATCAGATTCACCCTTAAAGACCTCAGGGTTGCTTGGGCCGGTACAAGTAATAAGTCTGAGTCTTTCTGATCAATAACTTTTCCCGAATTCAGATTTTTATTATTTCTTAGTCAGAATAAAAGACTTATTGATTAAATAACAATCGACACTAATAGATATCAATTAAATTAAATCATAATGATTATGAAAGCACATTCTGCATTATTTCGTAAAATAACCAAAACAGGGGTTATATTATTGGCTGCCTTTTTTGTACTACAATTTCTTCAATGTCAAAATACAGAAAATAATAAAAAAGGAG
>PMIL01000194.1 GCA_003157075.1 Bacteroidales bacterium | reverse complement strand
ATGAAGATTCCTGGCAATTTGAAAGATCCATGTTTTAACTGAATATTCTCTCTTATTGCTTTTTTTATATTTTATCATCCTGTAAATCAAGTTCTGAGTGAGGTCGTTACTGACGTCCATATTAAATGTTAGCCGGAAGAAGAAATTATAGACCCTCAGATGATATCTTTCAAAAAGGAGTGACATATCAGAGAGATTACCGCTCTTTACATTTTCCATTAATATTTCGTCTGTTGTCTCAGCCACAAATAATGTAATTTGTGTTCTGCATTGATTACCTGTAAAGTTACAAATGGTTACATTGAAAAGCTGAAAAATTTTTAAGAATGATCTCATCTTTACTGAAATAAGAGAATGAGAATGTGAGAATGGGAGAATGGGAGAATGGGAGACAAAGGGACTAAGAGACAAAGAGACAGAGAGAGAGAGAGACAGGAAAATTAAACCAGGAAATTCCGTAAAATTACTGGAACAGAAATGCAAAATTTTAAACAACTATTAACACAAAACATGGACCATAAAACTAATTCCTGTAACAAATTAAGTAATGTCAAAACACCACTCAGAAATAACATCTGAAGGCGCTTTTTACAGGAAAAAGCTGCTTCTCAGTATGATTATTCCGGGAATATTTATTTTTTTCATGTGGCTGGTGAAGATAATTGAAGTGCTCTTTGATATAGATCTCTCGCGGTTTGGAATTTATCCTCTCAGTGCAAAGGGATTATCAGGGATTTTTCTTTCCCCGTTTATTCATGCGGATTTTACGCATTTGTTCAATAATTCGATACCACTGTTCCTGCTTTCGATAGCCCTCTTTTATTTCTATTCGGAAGTGGCATTAAAAGTTTTTATATGGACCTACTTTCTTACCGGATTACTTGTTTGGTTTGCCGGAAGAGAAGCCTGGCATATAGGTGCTAGCGGACTTGTTTATGGGCTCGCATCATTTCTTTTCTTCAGCGGTATAATACGCAGATATTTCCGCCTCATCGCTTTATCCCTGCTCATTGTTTTTCTTTACGGATCGATGGTGTGGGGACTGTTCCCCGGCGTATATAAAAATGTCTCCTGGGAATCGCATATGCTTGGATTCTTTTCCGGCGTTTTGCTTGCTGTATGTTTCAGGAATCAGGGTCCTCAAAAGCCAGTATATGAATGGATGGAGGAACAGGAAGAAGAGACTGGGGGATCCGGAGAAGAGGAGAGGGGGAGACTAGGTGACGAAGAGACTTAGTGACAAAGGAACTTAGAGACAAGTAATTGTGAACAATAGACCCTGAACCAGTAACCAGCAACTAGCAACTAGCAACTAGAAACATATATTAAAGAATAACATCATTTCGAATTATGACAGATCTCTCTATAATCATTGTTTGTTATAAAGGATGGCCGAGGCTTTATAAGTGCCTTGAGGCTCTCAACTCTTTTACAGGAGCAGCCTTCAGCTCTGAGGTGATTGTTGTTGATAATAAATCCGGAGATGAGGAAATCTTAAAAATTGAAAAACAATTTTCAAAGTTCAGATTTATACACAATGAAATTAACGGAGGATTTGCAAACGGATCCAATCTTGGAGTACGACATGCTTCAGGCGATTACATTCTTTTTCTTAATCCCGATACTGTAGCAACTGAGTCTGAGATAGAAAAATTATTAAGCGTTGCGAAACAGAATATTAAATTCACAGTGGTTTCATGCAAACAGGTGAGTGAAACGGGAAAAGAAAGCATTGCTTATGGCCCATTCCCTGATCTTTTTAACCTTACAGGCTTTCAGAGGGCGATCTTCAAAAGCCTCAGGCTTCAAACCAAAAACCCTGTAACTGATATCAGTTTCCCAGACTGGATCTCAGGATCGGTTGTACTTATCAGACATGATACTTTTAATATATTGAACGGATTTGACGAAGATTACTGGATGTATTTTGAAGATGTCGATCTTTGTAAACGTATCCGCGACATTAATGGCAAGGTGGCATTTTGCAATTTTGTCACCATTGAACATAACCATGGTGGAAGCTCCAGAATAAATTTGAAGACCACTACCCTGACCAAAACAGAAGTATATATATCAAGGCATGTCTATATGAGCAAGAATAAGAAAGGGATTGAAAAATTACTGATTCAGTCTTTTATGGTTTTCAATAACCTTATATCAGGATTTCTAATGGCTTTTTTAGGACTGGTGTTTTTTTTCATCCCAAAAGTTTATTCCCGGACATTGATTTATTATAAACTGATTTGTTACTATATAGCTTCGCTTTTCAGATTATCCTGGATTAGTCCGAGATCTGTAAATTTCCATAAAAGTTAAATCAATGCAAGAGAGATTCAGATACAAAACCAGGGATGAACTATTAGAGAGGGTTCATTCTCTCGGGTTGGAAATGCCATTCGATGACGATATTTCACCCTTGTTTTACCCTGCATCATTAAACGGTTTTAACATACCTAACAGGTTTGTTGTTCAGCCAATGGAGGGATACGACTCGGAAAAAGACGGTTCCCCTTCCGGTCTTACAAAGAGACGTTATATTAGGTATGCAACGGGGAACAGCGGAATTTTATGGTATGAAGCAGTCGCTGTTTCTCCTGACGGGCGGTCAAATCCAAGACAGCTATGGATAAACATAAACAACGTTAAAAACTTTGCAGTTCTTAATGAGGAGGTGCGAAAATCTGCAGCCATTGATCAAATCAGTCCTTTACTTGTTGTTCAGCTTACACATTCCGGAAGGTATAGCAAGCCGGAGGGGAAATCAAAACCAGTTGTAGCTGGCCTTAATGCCATACTGGATAAGGAGCCGCCATATATTTTATCCGATGATGATCTTAAAAAAATCCAGGATCAGTACCTGGTTGCTGCGAAGTCAGTTTTTAAATCGGGATTTGATGCGATCGACTTAAAAGCTTGTCATGGCTATCTTATTATTGATCTTCTGGCTGCAAGATCACGCCGGAATAGTATCTATGGAGGTGAGGATTATTCAAAAAGATTCAGGTTCCTGCTTGAAACAATTGACAGGATTAAATCAGAAGTCCCGGGCATAATTGTAACTACCAGATTAAATATTTCTGACCTGTACGAAGGAGGTTTTGGGGTGAACAGATTTGGTGAGATTGATTATACAGAACCATTATTGCTTATTGAGGAATTGAAATCCCGGGGAATAAAACTCATAAATCTAAGTATGGGCAGCCCTTATTACAATCCGCATGTTACCCGACCATATGATAATCCCTTGCCGGGTCAGAAGGTTCCCGGGGAACATCCTCTCGAAGGAGTTATGAAAATGATAAACGGGACCTCTCTTTTTCAAAAAAAATTCCCTGAAATTTATTTTGTCGGATCTGCATATTCATATCTGCGGCAATTCATTCCTAATGTCGGTGCATCTGTTATTAAGAATGGCGGAGCTTCATTTATTGGACTGGGGAGGAGTTCATTTGCATACCCTTCACTTCCGCATGATCTTTTCAAAGATGGGAAAGCCGATCCTTCAAAGGTTTGTATTACATGCTCGGGATGCACACGTCTGATCAGGAACCTCAGACCCGGAGGCTGTGTCATCCGGGACCGGGAAATTTATGGTAATGAACTGAAAAAGCTAATTGCAGATGGAGAATGAAAAAATTATTATTAACAACTTTACTATCAGCTATTATCGTATTAATACTCTGATAGTCGGCAGTGGTGTTGCCTCGCTTAATGCAGCGGTCAACCTCCATTCAATGGGGCAGGAGGATCTGATAATTGCGACTTCGGAGTGGGGAGGCGGTACCTCAAACAATGCCGGATCAGACAAACAGACATATTATAAGCTTTCATTAAGCGGTTCTGAACCTGATTCAGTTTCGGATATGGCGCATGATCTGTTTATAGGCAAGTGCATGCATGGCGACATAGCACTATGCGAGGCGCAGGGTTCAGTTCAGTCATTTATTAGCCTGGTGAACCTGGGTGTCAGATTTCCCCATGATAAGTATGGTTCATGGGCCGGATACAGAACAGATCATGACTCGCGATCACGGGCAACTTCTGTTGGTCCTTACACTTCCAGAAGAATGTATGAAGCGCTGGCCACTGAGGTTCGAAGAAAAAATATTACCGTTCTGAATAGTCATCACTGTATTGCCCTGCTTACTGATACTTCAGGTTTAAAAGTAATTGGAGCGCTCGCAATAAATACATCGGAGGAGGACTATAAAAAATCTTTTGTGCTTTTTAATTCAACAAATGTGGTTCTGGGTACGGGCGGACCTGGTGGTATTTATGCAAAATCTGTCTACCCTATATCACAAAAGGGGTCAATTGGCATGGCTTTTAAGGCAGGTGCAACCGGTCAGAATCTTACTGAATCGCAATTTGGAATAGCATCCATAAAATTCAGATGGAATCTTTCAGGTAGTTATCAGCAGTCTATTCCTCGCTATATATCAAAAAATAAGGAAGGTAATGATGAAAAAGAATTTTTGAACGACTTTTTTCCTGATCTCAAGACTCTGACGAAGGCAATTTTTTTAAAAGGATACCAGTGGCCATTTGATCCGCGGAAGATTAATAACCATGGCTCATCACTTATTGACCTTATCGTATATAAGGAGATCATAGATAAAGGAAGAGAGGTATTTATTGACTTCACGCGTAATCCGTCATGGGGCAATGCAGAATCATTTGATCTTAGCAGACTTGATTCCGAGGTGGAATTTTATCTGAGGAATTCATCATCGCTTAAAAACTTGCCGTGTGAACGGCTCCGTTCTCTGAATTCATCTGCCCTGGCGCTTTATAAAGAACATGGAATCGACCTTGAACGGGAAGCTCTTCAAATTGATGTTTGTGCACAACATAATAACGGAGGTCTTAAGGCCGGTATCTGGTGGGAATCTGACCTCAAACATCTTTTCCCTGTTGGGGAAGTAAATGGTTCACATGGCGTTTACCGTCCGGGAGGAGCTGCTTTGAATGCTGGTCAGGTAGGGAGCTTGAGAGCAGCACAGTATATTAGTAACAAGTACAAAGATCCACCCACCGAAGATTCCGGATTTCTCAGGGAAGTAAAGAAAGAAACTGATCATATTTTCTCCCTTGCAAGCAGATGGATGGCCTCAGGCAATTCCGCATCAAATGGAAAATACCTTTCCGAAATTCAGAGCCGGATGTCAGAAACAGGAGGGATTATCCGTGACAGACAAAAGGTGGAAGACTCTTTGCGGAAGTCATTCGATTTACTGAATACACTGCCTGAAAAGTTAGGTGCAGGTTCAGTCTGTGAACTTGCAGCTGCATTTCAATTAATGGATCACTGTTTGAGTCACTANNGATATTGTTCTAGAAGCTGTAAGGGAAATCCCGAAGCAGAATTTGTGGTTTGAAAAGGTATGGAAAGAATATATTGAAGATAATTACCCTGAAAGTTGACAAAGTCGACCAAATCATTACCTTTAAACCCGAATTTACTGAGAAACCTGATTATACTCTTTACGTATGAATAACAAACCTGTAGCTGTGATTACAGGCGCCAGCAGAGGGATTGGCAGGTCAGTTGCGATCGCATTAGCAGCTGAAGGTTATGATATCGCTGCGATTGCCAGATCTGTTGACAGTGAGGGAATGGAAAACCTCTGTCCGGAGGTTGAAAAAAGAGGAGCCCAGTTCTTTCCGATCGGATTGGATATTTCTTGTACTACATGTCAGAAAGAAGTTGTTGCAAATATCCTTGAGAGATATGGAAGGATTGATGTTCTGGTAAATAATGCAGGTGTTGCTCCTCTTCAGAGAAATGATGTACTTGAAATGACTGAAGAGAGCTATGAGCGGGTGATGAACATAAATCTTAAAGGACCTGTATTCTTTGCCCAGAAGATTGCAAAAGAGATGATCTGGCTGAAGCAACAAATGGTCAGTTACAGGCCTGTAATTGTTTTCATCACCTCAGTTTCAGCAATAAGATCCTCAATCAACAGGGCAGAATACTGCATTTCAAAGTCGGGATTGAGTATGGCTTCAACCGTTTTTGCCGACAGACTCTCGTCTGAAGGCATTCTTGTTTTTGAAGTCCGTCCGGGTGTCATTGAAACAGATATGACCACAAAAATTAAGGATAAGTATGATAAGCTTATCCGGGAAGGCCTCGTACCACAAAAAAGATGGGGTTTACCTGATGATATCGGAAAAGCTGTCGCCTCAATTTCAAGAGGTGACTGGAA
>PMIL01000266.1 GCA_003157075.1 Bacteroidales bacterium | reverse complement strand
TACATTGTCAGTAATAGTGATCTGCTGTGGATGAATCCATCAATAAACAACTCAGCATGGAAAAAAGCAGGGAAGGCAGAGAATATTAAATGCGTTGCGGGTTTAAATGGTAGACTTTATGCTGTAAGAAACAATGGAGATTTGCTGGTAACAAAAGTGCAGGGAGTAATAAAATGGAAGAAGATTGGTTCCGTTGAGAAATCTGTGACGGCTCTGGCAGCATCTGACAATAAATTGTTTGCTGCTGATTTGAATGGTTCATTGTGGTCGGCTGACTTATCCAAAAAAAGCATTGAATGGTTAGAGCTTGAATCAATTAAAGGTATCATAAGTCTTACGGCAGATCATAAAAAACTTTATGCTCTCACAAGTGATGGTGTCATTTATAAATATGAACCGTGGTCAAAAGACCATAAATGGCTAAGAATTGCTTACAGGAATGGTCAGACTATTAAAGAAGATATAAGACATATTGCATATATAAGTGACAGATTATTTGGCATTAGCATGGATAATATTCTATACATAGGGGAACAGCGCAGTGATGGAAATCTGTCGGCAAGGGCAATGGCTATAAAAAGCGGTGAAAAAACCGTAGTCATAGTTGGAATTGATGTCTGCGGACTTAATGACACATTTACAGGGTTGGTAAAACAGGAGATCTATAAGACACACAGTATACCTGCGTCGGCAGTTTTTATCAATTGTTCACATACCCATTTTGCGCCTGTTACTCAGAACTGGCTGACGTGGCAGGATCATAATCAGTTACCTGACAGTATGTATCTCTATTCAACCATAAAAAAAGGGATTCTTTCTGTAGTTTCTGATGCCCTGAAATCGATGACCCCCGCAGAATTATTTTTTGGAAGAGGGCATACTGACATTGGATATAACAGAACTCTTAAAGATCATCAGGAATTATATGATAATGCAGTAGATGTGATTAAGGTGGATTACTCAAATAAGAATACTGATAAAAACACTGAGAGCTATATGTTTTTAACGGCTTGCCATCCAGTATTCAGTACCACCGGTAAACTTCATTACACAATTAGCGCTAATTATCCGGGAGTAGCACGCAAATTAGTGGAAGAGAGAACAGGAACAGTCAATTCATTATTCTTGCAGGGTACTGCAGGAGATATTAATCCCAGGGATAAAGGTGAGTATATAACGGGAGAGAAGCTGTCTAATGAGGTAATTGAAGTTTTGACACGTCCTATGATTAAACTAAACGGAGCGATTTCATATTATCTCGATACTATTAACATCCCTGTTACACCATGGACTAAGGAAGAAATATCTGCATTCAAGGTACAAAACAATGACAAAACCGGTGATGTTGATGCTGAAAAAAATGTTAAATGGTGCGATCTGATGTTAAAATACATTAGCGAAGGGACAATGTCAACTTCACTACCGGTTTATGTTCATACTATTAATATAGGAAATTGGAAGCTGGTAGGATTTTCAAGAGAAGCAACAACAGGATATAGTTTCGGGGTTAAGAATCTCTGGCCTGATAAACTGATCTCAGTTGCAGGCTATACCAACGATGTTTCAAGTTATCTTCCAACTCAAATGCATATTGAGGCAGGTGTATACGAGGGGTTGGATTCATTTTTCTGGTATGGGATGCCAAATGTGTTTCCCGCCAACGTTTATGAAATTATACTTGAAAAAATTAATTCTCTTGAACGCTAAAATCTTATTTTAGTGAATCAAGTCATTACTCCGAATATATTGAAAAAGATGAACAGATTTAAAGAAATTTATAAGAACATCTCCAGTCCGATTGTAATTATTGGCACATTGTTTTTTGTTTTTGGTTTTATTACATGGTTGAGTGCTGTGTTGGTCCCATATCTTAAGATAGCATGTGAGTTATCAAATTTTCAATCATACCTTGTCGCATTTTCATTTTATATTGCTTATTTCTTCATATCGGTCCCTTCAGGATGGTTCCTGGAATACACGGGTTACAAGAAAGGAATGACTGCAGGGCTATTAATAATGGCTCTCGGTTCGCTTGTCTTTGTTCCGGCAGCCCTTTCAAGAACCTATGGATTATTTCTTACCGGTTTATTCATTCAGGGTGCAGGCATGGCATTGTTGCAGACAGCCTCAAACCCTTACGTGACTATTATCGGACCAATCGAAAGCGCAGCCAAACGCATAAGTATTATGGGTATATGCAACGGTATTGCTGGTGTCCTGGCTCCGGCCATTCTCGGATTTATTACATTGAAAGGAGCTGATGATATTGTTCGGAAAATAACCACAATGACTGTTGAACAAAAAAGCCTGGAACTTGACGCTCTTGCTTCCCGGGTAATTATACCATATATTCTTATTATGGTTTCATTATTACTGTTGGCAGTTTTTCTTTATTTTTCCAATCTGCCTGATATTGATGCTGAAGAGGAAAATGCAATGGCAGATGAAGGCGTATTAAATAAAACAAGCATCTTCAGGTTTCCTCACCTGTTATTGGGAGTCTTTACTATCTTTTTATATACCGGGGTAGAGGTTATTGCAGGGAATACAATAATAAGTTATGGCGTCTTCCTTAAAATTCCGATAGCTACTGCGAAATTTTTCTCTTCATTCACTATTTTTGCTATGCTTGTTGGATATGTTGTTGGAATTATTGCAATTCCAAAATATATTAAGCAGAACCAGGCATTAATAATATCATCAATCCTGGGAGTAATATTTGCATTTCTGGCATTACTCACAAATGGATTCTTATCTGTTATGTTCATAGCTTTTCTGGGATTGGCAAATTCATTGATGTGGCCTTCAATCTGGCCATTGGCAATCACTGAGTTAGGCCGTTTTACAAAAATCGGTTCATCAATGATGGTAATGGCAATATCGGGTGCAGCTGTACTCCCTCTGTTATATGGACGAATTGCAGATATAAGTACGCCAAAAACAGCCTATTGGATCGTGATTCCAATCTATCTTTTTGTAATGTTTTATGCCATTTATGGCCACAAAGTGAGGGTGAAATAAATTAAAAGCTTTATCTACTCTTTAATTGCTTTCTGAATTTTAATTATAGCTTCAGCTATCTTGTCCATATCTTCTTTTGTACCAAGCAGAGTATTCTGGAAGATCCAGACAGCTTCCGTGTAACAAGCTTTTTCAGTTTCATGGCAAAAGACCTTTGTATAATCAACCTCTGGTGGAATTGCATAACACATAAAACTTTTTTTCTGGAAAAGAGGCTGTTTATATAGCGGCTCAGGATACCCCATGAAACAGGGAACGCCTTCAGCAGCGAGCATTTTCGCAAATTCAACCTTTGAAAGGTTATTGAATTTTGATAAATCGTATTTAAAAATATAAATATGATAGCAATGAACAGTCTCACCAAGCCCTCTTGAAAGAGGTTTTATTCCATCTATTTTTTCAAGTAATGAATTCAGGTAAGTCCCGTTTTCATGCCGGCGGGCTGTTTGTTCATTAAGCCTTTTTAACTGATTAGACAGAAGTATGGCCTGCATTTGAGTCATTCGGTAGTTACATCCGGCATAATGATGTTCATACCATTGTCCATCTTTAACACGACCTACATTGCGCAGCGAGTTTATCATATCGTAAAGCTCCTCATTATTAGTGGTGATAATACCACCTTCACCACAGGTAAGGTTTTTGGAAGATTGAAAGCTGAAGCATCCGGCATCACCAATGCTTCCGAGTTTTTTCCCCTTGTATTCCGCACCATGGCCGTGACACGCATCCTCAATCACACGCAGATTATGTTTTTTTGCAATACTCATAATCCCATCCATATCGCAGGATTGACCAGCAAAATGGACCGGAATAATTGCTTTAGTACGAATGGTGATGGCTGCTTCAATTTTAGCGGGATTAATATTATAAGTGTCAGGGTCAATATCAACAAATACCGGTACACAGTTGGCTTCAAGGACAATAGAAGCAGTAGCAATGAAAGTATAAGGAGGAACAATTACCTCATCACCAGGTTTTACCCCACAGGCAATCAATGCCAGACGCAATGCAACAGAACCATTAACACAAGTCAGTGCATATTTAGTTCCGCAAAAAGAAGCAAACTCTTTTTCAAATGCTTCAACAACATCACCACAATCAGGGTTTCCCCAATTTCCGCTTCGAACAATTTCTGCAACGGCATTAACATCTGATTCATCATAAACAGGCCAGTCAAATTTTTTATCAAGGGTTTTTGGCCCTCCCAAAATAGCTAAATTCTGTTTCATTATAATATGGTTTTAATTTTAATTGTGGATTTCATAATATCAAATCATAACAGATGATTATAACATAATTGAATAGTCTGGAGGGATGAAGCCGGCATGCATTCTGCAGGCTGAGTATTGTTTTTCAGACATTGGGAAAAATATTCAATTTCATTATAATACCCGGCACCTGCATCACCGGCAGCTACTTCTTTTATATTATCGTCATCAGCAATCTGGATAATATCGCCTTTTAAAGATGTATATAGAATACTTGCCTTTTCGAACCGGGCCATATAACCTGCCTGGAATGGGAATTTACAATGGAATATTAACCCGCCTTCGATCTTAACCTGAATATTCCTGTTTTTATAACTCCATAATGCGTTAATATAATCATATTCACTAAGTTCACCCGGAAGATAATCGCATTTAATTTCCGAGGGTAATCCGAGTATATAACTGGCAAAATCAATGTCATGAATGACCAGGTCGAACAATCCCCCGCCGGATGTGCTTTTAATATGTTTCTCTTTCCATTGTCCCCATCCCGGTTGACCGGTGAACCTTGACAAGGACAAAAATCTTAATTCGCCAAATTCCTTTGAATCAATCCATTGCTTTAGTTTTTGGTAAGGGGGCATAAACCTGACTACATGTCCGACCATAAGGATCTTTTTCTTCAGACCTGCCAGATTTATTAGTTCTTCAGCCTGTTTTATATCAAGGCATATTGGTTTTTCAAGAAAAACATGTTTATTGTGTAACAATGCTTTCCTGGCCAGTTCATAATGAAGATCTGTATGGACGCATATATTTACTGCATCGAAATCTTCAGAATTAAGACAATCATCCAGATTTGAGTACTTATGAATAGATGCCAGATC
>PMIL01000234.1 GCA_003157075.1 Bacteroidales bacterium | reverse complement strand
AACAGCTTGTCAACGGACTTGAGACGGGAGTACCGTTCCAGACACTTCTTGGTGTAACAGGTTCCGGTAAGACTTTTACAATTGCTAACGTAATAGAAATAGTTAACCGTCCTGTCCTTGTACTAAGTCATAATAAGACCCTGGCTGCCCAACTCTATGGTGAATTCAAGCAGTTTTTTCCGGAAAACAGGGTTGAGTACTTCGTTTCATATTATGATTATTATCAACCCGAAGCATACCTTCCATCCTCTGATACTTATATTGAAAAGGACCTTTCTATAAATGAGGAGATAGAGAAGTTTCGTCTGAGCGCTACTTCTTCGTTACTGTCAGGTCGAACTGATGTAATTGTAGTCTCTTCAGTATCATGTATCTACGGAATAGGAAATCCAGATGATTTTCACTCCAATACCGTTCATCTGCGAAGGGGTCAGATGGTTGGAAGAAACGTTCTGCTCAGAAAACTTGTTGACAGCCTCTATTCGCGCAACGAACTGGAATTCAAACATGGTACTTTCAGGGTTAGGGGTGATACGGTTGATATTTTTCCGGCTTATGCGGATATTGCTGTCAGGGTGATATTTTTCGGTGATGAGATTGAAGAATTAAACACCTTTGATCCGCTCACCGGTCACAAACTTGAAGTATTGAGTGAGTATATAGTTTATCCTGCAAATATCTTCGTGACGACGAGGGAAAGAATTAACATGGCAGTCAGTAATATTCAGGATGATATGGTTCGTCAGGTTACATATTTTAATGAAATAGGAAAAAGAGAAGAGGCAAAAAGACTTGAGCAGAGAGTGCTGTATGACCTTGAGATGATAAAGGAACTGGGCTACTGCAGCGGTATAGAAAATTATTCTCGTTATTTTGACGGAAGAAATCCGGGAACAAGACCATTCTGTCTGCTTGATTATTTTCCAAAAAATTTCTTAACAATAATAGACGAAAGTCATGTAAGTGTTCCGCAGATCAGAGCTATGTTCGGAGGTGATCATTCACGGAAACAGACTCTTGTTGAATACGGTTTCAGACTGCCCTCCGCGCTCGATAACAGACCTATGAGAATTGAAGAGTTTGAATCACTTACCGGACAGACAATCTTTGTAAGCGCCACACCCGCTGATTATGAACTTGAAAAAAGTGAAGGTGTCTTTGTTGATCAGGTAATAAGACCTACCGGACTTCTTGACCCGCCTATTGAAGTGCGTCCGAGTCTGAACCAGATTGATAACCTTATGGGAGAGATCCGGACAAGAGCAAAATCTGGCGAGAGGACACTTGTAACAACTATCACAAAACGTATGGCTGAGGAGCTTTCTTCCTACCTGATAAAATATGACGTTAAATGCAGTTATATTCATTCTGATATAGATACCCTTGCCCGTATTGATATTATGGAGGAACTGCGCACAGGTTCTATCGATGTTCTTGTTGGTGTTAACCTTCTCAGAGAAGGACTCGATCTCCCTGAGGTCTCTCTAGTTGCAATTCTTGATGCTGACAAGGAAGGATTCCTGAGATCGTCAAGATCGCTTACACAGACAGCAGGAAGAGCTGCCAGAAATCTTAATGGGAAGGTAATTATGTATGCCGATAATATTACCCGGAGTATGCAGCAGACTATTGATGAAACCAATCGGAGAAGAGCCAAACAGATGAAATATAATGAAGATATGAGTATTACCCCGGCACAGATAGTAAGGAAAGCGGGTTCTGTCCTCAGTGGCTTAAGCAGAAAAGGTGCTCTGGCAAAAGCTTATATTGAAGTTGAGAGACCTGATATTGCAGCTGATCCGGTTGTAAAATATATGAACAGAGAGGCTCTCGAAAAGGCTATTGAAAAGACAAAAAAGAGTATGGAGAAGGCAGCTGTGGAGCTTGATTTTATAGAAGCTGCAAGATTCAGGGACGAAATGGCTGATCTTCATAATCTTCTTAGAAGCAAAGGATAAGAAATCATTTTACTTTTTCTGATTCTATTTGATCAGCCCCGTCAGTGGCATAATACTCTAAAGCAGGGCAACGCCCTGCTTATTAGATTCGAAACCTTATTGAGCCCCATAGCGGGCGAAGCCCGATGTTAAAATATATAAGGCCTATGGCCTTTTTTTATATTGTATAGATTCTTAAAAACTTAAATCATAGATTAATAATAATATTGGATAAGTCAATCATAATCTGACACTTGCAATTTTATCATAAAAACACGATGTGCAAAATGTATTAAAACTCGGGATGACATTTCAGATCAAACCATTCACGTATTTTGCTATTGCAATGGAGGATGTTAATCCCGGTGATTCCATCCCGATAAGATTGATAAATCCGGGATACCCCCTCCCGGATTCTTCCATAATATAAAAATCCTTTAGCGCTTCGCCGGGTTTCTGTATTTTGGGACGTATACCGGCCATTTCAGGCGCAATGTCGTCGAACTCAAGGAAAGGCAGAAATTTTTTTGCTGATGTATAAAAAGCTTCTTGTTTTGATTCTGTTAATCTATAATCATAAATATTTGACTCAAGATATTTTACATCCGGTCCAAGTTTCACCCCTCCACCCATATCTATCGTCACATGGATCCCGATACCCTCCATATTTGGATGAGGCACGGGGTAGACAAGCCGTGTTATCAAACGGTTTTTTGGAGGATTAATTCTGAAATATTCACCTTTACAAAAAAGTATTTTCAGATTTTTATCAATAATACCAACCATTTCCGAAACTTTATCTGATGTCAGCCCTGCAGAATTTATAACAATCCTGGTTGTGAAACTGTAAAGCTTCTTATCTGCATCAAAAAGGGTTATTTTATATCCGTTTTTGATCTGGCTGATACCTGTAACCTCGCTTCCATAAGCAATCTGACAGCCATTATTAACTGAATTGGTCTCAAATTGTTTCATAAGCGAATGAGAATCAANNGTGGTGGCAACTATTAATTTTCCGCAGTTATTGAAAGGAACATCATATTTTCTGCAATAATCATACAGGAGTCTTTTTCCCTCAATGCATAGTTTTGCTTTTAGGCTATCTTTGGTATAATAAATGCCCGCATGAATGACTTCGCTGTTCCGGCTGCTTGCCTCTTGTCCGAAAGAGGGGTGTTTTTCAATCAGATAAACATTTTTATTCTCCCCGGATGCTTTTTCAGCTATGGCAAGGCCAATCACTCCGGCACCTATTATTGTTATTTCTGCATCCATCCAATGTCTTATAAAACTCACTCTTATTGAAAGTTAAAGTTGTCAAAAAGAATCGACAAATAATTATAACTTAAGATGGTTTTTGATATAAGTATTATGAAGATAATAAATATACTTAACATGTTAATCTGTTTTTTGGGTTGTTCAGCCCAGAGAAATGAACCGACATGGGATCTTGTATGGTCCGATGAATTTAATTACTCCGGATTACCTGATTGTTTAAACTGTGGATATGATATTTGAACTTTATGTGCCGGCTTTGTTGCCCTGTTTCAGACTAAATGTCTTTCTGTAAAAAGTAAGTTTTGTGGATATCTGTAATTATTTCTTTGGTTAAGGGTTTTGTTAAATAACCTGAAACGAAGCTCCATGCCTTCGCCCTGAATCTATCTGTAACATTATTGGATGTGGTCAATATCATTATCATTGTATTTATTTGAATTACGCGGTCTAACTGACTGAATTCGATAAGGAATTCCCACCCGTTCATTTTTGGCATATTGATATCCAGGAAAATCAGGTCCGGCTTAAGATCATTTTTCTCGTTCATGCTTTTCAGATATTCTAATGCATCAATTGCAGAGTCCCTTATAATGACTACGGTTGATAAAGCTGCTTTTTTTATCTCTCTTTCATGAAAGAAATTATCTGACTTGTCGTCATCAACCAACATTATACATTTTAATTCTTTCTTCATAATCTGAAAAAGTTGTTCCCGGATTGATTTACTTTATTCTCTGAAATCCCGGACTATTTATTCCTCTAAATCAGCAATATTAAAATGTATTGTAGTGCCTTGATCCTCTGCTGATTCTATCCATATTATTCCCTTGTGAAGCTGGACTATTTTTTTGCAGAAAGCAAGGCCGATTCCGCTCCCCTGATATTCTGAGTCATTATGTAAACGTTGAAAAATTTCAAATATTTTTTCAAAGTATTTTGAAGCTATTCCGATTCCGTTATCACTTATTGAAAACTGCCATCCTGAGTTTATTTTTTTTGAGCTGATCATTATTTTCGGTTTATTGCCCGGCTTCTGAAATTTTATAGCGTTCATAATGAGATTCTGAATAAGCTGGCTGAATTCTGATTCATAGACCCTTATTTCAGGCATAGCAGAAACTTTTATAGTGGCTTGAGTTGAAGTAATAAGAGTCTCAAGATCAGCCACTGTATTGTTGATCAATTGTTTGCAACTAACCTTTTTCAGTTTAATATTGCGCCCGATACGTGAAAAATCCAGAAGCGAATTGAGAAGCAACATCATTCTTGAAACTGAATCTTTTACGGTTTTCAGATAGGTAAATGCCTTGTCGTCGAACCTGTCTGCATAATCTTCCTCGAAAATCTGAACATAATTAGATACTGTCCGGAGAGGTTGCTGTAGATTGTGAGAAGCAATAAAAGCAAATTGTTCCAGTTCTTCGTTGGCATGAGCATACTGTTCGAGTTTTTTATTTGTGTTTATTAATTCTTCGATTTTAATCTTCAACTGTTTTTCTATCTGTTTACGCTGCAGGGACGTCGCCGCGAGGTGAACGAAGTTTTCAAGGATTTTTTTTGGAGGATCAGGCTGATGCTTCTTCATTCCCAGCACCGAGGTTCCATAAAGTTTTCCCTCTGTCATATAGGCTAAACCTATGAAGTGGTCAATATTCAATAATGCCTGAACTGAGGCACCCACAGGCCGTGATATAGCTCCGAAGCTGACCTCATGCAAAGTTTTCCGCCACCCAACAAGGTCATGTGATATCTCTTCATACATATCCTGACTAATAGGAGAGTGGATATTCTGAATTTTTTTGCCTAAAAGTTTTACTACTTTATTTAGCATGCCCGGCTCAAGTTCAATACACTTTACAGAAGTTATATGGTTCTCAGGATCAAATTCAGAGAAAGTGGATACTTCAGCGCCTGACAATTCTTTTATTTTCTTTGAGATCAGTTCTTCCAGGTTATCTTCGTAAGACATGTTCGAAAGTTCGATGGCAAAATGGTTGAGCTTTGAAAGTGCGTCATTCTGTCTTACAATTTCCTCCTCAGCTGATCTCAGAATCCTTAGTTCGAGTTCTAATCCCTTTATCCTGTGTTCAATTTCTATTTGAGTCATTTTCGTTTTCCCTGTATTTCCGATTCCAGCAGATGTAAATAACTACTGATGGCCTGTAATTATTAGCAAAGACCTACCACCTCTTCAAATGCACCTACGAACCTCATAAAAAAGTTTGAATAGTCCACATCCTCAAAATAGTCATGAGTCTGTTCAGGAGATGAAGGAATATCGTCCAGAGTATTGTCACCTGAGCTTTTGTCAAATTCTGAAATCATAAAATCGATGCGTTCACCATTGATGCGATTATAAAAATGCCATCCATCTTTCTTTGGAGTCCTTAGTATTTCACCACCAAAAATGTCATGTATCAACAATGAATTAACTATGTTCTGCTCATTTTCAGTAATAGCCGGAACAGAGCCTGATCTGGTTTCCAGTGCCCAGCTGCGTCTCAGTGCTTCTTGAACAACAATCTTGTTAAACATGGTTTCTTGCTTTATTATGTTGTAAGTTTAAAATTAAATTTATTGACTTTAATTCTCCATTATATAATCCCTATCCAAAGGTTGTGCCATAAAACCTATTCAAAAGATGATTGATAAGATGTATTTTTATAAGTGGCTGAAACTAAATTATATATGACTGTGAATTATTTTAAAAATTGTAATGGCTTCGCTCATTTCAGGAATCTCTGCCCTAGGGGAAGAGATTATATATAAAAAAACGCACAAGTGTGCGGTTTTTTAAATAAAAAAAGCCATTGCAAATTGAAGATTTACAATGGCCTTTTTCTTAGATATTCTTCAATATTTTCATAAATTCTTCGGGTTTTTCATTCAGATGTTTTGAAAAACTTGCGCCCAGGTTAAACGACCACATAAAATCTTCATCAGCTGTACCTGGCTTGATGCGCCTGCCAATACTCCATGCCAGGTTGATTTTCGACAGCATTTGTTGATCCTCTGAAGCGACTTTTTTCAAATAAGCTCCAACAGATTCCGGATCAGTCTCTTTTGAATGAATAAAATCAAGCAAGTCTTTCTGCCTGTTATAGTTGTATTCAATGAATTCAATAGTTAAAAGAAGATCTTCAAAATCATGTTTGTTCTTAGTGATTCCTTCTTTGCAGGTCGTTAGCAGCTTTGATATTTCAAGGAACTTGTTTTTCAAATTCTTATTTTCTACTGCAATATCTTTGATTTCCTTCTCGGAATGCCAGCAGAAAAATTTGAGGCTATCATCCCGACCACAACCCCATTGAGGCGTTTCCCTGTAAATTTCCGAGTATACCTTTTCCCAGTTTGCATCATATTTCGCGCCGAAATGGTCCTTAACGAATTGTGGGATCGCAGCCATAAAATGATAATTTCCTTTGTTTCTAAGAATTTCTGCAGCAATAGTGTAAGTGTCCCACTGGCTACCCTGAAGGTATCGCTTTGGCACCCAGTTCGATAGAAATATACCCAGATTGTTTGAATGGTTCAGATTACCATAAACATCAGCATAGGCGTTGATGTTTTGAAACTGTTTTTCACCAACACGTGGTCCCCAGGCGCACCAACTGACAGCTGGACAGCCAATCAGTTTAAAACCCTTACTTAGAACCGTTTGAGCCAGGGTTTGGATTTTCTCTTTGTTGGTTTCCCAGTAATTCCAGTCCATAATGACCATGTCCTTATCAAGCAAATCAAGCACTTCAATATCGTTGTACAAAGGAACATCACCCCAGATAATTGTTTTTCTGCCGATATCTTTCAGGGAACTATGCAGTTTATTTACATATTCTGCCCATATCTGCGGTTTGCTTTTAGATTCCAATGCCTTTTTTGACAACTCACCCGAACCCCAATTTACCTCATCGCAGCCAATATGAAAATACTGGCTTGGAAAAATAGAAGCTACCTCTCTATAAAGATCTTTCAACAGATTTAATGTTGAATCGTTAACGGGGCAAAGGGCATTGAAATCTTCCCCGTAGGGGCTGTCGCTCAACGACTTATATTTTTTTGTTTGGGTTATGTACCTGGAATGTCCGAAGGATTCGATCTCCGGAATCATTTCTATTCCATGATTTTGTGCGTAATCAACTATCGTCTTTAATTCCTTTGTTGAAAATGCTCCTTCACACATTTTCAATTCGGGATGAGAAGTGAAAAGATATGCCGACCCCTGGTCATCTGTCAGACGGAATATAATGGCATTCATACCTTCTTTCTGACAAAAGTCAATCAGCCTGAAATAATATTCAATAGTTTCGACACCCCTGGGAGCATCAATCATAAATCCACTGAATACCTTTTCCTCAGAGCGGGTCATGGAATTTGCATTAAAGTGGATGAGAAGTATTAAAAATAATAAATCTATTAATTTATGTACCGCCTTCATTGCATTACACCTTAATAAAAATACTTTTTCTATACATTAAATAAAGCAAAAGCCAGGCAAGAGTTATGTTGCCGATCACAAGTACTAATTGACCCGCATTTTCGCTCATCGGATTTATAATCCAACCGAATAATGAAGTAGTTGTGGAACTAATATTCAACAAGTTGCCAACAACAATAAGATAAATAAAAATGGAATTTGTGCCGATAACCCTAAAAAATAATGTCCACTTTTTATATCCCAAAACATCTATAACGAAATAAAATAAAGCAACCAAAAGAAAACTAATACCTCCTGAAAGTATATTGTAAGTTGTTGTCCAGCACTTTTTAATTACAGGATAAAATGGACTGATGAAAAGTGAGAGTACAATAAGCCCGATACCGATTCCCACTAAAATACGAAGTTTCTTTTGTGGTGTT
Organism: Bacteroidales bacterium; assembly: GCA_003157075.1. Taxonomy (GTDB): domain Bacteria; phylum Bacteroidota; class Bacteroidia; order Bacteroidales; family VadinHA17; genus LD21. Next base: position 20,195 of record PMIL01000234.1, on the reverse strand, counting down.
GAATCTTTTTGAAGCAATATTATTCCTGCGAAATATCCCATCAGGGTAACCCCGATAGCCGAAATAATACTGAGTATTCCCAACGCATCGAAAACCCCATTGCCGGAAACCATCTCTCCATCTGGGCCATATGCCAGCCTGCCGGGTAAAAGCATCCGGTCGATATAGCTATTTATACAACCATACGGTGTCAAAATTCCACTTCCAATCCCGGGTACAGGTATCAGCAATTGTACAACAGAGTAACCAATCAGCAATCCACATAGCCAGAACAATTGATTTTTCAGCGACTTAGCGTAAATAACAATGAGTGAAGCAATAAAATAGGAAATGCCGATCTGCCCCAGAATACTTACATATCGCGCGTTCGAAAATCCATTACGTAAAGTTCCATTGAAAATGATACCTAATGCGATCAGAATGAGCATTCTTTTGGCAATTTTTAAAATCACTTCCTTTTTAGAACTACCCTTTTCCAGTTTTGAAATTACAGCAATAGGAATAGTTACACCGGAAATAAACATGAATAAAGGAAATATCAAATCTTCAAAATGAAACCCTGCCCAGGTAGCATGTTCCATTTGTCGGGAGAGTACCTGAAGCCATGCAGCAGGGAAACACTTCGCAAGCACTTCAATCAGAGTGCCTCCTCCAATAATCCAGAACATATCAAATCCGCGCAAAGTATCTAATGACAATATGCGTGGTTTTTGTTCCTTAGTCGGCATTTTGGTTTTATCATTCATTAGCTCAAGGTGTAAAGACAGGTTATCAGTTGTTAAGTTTGGATCAAATGTATTAATTTTCTGTAAGCTAAGTAACATGAACAAAATGTGGCAATCATGTGTACTTCATGCTCAATTATTTAGTCCCCGTTTTTTCCGGAGCGAATATCTCTCCCTGATAGGAGATAGTGCTGCGATTATCGCTGGAGATTGAAAGCGATGCACTTCCTTCAGATCCTACTGAAAGGAAAAGCCTGAAAATGTCGGCTTCTCCCTTTACTAATGCATTTATCTGAAAGGATCTTTTACTTTTTTCTGTCGTAAACTTTTCGGGTTTTCCCTTGAAGCTGAATCCTGTATCATTCCCGAAAGCAACTGCACTGTAAGCCCTGCCAAAAAATGGCATATAACTATCAATAAAGTCAGGTTGGAATTTTATTCCATACTGGTTTGCCGATATGTTAACAGGTCTCATTCCTGCAGGCAAAGCTATTCGTGGAACAAAAACGAATTCCCTGTCATTTATCATCATTTCTACCTGAGTCCGTTTATCCAGTTTGTTATCTTTTTTTAGGTCCCCTTTGGTTTTGCCCTGGGAAAAACTTGTGGTTATCCCTACTGAAAGGATCAATACCACTATATATAATCTAGTTTTCATATTACCGTTTTTTTGATTTTTCATTATTAATCCAAATACGCAAAAGTCGTACCAAACTGCCCTTTTTTAACGTCGACCCTGTAAAGAGGCTTTGTGGATGAATGAGATATGTTTGTTAATTTCACGGAAGGAGGTTGCTCACAAAATCGGCCAATCTTAAAAGATCCTCTCTGGACTCAAAATCGACCTTATTTGATTTGAGGTAATTTCTGATATCATCTCCTTTTCCAGGCAAGACATTGATTATATTTTTTTTACTGAATCGAATAAAGTCATTTTCCGGTGTTGAATAAAAATATTCCGCTGTGTTCTGAAGAACCATATCTTCGCGGACTATCAAATTAACGGTATTTCCACTGGTTAACACATATCCATATGACTCAGAAGCTGCACTTCTGTTTATTGTACCATATGCACCTTCCTTTTGTATATCTTTAATTACAATAGCCTGTTTTAAATAGACATTTAACTTGCCACTGTGGATTATTTCCAAATAACCATTATGACAGTAAAATGTATCCTGTGCAATGACGATTGACTTGAGATCCTTAGTGTTAGACAATGATAGAGTGTCAGCTAATTGAATAAATTGCATTTCTCCTGACAGTAAATTGTAATTCAATTTGCCAGGAATGATTTTCCCATTTTTAAAAATGACCTTTCCATCAGTAAAATCCGGATAACGATATCTTTCAGAAACAGGGAAGTAGTCTATAATCCTTGTACCTGCCTTAACTGTTATTGATTTTTTATTTTGAGCTGACAAACCGATATTTATAAAAAGAGCTAAGCAAATAATGAATATTGTTATTTTCATTTTAACATAAGTTTAAAGTGAGTGGATATAAAATTTTCCAGGAATTTTGTGCAGGGTGTTCTCTTAATATGTAAAATAAACAATGTTTGCTAAATCTCTCTTGCATGTTATTGTGTCAATGAATTCCTTTCTCTTTCCGCTTCGGTACAACTCCCATGTTAATTCTGTCTTTTTGTCTGCAAAGACTTTGGTATTTATTGTAGAATTTACGTTTCCGCCTATCCATATTAAATCTTCAGCTGTTGTAAGTCCGACGGAGTTATTTGTTCTTCCATAGTTATTTATTACATAGGGATACAGTGAACCTCCGTATACACCATTCGATTCCCAACACAGACGAAGAGTATCACAGACAGGTGTTTTGCTCTTTCTGTTTAATTTTATGGTGAGATCCACTAATTTGTTCAGGGGAAAGACTATATATTTTGCATTTCTTTCAAGGTCGAAGAGTGCCATTTTATGAATTGTGACAGCATATTCTGAAACACCCACAAAACAAAAATTGTAGTTATATGCACCTTTGATTTTTTTCAATGTATATGTAAAACAACCTAAACTGTCAGTAGAGAATTGTCCGGTTTCGATTGGTTCCGATTTATCATTGCCGCTTACTATTCCCTGAACAATTATATTTTTCCAGGGAATTCCGGTTTTTGTTCTTTCATCAAGAACTTTACCCTTCATTTTCAGATTTCCTTCAGTATTAAGGCATCCCATAAGCACTCCCGATGCTAATGCAAAGAGGATAAAGAATGTAATATTAAAATCCGTTTTTCGCATCTTGACCTGTGGCCTGAAAAACATAATAAATTTACCAATTTTATCTCGAATTACTTTATTAAGCTTCGTATCTGAATTTCTATTTCATCCGCTTTTATTTGAGTTTCCTTTAATGGTAATCCTAAGCGAGAACAGACTGGCAAGCTTTATCATATTATGTATTTAGTAATGAATGGATTTTATTTTGTTTTCTGGACTATATTTCTGAGCTCCTTAAAAGTTGAAAATGGAACATTTTTAATGAAAGGGTTTGCCAGCCATGCTGGAATTAACCCTCCGGGTTCAACATGCATTTGGTAGATTACTTCAGTCTTGTGCGCATCAATTGAGGTTAAGAGCCAATAGCCATTTGTCTTGACCATTCTTACTATTCCTTTCCTGGGTTGAACATAATCAGGTACTCCTGTAACATTTACTCTTTCTTGTTCACTGTTAATTTCTATATATTGAAAGTGATATACCATATCCCGGTTTTCAAACGGAAGGGGTAAAGACGTTTCAATATAATAGTACTGATCGTGGTCCTCCGTTTTAAGTAATTTTACTTCTTTGCAATTAGCAACCCAATTATTAATGCTATCTGTATTTTTCAGAACTTCAAGTATATCTTCAATTTTACAGCTTACCTGCATTTCAGCTTTAAATGCTTTATATTTAGAACCAGATTCGGTTTTAGTATATACTTTAATTCCGGCTTCCTCTTTAACAAGGTTCCAGTTCTCCTGAGCAGATGCTGTAAAAGTTAAGAGACATACTATAATTGTGATCCAGATTAATTTTTGTTGAAGTGTTCCAATATTTGTCATAGGTGTGTTACTCTTCCTCAGATTATCTCATATTACGGCCTGAGCTTCTATTTCAAAGTAATTACCTCTGGTAATGTTTCTCTTTGAATTCTCTCAGGGATGAATTTTGGCATTTGAATCGTCAGTGTCAGTACTGTTTGATACATATCCCTGGGGAGCCTCGCAGGCTTCGAAGGGTTTGATCAAATTACCGAAACCATCGCCATCTTCATCTTTGAAGAAAGTAGAAACAGGACAATTACCTGCCTTTAGAGCTTGATCCAAAGCCCGGAGTAAAGACATATCACCTTTTATGTCATATGCAATTTCCCAGATCATTACTCCTCCCAGATTCTTTTTTGCTAATTCAACTTTTTTTACTATTGTAGGAATTCCATTATAATATTTCATACCAGAAGAGTCCACGTAGCCAAATGACGGATTTTGATCAACTATTTCTTTGAATGAGATATAGCGGGCAGGTGGAGTAAAATCAAATCCATAGAATGGTACCCCTAAAATAATTTTCTGAGCAGGGATTTTTCTCACTTCGGTCCAGAATTTTATTGCTTCTTCAGCGTAGGAGTAAGGCGAATGAGGACCAACATCTCCTGGTCTCCAAACACCAGTTTTATCATAAACCATTACATTTATAAAATCATAAGCATCAAGAGCTTCCTTGCTTATTGCACTATCGACTTCAACTGCCCCGAGCGCTGATGAAATCCCTTTACCTGTGGCATGCAGAGCATTCCTGAGCCCTGTTACAAAAGGATTATATAATTTACCTATGGTTGGCAGCAAGTTACCTTCAATATCAACATCTACTCCATCGAGATTATTGTCTTCCACATATTTAATTATTTTGTTTATGAACGATGACCTGTTTTTTGGCTGCAACAGGGATTTCCATAGATTTTGATCAGGGCTGCCTCCTCCTGCCAGTGAAATGAAAACCTTAAGACCAGCATCATGACCTTTTTTTACTATCGGCTTTACATCAGCATTGTCGCTGCAAATTAAATTTCCATCCATATCCGGATTGCCAAAGGCCAGATTCAGATAAGTAAGTTTGTTGAGTTCAAAATCATCTATCAGATTAAAACTTTCTGCAGAAAGATACCCGACAACCTTAAAGGATGTATCCTGGGTATAAATATCAGGTCCGTAATGAGATGTTTTAGTTGAACAGGAAATAAGTAGCAAAGTACTTAGGTACATGAATAAATGCGGACGACTTAAGAGTAATTTCATAATGCTGTTTTTTATTATTGGAATTAAATTTCCGACAGGTTCAATATCCCAAAGATACAAACTGAAACTATTCCCTGCTTAATTTAATCATATTTTTAAACAACGGGGTTTTGGCTCTTTTTATTTATATTTGATCCTGTACAGGAATTTGTCACGAAAAGTTCCAATAAATGCGATTCAATCAGGGATCATTATTATCTGAATTCATTTTAGCATAAAAAAACTAAGAGATGAATGATAAATTAACTATTCTATTCAGAATTCCTCAATTGAAACTCTTTAAACAACCAGTCAGACTGAGGATTATGATTTTACACTCAGATGAATATCTTTTTCTGAGATCAATCCTGCCGTTTATGTTCATTTTTTTGTTTGGATCGGGTTCATTGAAATGTCACGCACAGGGAAATGCCAGTCAGAAGGCTGCTGGGAAAGTGATAAATGAACAGGAATTGGCAAAAAGAGCTCCAACCTACACTATTTCTCTGTCAGGAAGTGTTAACCAGCCAATTACCGGATGGGGATGTTTCCCGGGTTTTATCGATTGGGGAGCCAGCATCGGCAATAATAAAAAATTACAGGATGAAATATACCGTGATCTGGGGATGACAGTTGTAAGAGTTAAAATTTATCCTCACTATGATAATCCCGATGGCACCCTGAACACTTTTGAAATTGACCGCAATATCGCACATCAGATAGGAACATTCCGAAGCTATGGAATTACAAAATGGATTATCACAACATGGTCTCCGCCAATGTTCATGAAAACATTTAATGATACATTAGGGATAGTAAATGGTCAGCCAAACCATCTTAAACCCGAATTCGAAGACGCCTATGTAAAGTTTTATACAAAGGTGCTGGTTTATCTTCGTGATGTAAAAAAACTTGGTACACCTCTTTATGCTACTATCCAGAACGAACCTGATTATGCAGCAATATGGGATGGATGCCCCTATGAACCGGAACAATGGAGGCGGGTAACGAAAAAACTTCGAAAGGCTCTCGATGAGGCAAATCTGACAATGGTCAAGATTCATGGGCCTGATCATAATCATTATACAATCGCTAAATATTTTGGAAAAGATCTTTCAGAATTGAAATCTGATCCTGAATTGCTAAGAGCCGTCGATGGGATTGCTTTTCATTCGTACGATGAGGGAACACAATCGGGAGGCAGCACAGCGGTTGAGGCAAGGGATCTAATCCTGAAATTCAAGAATAATTTGAAAAAGGGGAATGAGATCTGGCAAACAGAAAACTGCACTGTCAAGCCGGAGGATCTTACAATCTCAGCTATACGTCAGTTAAGATCCATGATGCGCGACATTGGATATCTGGAGGCAAACTGCTACATATACTGGCTTGGGGCGACAGAAAATAAAAACTACTCTGGTGAAGAACTTATCTTTAATAACACAAAAACAAAACTCTACTATGTATTCCGGAAACTCTGGAATACCGCAATCCCTGGGAAGTTTTACGTTAAAACTTTTACAGCCAGCAATGATCCCGAACTAGCCTCTTTCGGACCTGATCCGATGGATATGCTTGCATTTACCGGTACGGGCAAAACAGTTATTCTTCTGACCAACATGACAGATAAAGCCAGGAATATGACAATAAAAGGACTCCCGGGGAATAAATTATCAGAATTCCGTACCTCTGACTCTGAAGATATGATTTCAGTGGGAGAAAAGGCTATAACCAAAGGAGAGTCGACTGTATATTTACCCGGCCATTCAGTCCTGCTTCTTGAAACAAATGGAGGTATGTAAACTTTCCTCTCCGGGACTGCCATTCCCGAGAACTAAATTTCAGTAATATTCGTAACTTTTGAGAATGGAAGACGGTACGGAACACCTGTTACACAGAGCTCTCCCAATATTATGACAGGTCATTACTCAAGGAATATCAGATTTATCAACGACAAATAAATCCTGGTAGGAAGAGACGCTGACTAAACACTTACATCATCTTTTCCGGATTAAGGTTTTATATCCTGGTGAAGAAGCTTTCCATCTTTGACAGTGCCAGTAATTATGGCATTGTTGAGGCATTACGGTATTGATTTATGAGTCATTTGACACATTTTGATGCATTACTTGCAAAATTTTAATCAAAAAATGAAATTGAAAATGGAAAAATAGTAATATTTTTACATTTCAGTTAATCGCGAAAGTTATCGTGTAAGTAAATAAATAAATTATTATATTATGAAAAAGATTGTTGTGGCAGGTGCAGGGGGTTTTATTGCCGGACACCTTGTTAAAGAGCTGATTAAAAAAGGTCACAGTGTAAGAGCAGTGGACATTAAGCCTCTGAATGAATGGTATCAGGTTTCAAATGAAGCTGATAACCTGGTTTTAGATCTGCGCCTCAGGGAAAACTGTTACAATGCTGTGAATGGTTATAATGAGATCTTTAACCTTGCTGCTGATATGGGAGGTATGGGTTTTATTGAAAACAATAAAGCTGCCTGCATGATCAGTGTTCTCATTAATACTCACCTTCTTTTAGCAGCACGTGATTGTGGAATTGACCGGTTCTTTTATGCCTCATCTGCCTGCGTTTACAATGGCGAAAAACAAACTGATACCAATAGCCCCGGGTTGAAAGAAGCGGATGCTTATCCGGCCCTTGCAGAAGACGGATACGGATGGGAAAAACTATTCAGTGAGCGTATGTGCCGTCATTTCAGGGAAGATTTTGGCATAACCACGAGAGTTGCAAGATTTCATAATGTCTATGGCCCTCATGGCACCTTTGATGGTGGCAGGGAAAAGGCTCCGGCTGCAATTTGCCGCAAGATAATTGATGCTTCAATCACAGGAGAAAAAGATATTATAATCTGGGGCGATGGTCATCAGACCAGGAGCTTCATGTATATAGATGATTGCATAAAAGGTATTCAGGATATTATGTACAGTGACATCTTAGAACCTCTCAATCTTGGAAGCAGCGAAATGGTATCTATTAACCAGCTTGTTGATATTGTAGAAGATATTGCAGGTTTTAAGCTTAAAAGGAAATATGACCTCGACGCTCCAAAAGGGGTTCGTGGACGAAATAGCGAAAACACTTTAATAAAACAGTACCTTAAATGGGAACCCTCTATTCCTTTGAAAGATGGAATGAAAAAAACTTATGACTGGATAAAAGAAGAGATATTAGATGACTCGAAAAGCAAAAAGCAGATAAGTAAATATAATAAATAATCCATGACGGATAATGAAAGCCAAAAAGGTAATGGTAAGTGGTTGTTACGACCTTCTTCATGGAGGGCATATTGCTTTTTTCAAAACAGCTTCAGCTTACGGTGATTTGTATGTAATAATCGGGAGGGATGGGAATCTTCTTTTACTTAAAGGGAAGAAACCTGTTTTCTCTGAAAAAGAACGGTTGTACGTTGTTAGGTCAATAAGATATGTCTATGAAGCATGTCTGGCTTCAGGTACTGGTATGCTCGATTTTGAACCGGAACTTAAAAGGATAAAGCCCGATATCTTTGTAGTTAACCATGAGGGTCATTCAAATGATAAAGAGAATCTTTGTAAAAAGCTGGGAGTAGAATATGTTGTACTTAAACGAATCCCGGAACCCGGATTACCTGCGCGATCAAGTTCAGAAACAAAAAGGGAAATGAGGTTCCCCTACAGGTTATGCCTGGCTGGAGGTTGGATTGATCAGCCATGGGTCTCTAAGATTTATCCGGGATCAGTTGTAGTGGCACAGATCTGGCCTACAATGGATTTTAACGGCAGATCAGGGCTTGCTACCAGTTCCCGTGATTTTGGAATTAAAATATGGGGTGACAGGTATCCGGATGGGAATCCTCTGGAAAATGCTAAAATTCTGTTTGGTGCAGAGAACCCTCCGGGGACTCAATATGTTGCCGGCTCACAGGACCATTTAGGATTACTTCTTCCAGGTATTAACGAGCTAAAATACAATGGGGAGTACTGGCCTTATAAAATCCAGTCTTCAGTTGACAAAGATACATGTGACTGGCTTTCAGACGTTATTCATCTAGTGCCTCTTAAACCACGACCAGACGGATATGATCCCTTGAAAGAGCTGCATCTGGAAAAACCATTCATCAGGGATCTCGGTGATGCTGGCGAAAGATGCTGGGAAAGCATTTTAAAGAAAGATATTTCAGGTTTAGGAAAAGCAATGTCCGATACTCTGATATCCTGGAAAAAAATATTGCCATTGACTGTCCCTGACGATATAATGAAAGATATGGAAACAAATTATTTCACAAACTATCCCGGGGCTATTACTTCCGGTTGCGGTGGCGGTTATGTGATAGTGGTTTCTGAAAAGGAAGTGCCGGGAGCTGTCAAAATAAGGATAAGGTATTAATGTGTTTAAGTTATTCGGCAGTCAGATAGCTGTTCCTCTGCATGACGACGGGTATGAAGGTTAATGTTAAAAATAAAAAATAAAATGGTTAACGTCAGACAATTGGATATCGCAAAGAAACTCAATATATCAAGAGTGACGGTTTCAAAAGCATTGCGTGATCATCCCGACATATCCCCGGCAATGAAGAAAAAAATTATTGCGATTGCCAGGCAAATGGGATATGTTCCAAACCAAATTGCCCGTCAGTTAAACTCACGACGAACATTTACCATAGGAATTGTTATTCCGGACCTCGAAAACAGTTTTTTTTCATATATCGCCGACAGTATGATCGATTATGCCACAGAGCATAATTATCACGTTATTCTTACCGTTTCCAGGGAAAAATCTGACATCGAAAGGAAAAACATCGAGAATCTTATTGGAATGAGGGTTGATGGATTACTTGTCTGCCTCTCACAGGAAACTACAGACAGTCAGGTATTCAAAACGGTTAAAAAAATGAAGATCCCGCTGGTATTTTTTGACAGGGCTTTTGAGAATATGAAGTTTTCCAGAGTTATCTTCAATGATAATCTGGGAGCTACAAATTCATTAAACCTTATCTTACAGGAAGGATATAGCAAAATAGCAAATTTTGCAGGGTATTCAAATACAAATATCGGAAGGGAACGAACGGAAGGATATATAGAAACTCTTTCGAAAAACAAGATCCCGATAAGGAAAGAATGGACCCTGGAAAGTGGCTTTGAATTGAAAGATGGTTATGAATCCTTTAAAAAACTGAATAGGTCCGGTGACTTGCCTGAAGTCATTTTTACAGTTAACGACAGGGTTGCCCTGGGTGCTTATAAAGCTGCAAAGGAAGCTGGTCTGAGGATCCCGGAAGATATTGGAATATTTGGATTTGGATTCAATGAAATCACCGACTTCTTTGATCCTCAATTAACAGTTATTAATCAGGATCCCAGGAAAATGGGATTTCAGGCAATTAAACTCCTTATCAGCGAGATTGAGAAAGAAACAAAACCTGGTCAAAGTATAATATATATTGAAGAAGAATTTCTCTGGAAAAATTCAGTTAAACGGAAAGTGAAAAAGTAAAAAATCAAGATGACAAACCTATTTTAAACTAGTATAAACCGTTAAATAACCAATATGAAACCAGTTCATCTGTTACAATATTCAATTCTGACTATCCTGATTGCAGGAAGCTTAACCGGGTGTACTCCTAGACCAGGAAATCACATCACTAAACAGATAAATGTGAACCTTTCAAAATCACTTTTGAAAGTTGACGGCTTTGGAGTAAATATCACTCCTGCTCAATGGCGGAATGGAAAACTGAAACCTGTCCTTGATATGCTGACAGATGATCTTGGTTCGACACTTTTCAGGTTTGACTGTGTTGGTCTGGCCAATTGGCTCGATCCGGCAAAAAGACAAGCCAACGGGACCTGGGCGGAAGCATACCTCGACAGTGTTTATCGATCAAAGGTATTTTCTAACGCATGGGAAACATTCCGTTATTTGAACAAAAAAGGTATTGAACCCTTTTTCAATGTAAGCGGTCGTATTAATCCCGGTTTGGGAAAGACGGGCGAGTGGAATACACTGGTTGATTTTGACGGCTACTCTGAAATGGTGGTAAGCATGTTGAAATGGGCCAGGGAAAAAGAAGGACTTAAATTCAGCTTACTTGCTCCTTTTAACGAGACCGATCTGGGCTATCCCGAAGGACCAAAAATCAATGGAGTCGATATGCTTACTGCTACCCGGGCTATTATAAAGAAGCTTGACGCCAATGGCTTAAAAGATATTAATTTAATAGCTATTGACGACTCACACTGGAGATTGGATGAGCTGGAGGCTGTGCTTTCCGATTCCAGTTATGTCAGCCGGATTCACGCTTTTGGTACACATGATTACGGAGATGGTGATTTTAGTGATATGTCCGATTCCAACGAATCAGGGTTTACGGGGAAAATTAAGCACAGCGCATTCAGGAATGCTTCAGCCTGGATGACCGAATATGGTGATCTTGATCAGACATTTGAAATCGAGTATGAGTTTGCATGGCGTTCCACACGAAGGTTGATGAAAAGTTTAAGCAATGGATTTAGTGCTAATGTTGCCTGGGATGCTTTTGATAATTTTCATGCACACGATACAATCTGGGCAGAATACGGACTACTTAAGACAGATACAGTTAACTGGACTTACGCCCCCAGAAAGCGCTATTATGCAGCCAAACAGGTTTACAAATTCGTATTACCCGGCTGGAAAATGGTTGAAACCACAGCGCCAAAGCCAACAAAATTTGATGTTTACAAACAATGGCACGACCCATTCCGCAATATCAATATACTGGCTTTTGTTTCACCTGACGGTAATGATTATACAGTACTAATCATGAATGCCATTGAATCGGATATTGATATGTCGATAAACCTGAATGATATTGGCACTTCTTCGCTTTCAAAAACATTACATCATTTCGTTACTGACAAAACCGACAACTGTTCTGAGAAAAAAGACCCATCAATCAATAATCATACAATCCGGCTATTGCTTCCTAAGAATAGTATTTCGACCATCACTACTCTTAAATGACATAATATTAATGATATACGACGATAAACAGAAATATTTACGTCTGAAATATATCACCTAAATTGGGTTGATCCACGTATGAAACGCATTCATAAAAAATAAAACTTAATCAGTTACATAATGAAGAAGTATATTATTATACAGACACTGTCATGTCTATTGCTTCTTATCAATTGCAAACCAGATCATTCGCAGCCTGCCAGGCAGGTCTTAATAATTTTGAATTCCAGTGGTTCTGAATATATTAAGAGCGAACACTACCTGATGCCGTATATGTCTCATTTCGGTATCCCTTTTGATACACTTGATCTGGCGAAAGCTGATATGCCTGACAATATAGACAAATACCTTGTTATTATTCTGGGCCATGCCAATGTAACAAATTCAGATAGACGTCTTGAAAGACACTTGTTTAAAAGCTTGTCGAAATCGGTTAAAGAAGGAGCAGGAGTTGTTAGTTTCGATCCTGCGGTATTTACAGAATTTAAAGGGAAATCAGCTAAGCCATTTGATGCAGACACATTGGTATTCAATAAACCGGATCATTATATCACAGCATTACATGATGCTGGAGAAAAACTCAAAATGTTCGAAAATCTTCACTTGACTAATTACGAAACATCATCCGCCGAAATATTGGTAAGCGCTGATGGAAAACCGTTTATTTGGTCCTCAGAATTAGGAAAGGGCCGCATTGTGCAGTGGTCATCACAGGATTGGATGCAGATAAGGATTCTGGGACCTTTGGGTGGTTTAGACGATTGTTTATGGCGTTCAATTGTTTGGGCTGCCAGGAAACCGTTCGTGATGCGCGGACTTCCTCCTATTGTTACTATGCGCGTTGATGATGTAGCCGGCAGGGGAGAGCTATGGCATAAAGATCCCCTTTACTGGGTTAATACCAGTAATAAATTTGGACTTAAGCCCTGGTTGGGATTATTTATTTATAACCTCAACCCCCGGGCAATAGTTGAATTAAGAAAATATATTCAGGATGGCAATGCCACTGCTTCACCTCATGCTTTCGGAAGGCCGCCGAGACATGGTTGGATAACTTTGAATAAGGAAGAAAATTGGCAAACCAGGAAACACGATTTGTATGCAGGTTTTTATTATTACCCCGATGCCCTGCCATTTCGTGAAACAGACTATGATGAATTCATTTATTATGATCATCAGCATAACCGGCCATGGAGTGATTTTGAAGCAAAGCGTGGTTTGGACGCTGTCGACAGCTGGTATGAAGCACATAAACCGCTGCCTAAATCAACCTATTTTCTTCCGCATTGGTATGAAACAGGAAGTAATGTAATTGACCGTGTTTCAAAAAAATGGGGTATGCAATTTATTGCCCAGCTAAAGGATGCTGATATGCCATGGAACGATACTGTGCCATGGGTTAAGCAGGGGCCTTTCCGGCTTTATGAAAAACCCGGCCCCAGTACTGCGAATCCTTCACCTGAATTCAGGGGTACTAATCCATTATATTACGCCGATTTTACGAGGATTAAAGGATGCAATTTCTTTAATTGTTTTACGGAAATCAGGGATGTTGCAGGTTATGAATGGGCTCCTGATAATGATGTGGAAGCTACTGTTGACCGTGGTTTGCAGGAGTTGAAAAGAGCGTTAAACAGTATGAGTATGGCAGTTTTGTTTACACATGAGACTGACTACATATATCGTATCAAACCTGAGAACTGGGAGCGCGAAATCCGGTTAGTAACTGAAGGATTAAAAAACTATAATCCGGTATATCTGACTACTGACGATGCTTTAAAGATTGTAAGGACAACGAAAACCTCCTTTATTAGCGGTGTGACTTATGATAAAGATCGAAACCAGCTCATTGTCACCTTAAAAGGCATATTGGATATTGCTTCATCATTGTGGGTATTTACTGAAAAAAATGGAAACATTATTCAGAAACTTATAATAACTCCCGCATTTGAGGGAACCACTGATATAACTACAAAAATCAACTAGCAATTCCTTAGGTTTCATCACACTGTTTTGCTGTATTACATTACCCGAATCCCTGCATTATTGAAAAAATCATATTTTTATAATGAAAAGAATAATTTTTATCGCACTGCTTTGTACTACAATGTTATTGTATGGTCAGGAAAAAAAGACTGAACAGACAGAACCTTACACAAATGACTGGGAGTCATTGCAAAAACATAAAACACCCGAATGGTTTTTGAATGCCAAGTTTGGAATATATTGTCATTGGGGTATTTATTCAGTGCCGGCTTTCGGATCTGAGTGGTATCCGCACGATATGTACAAATCAGGCTCCAAAGAGAACAAGTATCATCTTGAGAAGTACGGATCCTTATTGAAGTTTGGCTACAAGGATTTCATTCCGCAGTTCACTGGTGAGAAATTCGATGCGGACGCATGGGCATCGCTTTTTGCCAGGGCCGGAGCCCGCTTTGCGGGTCCGGTAACTGAGCACGCTGATGGCTTCGCAATGTGGGACAGCAAATTGACAAAATGGAATGCTGCAAAAATGGGACCTAAAAGGGATATAGTTGGTGAACTTGCGAAAGCTATCCGTAAACAAAATCTCAAGTTTATTGCGACTTTTCATCACCAGTGGCTATGGGGCTGGTACCCGACCTGGGACAAAACCACCGATGCTTCTGATCCTGACTTTAACGGGTTGGATGGTATCTATGGACCCGTTGTCCCTTCAGCTGATGCTTTTGATACTCATGGATATAACCATCCCGATCCGATGCCAACTATCGAATTCAGCCGGTACTGGGTGAACAAGATCAAAGAGGTTATTGACAATTATCAGCCCGATCTGATATGGTTCGACGACAGGTCTGAAATTATCGATGAGCAGTGCAGAAAGGACTTACTTGCTTATTATTACAATAAAGCTTTTGCATGGAAACGTGACGTCACAATTACTTACAAAAGTGAAAATTTTGCTGCAGGTTCCGGAGTTGTGGATCTGGAGCGCGGACGCATGGCGGGCCTGACAACGTTTCCATGGCTTAATGATGATTCAATGGATTGGAATTCATGGGGTTACGTCACTGATACCGATTATAAAACAGCCGAAAGATTAGTTCATGAGCTGGTAGACATTGTAAGCAAGAACGGCTGCCTTCTGTTAAATATCGGTCCGCGGCCTGATGGCACTATCCCCGAAGAAGTACAGGAACGTATTCTGGAAATAGGTGACTGGCTTAAACTAAATGGAGAAGCAATATATGAAACAAGACCCTTCGATGTGTTCGGTGAAGGCCCGACAGTTGTGCAGGAAGGTTTTTACACAGAATCAAAAAGTACTGAATTCAAAGCTGAAGATATCCGCTTCACAAAGAAAGGAGATAAGCTCTATGCTATCTTCCTGGGCTGGCCTGGAAAGGAAATCACAGTAAAGTCGTTTCCAAAGGGTAAAAAGCTATGGTTAGGAAATATCAGTAAAATAACATTACTTGGTTATCCAAAACCATTGAAATGGACACAGAATGAGAATGGATTAACCGTTCAGCTGCCAGAGACAGCTCCCTGTAAATATGCCTTCACATTAAAAATCTGGGGTAAATAATTGTAAAAAATAAGTCAGTCCTGAACTTCTTTACCAGAACACAATATACAGTGCAATCAGAATAAGCATTATGCCTGTCGCTCCAATATTAAACACCCAATCGGTTTTGAATAGATCCTTTTTCAATTCAATTGCTCCAGGATGATTTTTCTTTGATTCGAGAAGTGAAACAACAATTATAACTGCACTGATAATTAAAAACACAACACCTATCCTGTCAAGAAAAGGCAACAAAGGGAAGATATATTTTAAGAGAGCAGAAACAGGAATACTGATAGCAGCGGCAATCAGCACTGAATTTGATGTGGCACGCTTCCAGAATAATCCGTAGAAGAACAATGCGAATATAGCAGGACTTATAAAACCGGTATATTCCTGAATGAATTGAAATGCCTGATCAAGGTTTTTAAGTGCCGGGGCAATTATGACAGCAATAAGAATAGCAGCGAAACTACTGATCCTGCCTGTGAGTACCATATTTTTCTCGGTGGCTTCTCTCTTAATATACTTTTTATAGATATCAAAAGTAAATATTGTTGCTGTAGCGTTAATCATTGAACTCAATGCAGATACAATGGCGCCTGCCAGAGCTGCCAGTGCAATGCCTTTTATACCTGCAGGAATAAAGGAATTTACCAGCCAGGGGTATGCCTGATCGGCTTTCGTGATATCGGCTCTTAATACAAATGCTGCAATACCCGGTAAAACAACAATAAATGGCATCAGTATTTTCAGATATCCGGCAAAAATAAGTCCCCGCTGAGCCTCTTTCATGCTTTTTGCAGCCAGAGCCCTCTGGGTAATATACTGGCTGCAACCCCAATAGCTCATGCCTGTAATCCAGAGTCCGGTGAGTATTACCCGTATACCGGGCAGATTCGTAAATTCAGGATTATTCTTTGCCAGTATAAGATGAAATTTATCAGGAGCCTGTTTCATCATATCTGCAAAACCTGCCAAAGGGCCATGACCCCCTGAAATAGCAGATAAAGCAAGTATCGTAGTGATAAATCCGCCAATAATAAGAACAGATACCTGGATTACATCTGTCCAGGCGACTGCAGTAAGTCCTCCATATATGGTATACATTGCCGAGATAATTGCCAGTCCGTAAATTGCATATTCTAATGAAATGCCGAATACGGTTTTAAGCGCTAACCCACCTAAATAGAGAACAGAAGTCAGGTTTACAAATACATAAAGTGCCAGCCAAAATACAGCTAAACTTGTTCTCACCCTGCTGTCATATCGCTGTTCGAGAAATTGCGGCATTGTATATATTCTTTTACTGATAAATACNNGGCAGGAACCATTTAGCAATTATAATCAACATGATTGCAGATATCCATTCATAAGAAGCTATTGCGATACCACTTTTAAACCCGGAACCCGACATACCGATAAATTGTTCTGCCGAAATATTGGAAGCGATAAGAGTTGTCCCGATTGCCCACCATGTTAAAGAATGTTTGGCCAGAAAATAGTCATCGCTGTCTTTTACTTGTCCTTTCTTTGTGCGCGAAACCCAAAGTCCCACAAGAACAAGTATTGCCATATAGACGATAAATATTATATAATCTATGGTTGAAAAATTTACAATAGATGTATTCATATAAATTAGTCGAAATTTATGGTGGTATTAATCATTGTTGCATTATTCTGAATTGAGATAATAAAGTTTCAAGGTAAAATAATAATCTGATTCTCCCAGTCTCTTATTCGTTAATTTACCTTCATTCTATTAGCTTTGTATATCATGTTTAGTAATTAGACATTACTCTAAAGTACATATGAATCTCAAAGAAAATTTATTATCAGTTTATCACAGAAAAGGTTATGAAAAGGTACCAACCGGTTTTATTCTATGCCCATCATTGGAAAACGAATTTAAACACCGGTATCCGGAAGCCAAAAGTTATCAGGATCATTTTAACTTCCCTTACCGTATTGTGGTCGACCCGGGTTTTTCATGGAATTTTGAAAACCTGGATATGTTACCCGATCGCAATACCATCAATTGGCATCAGTATTATCCTGAAGGTTTTCAATACGAGGTTAAATTCGATGGATGGGGAATAGCCCATGAAAGCAGTCCGAATTCAATGCATATGACCAAAATGCATCATCCATTGAAAGACATGTCTTCACTGGTCGAATTTAGAGCTTATCCATGGCCTGATTACACTAAAGTTGATTTTACTCCAATCGAAGATAAAATAAAGGAAGTACAAAAGCGTGGTCTTGCTGTATTCATCTGGTTTGAGTGTACTATCTGGGAGACTGCCTGGTATTTGCGTGGCATGGAAAATCTGATGGTAGATATGCTTATGGAAGACGAAAAAGCGACCTACCTGCTTGATCTGATTACTGAAAAAGCGTGCTACCGGGCGAAAATATTCGCAAAAGCTGGCGCTGATATAATTGGAATGGGTGATGACATCGGGACACAGGAAACAATTATGTTTCCCGAAGAGATGTACAGGCATTGGCTCAAACCCAGATTAAAAAAGGTAATAGATGCAGTGAAAACCGAGAATCCTGATATTTTGATCAGTTATCATTCCTGTGGTTATATAGAACCTTTCATAAACGATCTGATTGAAATAGGAGTCGATATTTTAAATCCTGTTCAACCTGAATGTATGGATTTTAAAGAGATCCATCAGAAATATGGCGACCGGATTTCCTTTAATGGTACTATAGGGACACAAAAACTGATGCCATATGGTACTCCGGAGGAAGTACAGGCGGAAGTCTTCCGAAATCTGGATATTGCCGGCAAAAAAGGAGGGCTCTTTTGTTGTCCGACCCATTTACTGGAACCGGAAGTTCCCTGGGAGAATATTGAAGCTTACATAAAGGCTTGTCACGACTACATGATTTAAAAAATACCAAAATCGGTTAATTCACCGACGCCATATTATGAAAATATTTATTAGACTAGCTGTAATACTCTGTTTGTTAACAGGTTGTAAACAATCAAAACTGAACAATTATTTTATCGACGGGGTATCTGATCCTGTTATTCTTCTAAATGGGGAATGGAAAGTTAATACTAATCCAGTTGAAAATTTCTGGCTTCAGGATTCATTAGACTCAAACTGGAAACCCATTCAGGTGCCGGGAGAATGTACTATGCAGGCGTTCTTTATTAAACACGATAAGCCTTTCGCATATAAAAAGCAAATTGTTATTCCGGCGGATTACAAAGACAAAAAAATTGTATTGCAATTCGATGGGGTATATAGTTATGCAAGGATATGGGTAAACGGTAATTTTGTGCGAGATCATTCCGGAGGGTTTACCATCTGGCAATGCGACATTACACCATTTGTAAAGCCCGGAGAAAAAGCTATGCTGACTGTTGAAGTTACCGACAGATCAAACGAAATATCCTATGCTAGCGGTTATGCAAAGCACCTCATAGGGGGAATATTGCGCAATGCTTATTTATTGGCCTTGCCTGATGCCTATCCTGAAGATGTAAAAATTACTACTGCTTTCGATTCAGTTTATTTAAATGCCGATCTATCAGTAGAAGGGCATATTAAGCCCGGTGTAAAAAATGCTGAAATAAGTTTGGCTCTGTATAATAAGGAAAATAAAAATGTCAAGTTGAAGATAAATAGAATTTCTGTTGAAGATTCTGTTTTTCATCTGGTTAATAAATTACCCAACACTTTAAAATGGGATGCAGAGCATCCTAATTTGTACACTTTATATATTTCCTATACTGAAAACAAAAAGCTGGTATGGGAAAAAGCTTTTAATTTTGGTTTCAGGGAAGTTAAGATAGTTGATAATCAATTGTGGATAAATGGTAAAATAGTAAAGCTGCGGGGCGCCTGTCGCCACGATATTCATCCATTACTGGGAAGAGTGGCAACACCGGAATATGATCTTAAAGATGTTTTACTTGCAAAGGAATCAAATATCAATTTTATCAGAACTTCACATTATCCGCCTACTCAGAATTTTTTAAACCTGTGCGACAAATATGGAGTTTATGTGGAATCGGAGTCAGCGGTATGTTTCGTAAATACATGGAGATCTAGTGGATATGGTCCAGGGGGTACTCAGGATTCAGTTAAATTCCAGGGACAGTACCTATCACAAATAAGAGAAATGGTAAAGAATTCCATAAACCACCCTTCGATAATNNTAGATTCAACTCGTCCGATAATGTTCTGCTATTCCGGAACAGCTCCCCTTGGTGTAAAGGTAACGGATATATTAAGTGCACATTACCCAAACACGAAAGGTTTGTTAAATTTATATGGGGACAGCATTAAAAATTTTGATTTCAAGTCTATGCCAGTTTTATTTGACGAATGGGCTGCTATATCATGTTATAATAATCCAACCCTAAAAGAAGATCCGAATGTAAGAGATTTTTGGGGAATTGGACTGGATACCATGTGGATGAAGGTATTTGAGGCGAAGGGAGGTATCGGCGGAGCAATCTGGGGAATGATAGATGAAACCTTCATGTTACCCGACAGTTGTAATGGTGCTAAACCAGGCAGTACTGTCGGATACGGAGAATGGGGGATCACAGATACCTGGCGAAGGAAAAAACCCGAGTTCTGGAATATCAAAAAAGCATATTCTCCGGTAC